>JAKLFO010000021.1 GCA_022711155.1 Candidatus Bipolaricaulota bacterium
GATCGGGCGTACAGCGAGAAGCGGAGGTCTCTCTTGAGGCCTCCGCTTCTCGTTTCGCCGCAACGGACCCGAGTTGCGCAACCACTCGACCGGCGCAACTCATAAGCTGTCCCGCAGCCCGCAGAGCGGGACAGCCGTCCTGATCGGGCGTATAGCGGAAGGCTGAGGCCCCTATCGGGGCCTCAGCTTTTCGTTTCACCGAACACAGACCAGAGTCCGGCATCGACCATGACGGCCGGACTCACAAGCTGCTCTGCACCCACAGAGTCTGCACAGCAGCCGTCCTGATCGGGCGTATAGCGAGAAGCGGAGGTCTCTCTTGAGGCCTCCGCTTCTCGTTTCGCCGAACGCAGACGGGAGTTCCACAACCACCCCGCGCGGTGGAACTCCCTAGCTGGTCTGCAGCCGCAGAACCGCCAGAGCAGCCGAACTCCCAAGCTGCTCTGCAACCACCCAGCCGGCAGAGCAGCCGCGTAGGCACGGCGGCGCAGTTCGCTATAATGGGACTCAGGAGGTTGGGCGAGATGAAACATGCGATCCGTTGGGGAGCTGTTGGACTTGTGTTTGCGCTCATGCTGGGCGTGACGGGGTGCAGTCTCTTCAACTCGCCCCCTGTGGCGAACTTCAGCTGGGTTCCCTCGGATCCCATCGCGAGGGCCGACGTCCAGTTCTCGGACGACTCGACGGACGAGGGCGGCATGTTCGGCGGCGGCGGGATCGTTACGTGGGACTGGGATTTCGGCGACTCCGACTCTTCATCGGGGGCGAACCCGAAGCACGAGTACGCGAAGTCCGGGACGTATACAGTCCGGCTCACGGTGACCGACGGCAGCGGCGCCACGGCGACGAAGTCGAGGACGATTACGGTCGGCGCGAGCCTCGACGGCACGTGGCGCGGCACCTGGGATAACGGGGCCGTCCTCCTCGACATGACGCTGCAACTCAATCACTCGGCGAGCGGCGGCATCGGCGGCGTGCTCTATATCGCGGCGCAGGCGTACCCGCTGAACTCGGCATCGCTGAATGGAAGCCAGGTCTCGATCAGCTTACTCAACGGCCTCGTCATGCAGGGGACGCTGAGCGCCGATGAGCGGTACATGTCGGGCCCTTGGTCGTTCCAGGGGAACGCCGGCTGGACGTGGACTGCGAACCTGCAGGGATAGCGACAGCAGACGACGGAGAAGAAGATGCGGCGCAGCCTGGCTGCGCCGCATGCCTTTGCCCTAGAAACCCAGGGGCGGACTAGAGGACGGTAACGTCCTGCGCCTGGGGACCCTTCTGTCCAGAGACGACGACGAACTCCACCTTCTGTCCTTCCTCGAGCGAGCGATAGCCCTCGCCGCGGATGGCGCTGAAGTGGACGAACACGTCATCGCCGCCGTCGCGGGAGATGAATCCGAAGCCCTTGGTGTCATTGAACCACTTCACCGTACCGGTTTCGCGTTCTGCCACGAGTACCCCTCCTTCACTGCTGGTTGATTCATCGAGGCAGAGCATTCGAGTGTGACCAGATGTTCTGTACTCCTGCAAAGCACTGCACGATGCCAACAAACGGCCGCAATCTACTCTCCGCACGGAGGGTTGTCAAGCCCAAGCCGCCCGCCGCGGGACCGAGGGCGCTGGACGAGACGCCGCTCCGGGGCGACGATTGGCGTACAAGTCGGGGGGAGTGAGCGGTGGACGGACCAAGGCGCGATCTGACGAGCGGTGAGGTCTTCCGCACGTGGTGGCCGCTCGCCGCGAGTTGGGTTCTGATGGCGCTCGAGGGCCCGCTCCAGACGATCTTCGTCGCCCGTCTGGCCGACCCGAAGGTCCACCTCGCCGCGTTCGGCAGCCTCGTCCTTCCCATCGCCATGCTCATCGAGGCGCCGATCATCATGCTCTTGTCCGCCTCGACGGCGTTGTCGTCCGATCTCAACGCCTACCGGCGGATTCGCCGCTTCATGCACGGTATGTCGGCCGGCCTGACGACGCTCCACGCCCTGCTCGCTCTCACGCCGCTCTACCATCTCTTGGTCGTGAACGTCCTCCACGCGCCCGCAGAGACCGTGGAACCTGCGAGGATCGGATTCATCCTCATGATCCCGTGGACGTGGTCGATCGCCTACCGGCGGTTCAACCAGGGCGTCCTCATTCGCTTCGGCCGTTCGATCACGGTCGGTATCGGAACCTTCATCCGCCTGGCGGCAAACGGCGTCGTCCTCGGGCTGGGCATGACAGTCCTCAAGCTGCCCGGCACGACGCTCGCCTGCATGGCGGTCATGGCGGGGGTCTTGTCCGAAGCGGCGTACGCTGGGCTGTGCGTGCGCCCGGTGCTTCGCGACGAGTTGCCGCGCGAGCCGTTGGGTCAGCCGCTATCCGGCAAGTCGTTTCTACGCTTCTACGTTCCTCTCTCGCTCACGTCGCTCATCTTCATGGGCATCCGCCCCATCCTGAGCGCCGCGGTCGGCCGCATGCCGAACGCCTTGGACTCGCTCGCCGTGGTGCCGGTGGTGAACGGGCTCGTGTTCCTGTTCCGCAGCGTCGGCGCCGCCTACAACGAAGTGGTGATCGCGCACCTCGACCGACCCGGCTCGTCGGTCGTACTGGCTCGCTTCGCGCGGCGGATCGGGATCGCCACCACGCTCGGCCTCGCCGTGGTCACGGCGACGCCGCTGGCGCGCGTCTGGTTCGGCACGATCTCCGGCCTGGACGGGTCGCTCATGGAGCTCGCCCGGTCGACCTTGTGGATCACGCTCTTGTTGCCCGGGCTCGCCGCAATGCAGAGCTTCCTTCAGGGGATCATCGTGCACAGCCGGCGTACTCGCGGCGTCACGGAAGCCGTGTTCGTGTACCTCGCGTCGAGCGTGGTCATCCTCGGAATCGGCGTTGCGTGGGGCGGAGCGAGCGGCGCGTTCCTCGCGATGGCGTCGATCGCGGTGGGCGAGATCCTGAGAACTTCCTGGTTCGTGTGGCGCAGCCGCGAGCCGCGACGCCTCTTGCGAGAGAGGGACCGCGGCGCGACCGTCACCTCGCGCGCGTAGCGCCGGCGGAGCGAACGGCCTCCCTCACGCGCTCCACAACCACCTCGAGCGGAGCGCCAGCGTCGATCCGCACGACGCTCCGGGGCGGCGTCATCCGGGCGTTGCGGCCGACGTGGTGTGCGCGCCCCTCTCCTCGAAGCCGCGCCTCGCGCGTCTCTCTCGGCGCATCGAGCCAGAGGATCGCGTCGAACAGGCTGCGATCGACGTCGGGCGACGTCGCGAGGAGCGCGCCCTCGACCAAGAGGACGTCGCGGCCGAGTCGCTGTTCCTCTTCGATGGCGCGGGCGAGCGCCTCGCTCACCGCGGGATGAACGATGCGGTCGAGGTCGCGCTTCGCCTCCGGGTTCGAGAACGCTCGCCTGGCGAGCTCCGGCCGGTCGATCCGCCCGTCGGGACCGAGGATGTCCGTGCCGAAGCGGACGACGAGCGACGTGAACGTAGGCGTGCCCGGCTCGTACGTCGACCAGGCGAGCCGGTCGAGGTCGAGCCACGTGACGCCGGCCTGGCGCGCGATCTCTTTCGCCACGGCGCTCTTGCCGCTCCCCGCCGGCCCGGCGAGACCGATGACCTTCATGCCGGGACGGTACTTCCGCCGACGGCGCACGACAAGTCGCTTGCGGCCTCGCGCGACCGCCGCCGGCCTGCTCCCGCTCGGCCGGCCGTTGCCGCCTGCGGCCGCATTCCCGTACGCTGTCGCAGGAGGTGGGCCGTGAGCGAGGTCGTCCGCCGGTACTACGATGGATGCGTCGACCGAGAGTGGGAGCGATTGTCGAGGCCATACCGGCGATTCGAGCTCGTGAGCACGCTCCGCCTCGTTGCAGAGCACTTCCCCGCAACGGGGCACGTGCTCGATCTGGGCGGCGGCCCCGGACGCTACACGATCGAACTCCTGCAGCGGGGGTACCGCGTCACGCTCATCGACCTCGCTCCGGGGAACGTCGCCCGCGCCCGCGTCGAACTGGACCGACTGGGTCTCATCGCCGACGACGTCCGGGAGGGCGACGCGCGCGATCTCGGCGCGATCCCCGACCGCGCCTTCGATGCCGCCCTGATGTTGGGGCCCCTGTACCACATCCTCGCCGAGGAGGATCGCCGCGCCGCGCTCGCCGAACTGCGCCGCGTCCTTTGCCCGGGGGCGCCGGCGATCGTCGGGTTCATCAACCCGTGGGGCATCCTGCGCTCGGGCCTCACGGAGTTCCCCGCCGAGTACGCGGACGAACCGCACATCCGCAAGCTGCTCACGACGTGCGTCCAGGCGGGCGAGCAAGAGGCGTTCACCGAGGCGGCGTTCGTCTCGCCGCCTCAGGCCATCGCCGAGCTGCGCGCAGCCGGCTTCGCCGTCGACACGTACGCCGGAGTCGAGGGCTTCGCCGCCGGTATGC
This sequence comes from Candidatus Bipolaricaulota bacterium, assembly GCA_022711155.1. GTDB lineage: Bacteria > Bipolaricaulota > Bipolaricaulia > UBA7950 > UBA9294 > CAIOGO01. The sequence goes on from JAKLFO010000021.1 coordinate 4,406, forward strand.
TCGACGAAGTGGAGCAGATCGCTGAGACCGACGCCGGCGCCTACGAGATCATCCTGCAGCTCGTCGCCGAGACGTGCGACCATCCGGCGTTCCGCGATTCGACCGAGCACGTGCACATCGTCGCCCGCGCGCTGTAGGCGGCGGACCCGCGCGGCGCCTCGCCCTCACCCCGTGAAACGCTCGCCCGCCCCGCGTGTAGGTATCGCGAGGTGATCGAGATGAACAGGACCAAACATGCAGCAATCTTCAGCGGCATCCTGATTGCAGTCTTCACATCCATGGCGGCGCTTGCGCAGAGCGGCGCGTCTCCGCTCGGGATTGTCCCGACGCCCACGCCGACGCCCTCCCCGCTCACGGTGACGGTCGCGACCAACAAGGCGAGCTACGCGGTGGGCGAGAACGTGACGATCACGTACACGGTCAGCCAGGCTGCGTACATCTACATCTTGGACATCCAGCCGGACGGCATCGTGCGGCAGATCTTCCCGAACCAGTACTCGCTGTCGAACTACGTTCAGGCGGGCACGCACATGCTGCCAGACGGCAACTACCGCTTCACGATCACCCCGCCGACGGGCACGGAGCAGCTCCAGATCTTCGCGAGCGGCGTCCCGCTGAACTTGGTGACCTCGTACAGCGAGCCGTACCCGATGCTCGGGACCACTCCGAGCGCGGCGGCGATGGGCGTGCAGGCGCAGATCATGGGGATCACTCCTCAGCCGCTCTGGGCGACGGCCTGGACGTCGTTCCAGATCACGACGTACTCGTATACGCCGCCCGGCGGTGGGTACTACTACTACTATCCGACGCCGGCCCCCACTCCGACTCCGGGACCCGGCTACTACTACTACCCGCCCTTCATGGGATACCCAGGCGGCACCTGGTACTGGAACGGGGCGCAGTGGGTGTACGGAGTACCGACGAGTGGCATCTACTGGTACTTCGGGACGGATGGGAAGTGGCACCTGCGGATCACGCTGCACTTCGGAACTGGAGGCTAAGCATCGGCTAGGCCTGTGAGATCGTGCGTGGGGCCGTTGTACCTCCTCGGGATTCGGCCTCGCCAAGGGACCCCGGCTTCGGCCGGGGTCCTACGCTTTTCGATCGCGGCATGTGTGCCACAGCCGAGAGCGGACTTGCGGTTCCGATCGCCATCCGAGAACACGCGCCAAGTCGGCAACGAGGCCCCCGGGAGGTGCGGGAGGCGCGGCTGCGTTCAGCTACGAGAGGCTCTTCTCGTAGATCCGCCAGGTCTTGTGGTGAGCGCCGCCCATGAAACTCGACGCGCGCAGAATGAGGTCGTTGCCCTCGAGCAGGAGGGACGGCTCGCACGTCTGGTAGCCCCTGCGGATCGCGTATTCGAGCACCTCGAGGTACAAGACGGCGTCGATGCCGAGCTTGCGGAATCGCGGCAGGACGCCGAAGAACATGAGGCGTGTGTCGGGGATCCGGCGCCTCGTGCGGATCAAGCGGAGCGCCCGCACGAGGTCGGCGTCGCGCCAGCGGTTCCAGCGCGGCCGCCACGCGACGTACGGGTCGGGTAGGGCGCCGAGGACGGCCGCCAGCTCTCCGTCCACGTAGGCGAAGCGGATCAAGCCGGGATCCGCGACGAGCTTGAGGCTCGCCGCCACCGCCGCCCCGTCATCTTCGGTGAGCGGCAAGAAGCCCCAGTTCTCGGCCCAGGCGTCGTTGTAGATCCGGACGATGAGATCGACGTCCGCGGCGAGATTCTTCATCTCGAGCGGCCGCGTCTGGATCGCCCGGCGCCGCGTCACGGCCTCGGCGAGCGGGCGCAGCCTTTCGGACGGGCCATCTCCGATGACGATGCGGTAGGCGTGGTAGTCCATCGCCTTCACGAAGCCGCACGCCTCGATGTACTCCCCGTAGTACGGAGGGTTGTGGGTGAGCTCGACCGTCGGCGGGTACTCGAAGCCCTCGACGAGAATGCCCTGGTAGGCCTCGTGCGTGGCGTTGGAGTAGCCGCCGGGCCCCATGATGCGGTCCATGCCTCGGTCACGGATCCACGCGGCGGCCGCATCGAGCAACGCGCGCGCCGCCTCCGGTTCGGGGGCAACCTCGAAGAACCCGAAGAACCCGGTCTGCGCACCGTAGAACTGATTGAAGCGGCGGTTCACAGCGGCCGACACGCGGCCGACGAGGCGGTCGCCGTCGCGCGCGACAAAGTGCGTCACGTCGGCGTCGCGGTGGTATGGGTGCTCGCGCGTCAAGAGCCCGGTGATCCCGAGAAGCCGGCTCCCGAGGAGTTCAGCTCGCAACGGCGGCGTCCAGCACGGGTCGCCGCGGCGGAGGTTCCAGGGAACTTGGACGAAGTCCTCTAGCTTCCGGTCGCCAAGCTCCAGTTGGTCGATGGAGAGTCCCATGTCGTGTTGCCCACCCCCGTGGTCCGTCATTATGCCGCGCCGGGGCTCGCGGGAAAACCGTAGGAAGGACTTGCGCGGCGCGCCGCGCGGCGGTATCTCTCTTCCCATGTCGATACCCGATCCGAGTTCAGCCAAGCTGTTTCGCGTCCTCCAGACGCAGGCCGGCATCTCGCGCCGAAAGGCCCTCGATCTCGTCTTGGCCGGCGAGGTGTCGCTCGACGGGCGGCCCATCCTCGACCCGTTCCTCGTCCTCGACCCAACCGACGGCCACCGCGTGGCGCTGCGCGGCCACCCGCTGTCGCTCCATCCACGCGAGCCGCGCGTGTATCGCTTCCACAAGCCGGCCGGCATGCTGTGCAGTCACGACGATCCTCACTCCGGCAACACGGCCGGCCGCCTCCTGCGGGCGGAGGGTTTCCTCGGGTACACGTGGGCGGGCAGGCTGGATCAGGATGCCGAAGGCCTCCTCCTCGTCACGAACGACGGAGACCTCGTCCAGGCGTCCAGCCATCCGCGCTACGAAGTGAGGAAGACCTACCACGTTTGGCTCGCCGAGACCCCGTCCTCCGCCTCGCTCGAGCGCGCCTTCCGGATCATGCAGGCCGGGATCGAAGACGAAGGCGAAGTGTTGCGCATCCTCGAAGGCCGGATCGACAGCACCGCGCGTTGCGCGGCCGTGACCCTCGCCGAAGGGCGCAAGCACGAGGTCAAGAGGCTGTTCGCACGCTGCGGGTACTCCGTGACCCGCCTCCTGCGCGTGGCAGTCGGCTCCGTCGAACTCGGCCGGCTCGCTCCCGGCGCGATCGAGCGATTGCCGCAAGCGGAGGAGGCCCGCCTCCTCGAAGACGCGCGGCGCCTTCTCGACAAGACCGACGCCGAGCGAGGATGCCACTCGGACGACGACTCTGTCTGAGCGCCGGTTGGCGAGCAAGTGAGCGTCAGGTGCCAGCCAGACTCGCCGCGCTCCGCGGCGAGTCTGGAGACGCCCCTCAGTCCGAACTCACTCGACGACATCCACCAAGCCGGTCGGCGAGCAGGGAGGCGGCGCGGTTCCACACTCCAGACCCTGGAGCACGACGTCCTGCCGGCTTACTCGACGACATCCGCCAAGCCGGTCGGCGAGCAGCCAGCCATCCGACAGAGGCTACTCGACGACATCCGCCAAGCGAGTCGGCGAGCAAGTGAGCGTCCGGACCAGCCAGACTCGCCGCGTCACGCGGCGAGTCTGGAGACGGGGCAAGCGCGAACATATACTCCCCCCATGCGAATCGGAATAGGGCAACTGAACGCGCACGTGGGAGCCATCGCTGACAACGTCGCCGCGATCCTCGGAATGATCGACGAGGCCCAGACGGCTGGCTGTGACGTCGTCCTATTGCCCGAGCTGGCCGTGCCGGGCTACATTCCGCTCGACCTCCTGTGGCGGCCCGGATTCGTCTCGGCGTGCGAGAACGGCGTCCGCACCATCGCCGAGCGCTCGGGCGCGATGACGGTGATCGTCGGCTCGGTCGCCGAATCGCCTGCCGAGGCTCCGGTGAACCGAAGCGACCCGTCGTCGACGTGCGACGGCGCCGGAACGGAGATCCGCAACGTGGCCCACATCCTCGCCGGTGGACGCGAGATCGGGCGCGTCGAGAAGATCCACCTGCCCACCTACGACATCTACAACGAGAAACGCTACTTCTCGCCCGGAGAGGGCGTCGAAACGTTCCTCCTCGCCGGGACGCGCGTCGGCGTCAACGTGTGCGAGGACCTCTGGATCGACGACGGCCCGACCGATCTCCAAGCGAGCCTGGGAGCGAAGGTCATCTTCAACGTGTCAGCGTCGCCGTTCTACGTGGGGAAGCAGGAGATCCGCAGGCGGCTCGCGCGGCGACGCGCGAGAGACAACGATGTGGCGGTCGTCTACTGCAACCTCGTCGGCGGACAGGACGACGTCGTGTTCGACGGCGGCAGCTTCGCGACCAACGAGACGGGCGACGTCGTGTTCGCGGCGCCTCGCTTCCGCGAGGGACTCTACATCTGTAACTTGCCAGCGACGCCCGTCCGTCTCGCGCCGATCGACCCGGCGCAGGAAACCCGCCAGGCCCTGGTACTCGGGATTCGCGACTACGTCCGCAAGAACGGCTTCACGAAGTGCCTCCTCGGCCTCTCCGGAGGCGTCGATTCGGCGGTGGTTGCGGCCCTCGCGGTGGAGGCCGTCGGGGCGGGCAACGTCGTCACCGTGTATATGCCGAGCGAGTTCTCGGCGGAGAAGAGCAGGGAAGACGCCGACGCGGTCGCGCGCGCCCTGGGAGTGCGCCACATCGAGATCCCGATCGCCGGCCTGCATCAGCAGTTCCGCAAGCTCATGCCACAGGCCCCCGTGGGACTGGTCGACGAGAACTTGCAGCCGCGCATTCGCGGGCTCTTGCTCATGGCGCTCTCCAACCAGGAGGGCGGACTCGTCCTCTGCCCCGGGAACAAGTCGGAGATTGCCATGGGGTACAACACGCTCTACGGCGACACCGTCGGCGCGCTCGCCCCGATCGCCGACCTCTACAAGGCGGACGTGTATCGCCTAGCCGCGACCTACGGCGATCTCATCCCGCGCCGCGTCCTCGAGCGCGCCCCGACCGCCGAACTGCGGCCGAATCAGAAAGACGAAGACGACCTGCCGCCCTACGCAGAGCTCGACCCCGCCCTGCGAGCGCTCATCGAGGGCAACGCATCGCGCGACGGCCTCCTCGCCGCCGGGTTTCCCGCCTCGCTCGTCGACGAAGTGCTGCGGCGCTACTTCCTGCACGAGCACAAGCGCCGCCAGCTTCCTCTCGGCATCAAGGTGACGCCCAAGGCATTCGGCGGCGGGCGCCGCGTCCCCGTGACCAACGGCTACCGCAAATGAGAGGGGCTCGGCGTTTGCCGAGCCCCTGTCACGCGATACCCTCGCCTACTCGACCTTGACCTCGATCGCCTTCTCGCGTTCCTTGATCGACTCGCGAAGCGGGGCGGACACGCGCAGCACGCCGTCCTCGAACTTCGCGGCGACCTTCGCCTTGTCGATGAGATCAGCGGGAAGCGGGAACGACCGCTGGAAGCGTCCGTAGCGACGCCCAATGCGGAAGTACTGCTCGCGGTCGATCTCCTCGCTCCGCTTCACTTCGCCCGAGATCACGAGCTGATCGTCTTCGACGCGCACCTGCACGTCCTCCCGCTTGACTCCGGGCAGCTCGGTCTCGAACACGAGCTCCTTGTTCTTCTCGTAGACGTCGGTCCGACCAAAGCTCGTCGCGACGTCGAATCCCACCCTGTCGAAGTCGCTGAAGAATTCGTCCATCAGCCGCGACAGGTTCGACTCCAGCAAGAACGGCCCGCGCCGCACTTCCGGAAGGTTTCTCATGTCGCACTCCTCCTTGTCTCTGCAGTTTCGCACTAGGACTCTCATCTTCGTCTCCTTAGCAATCTCGCCTCATCATTGCTAACTGGCAGTCTAGCATCTTGTCTGCCAGTTGTCAAGAGGGAGCCGGTCGCCTAGTATCAGGGCATGCTCCGTCGAGTCCTGGTCGTGCCAATCCGCGCGTACCGCCGCTTCGTCTCGCCGCTTCTGCCCCACGCGTGCCGCTTCTATCCGTCGTGCTCGCAGTACGCGCTCGAGGCGGTCGAGAAGCACGGGGCTCTGCGCGGCGGCTGGCTCGCCGCGCGTCGGCTGCTCAAGTGCCAGCCCTTCCATCCCGGCGGGTACGACCCGGTGCCGGAGCCGCGACCCAAGAAGGAGAGACATGGTCCAAACCTCCCGAACTCATGAGGACATCGTCGACGTACTCGTCATCGGCGGCGGACCGGCGGGCGCGACAGCCGCGCTCTACGCCGCCCGCGCCGGACGGTCGTGCATGGTCGTGGACAAGGGTGTCGCATCAGGCGCCCTGGGAATGAGCCGAGCGATCGCCAACTTCCCCGGCATCGCCGATCCGGTGCCCGGAGCGGATCTGGTCGCCCGACTCCGCGACCAGGCGGCGCGCTATGGGGCGACCTTCGAAACGGATCGCGTCTCCGCGACGTCGCTCGACGGAGAGACGAAGACCGCCTACGGCGCGAAGGGCGCTTACAGGGGACGCGCGCTCATCGTCGCCACCGGCTCGATGGGGAGGACGGCGCCGCTCGAAGGAGAAGAGCGGCTGACGGGGCGCGGCGTGTCGTACTGCGCCACGTGCGACGGGTTCTTCTTCCGCGACCGGACCGTGGCGGTCGTCGGCGGAACCGACGAGGCCGCCGAGGAGGCGCTCGTGCTCTCGCGCCTCGCGCAAAAGGTGCACGTCCTCGTCCCGACGGAGTCGCTGCGCGCTCCGGCCGAACTGGCCGGCCAACTGGCTGCGCATCCCGTCATCGAAGTGCACGCTTCGACGCTCGTCGAGGAGATCCTGGGTGCCGAGCGCGTCGAAGGCTTGCGAGTCAAGGCGCGCGGCGCTCGCGCGACGATCCCCGTGGATGGCGTCTTCCTCTACCTCCAGGGAACGCGTCCGATCGTGGACTTCCTGGGCGGCCGCGCCGCGGTGTCGCCGGACGGCTGCCTCGTCGTCGACGACTTCTTGCAGACGACCGTGCCCGGCGTGTTCGCCGCCGGGGACGTCTTGTGCAAGCACCTGAAGCAGGCCGTCCTCGCCGCCGGAGAGGGCGCGACGGCCGCCGTCGCCGCCGACCGCTACCTCTCGGGGCACGCGAAGCTGCGGCCCGACTGGTCCTAGGAAGTCGCCTGCCGGCCAAACGCTGCCCAGGCTTCCTCTACGAGGTCAGGACGCGACAAGACGTCGATCGCCGTCAACGCCATCGCCTTCGCGCCCGCAAGCATGGCGGCAGCGCCTCGCTCGGAGCGCGACGCCTCGGCGAACGACTTTGAGTGCCCGGCCACGTCGTCCGAACAGATCGCGAGGTAGGCGTGGATCGAAGGCACGACGTGGCTCACGTCGGCCATGTCCGTCGAGCCGAGTGGGAACCCACTCCCTTTCGGCCTGTCGAGCGTCCACCCGACGGATTCGAGGTTCCGCGCAAAGGCGAGATCGAGAGGCTGGTTCAGCCGCATGGCCTTGTACGGCACGTCGAAGACGGAGTAGGTGAGCTCGGCGCCGGTGGCGCGCGCGGCTCCCTCGGCGCAATGGCGCAGTTTCAGGAACAGCTCGTCGCAGTACTCGGTGTCCGCGGCGCGGACATAGAACTCCGCCGCCGCGTAGTCCGGGACGATGTTCGGCTTCGCACCCCCGTGCGTGATGATCCCGTGGACGCGCGATCCATCGCGCAGGTGCTGGCGGAGCGCATTGATCCCGTTGAACGTCTGGATCACCGCGTCGAGCGCGTTGACGCCCTTCTCCGGCCAAGCGGAGGCGTGCGCCGCGACGCCTCGGAACTCGATGCGCGCCTCGATGATCGCCAGGCTGCCGTGGCCGACGGCCGTGAACGGCGAGGGGTGGATCATCATCGCGGCATCGATCCCGCCGAAGACCCCGCCCTCGATCATCTTGACCTTCCCGCCGCCCCCCTCTTCCGCCGGCGTGCCGAGGAAGACGAGCCTTCCGGGCAGGTGGCTCTTGATTCGCCCCAGCGCGAGAGAGGCTCCCAACGCCGCGGCGGCGATCAGGTTGTGGCCGCAGGCATGCCCCAGCTCCGGCAGCGCGTCGTACTCGGCGATCACGGCCACCGTCGGCCCGGCGCTCGCGGCCGGGTGGAGGGCGCGCAGCGCGGTCGGCATCCCAGCCACTCCCGTCTCGACCCGGAATCCGTCCCGCTCGAGCTCCGCGGCCAATCGCTCCGACGCGAGCGTCTCTTCGAACTTGAGCTCGGGGTGGGAGAAGATGTAGTCGCTCACCTCGCGCAGGCGCGGCTCGAGCTCGTCGATCGCACGCACGGCTTCGCGCTTCCAGTCCACATCGATCACCTCTCCTCGCCAAGCGCCGCGCGGACGGTCGCATCCACGAGGCAGTCGAGCGCGTCGATCGCCGGCAGCGGCGACTCCGGATCGTGCAACAAGGAGATCTCCGTGCAACCGATGATTGCCGCGCGCGCCCCCTGCGCCTTGAGCCCCGCAACGACCCGCCGCAAGCGGGGTCGCAGCGCGCCTGCGGGCTCGCCCGCCTTCACGGCGGCGATCAGCCGAGTGACCTCGGCCTGATCCTCGGGAGACGGCGCGACCACGGCGATCCCGCGGGGAACGAAGGCCTTGCTGTACAGGCCGGCGCGAACCGCCGCCTCCGTCGCGAGCAGCCCGACGCGATCGACCTCGACGCGCGCCGCCGTCTCGGCCAGCATGTCGAGAACGGGGATCTCCACCGCGGCCCGCATCGGCTCGAGAAACGCGTGCGCCGTGTTGCAGGGCATCGCCAAGATCTCGGCTCCCGCTCGCTCGAGGCCTCTCGCGATCGCGCAGAGGCGCGGCGCCGGACTTGGCCCGCCGCGGAGGAGCGCCTCGGTGCGGCTCGGGATTCCTGGATCGTCGTCGATCAGGATGCGGAGGTGGTCCTCGTCGCGCATCGCCGGCGTCGCCCGCACGAGCCGCGCGAAGAACTCGACCGTCGCCGCCGGCCCCATCCCGCCCACGATGCCAACGACTTTGTGCTTCACGGTGCTCCTCTCACGCCCCGGACAGCGTACGGAAAGCTCGACAGGGCCGCAACATCTACTTCCGACGGTAGTCGACGAGCGCCGAAGCGACGACGCACGGCGACGCCGCCGCAAGGATCTTCGAATAGTCGGACAGCTCGAACGCGAGGACGGAGGCCGACGCCCCTTCTCCGAGGTACGCGGACAGCACAGCGAGCATCTCGCGCTGGTCGTTTCGGATTCGTTCGTTCGACAGCCGGTAGGCCTGCTCCCAGTCGCGCTCCGCAAACGCGAGCCCGAGGGCGCGTTCGACCTCGGACCGGAGGAGCCGCTCGAGCGCGGCGGCGGAGCGCGCGTCGTCTGACGCCCAGGCTCCGCCGTACGCGCTCCCGTAGTGCACGAGGTCGCCCGTCGCGACCACGGCCGTCGCGGCGTCGGCGTGACGGCGAACCCAGTCCGCGACCCTCTCGGCGACGCCGAAGCTTCCCGTCGTGGGGTTGCGCGTCATTCCCACGTACAGGGGCAGGATCGGAAGGGGCGGACGCCCCAGCGCGTCCGCCGCCGCGCGCAGGATGCTCGCGAACGTGTCGAGCGAGAACTCCGCCTTGAGAAGGCCGGTGCGATCGACGCGCACACCGTCCGCCTCGTCGCCGGCCAAGAGAGGCAGTGCGCCGAACGCCGTCGCGATCGCTTCCCCAGACACGAGGAACGCCCCGGAGACCAAGGCGAACGCCTCCTCGCGCGCGCCGCGCGCCGCCGCCGGATCGAGCGCCGTCCGATAGGGCGCGAGACCGGCCCCGTGGAGCACGCCGAGCGCGACCACGCGGCGGACGTTGCGATCGTCGTAGAGAGCGCGCACAACGCGCGACTGAAGAGGTCCCGCATAGCGGAGCGCCGTGTGAGGAAACGAGAGCACATCGCGACGAGCCACCGCTTCGGCGACCGCCGCGTCCGCGACCAGCCAGGAAGCGATGGCCTCGCGCGCGTCCTGTGCGGCACGCTCCGCCCGGTAGTACGGCTTCCAGTCCATGCGACCTCCGTCGACGTCCCGCACAGAGCGCCCGCGCTCCGTGCCCGGCGTCGCGCGCCCAGAAAGGAACGAGTGAAGAGGCCAGGCCTCTTCACTCGCTCGAGCACCGGGTGGTGCTAGCTGTCTGTGCCTGGATCATGACACAGGTCCCAGCACGTCGATAGGTCACCCGCGACATCCACGGGAGACAGGCGTCACTTCGCGCGGACGAACGCGTCGATGGCGCGCGCCGCGCGCTTCCCTGCGCCCATCGCCTCGATCACCGTGGCCGCGCCGGTCACGATGTCGCCGCCGGCGAACACGCCGGGAATCGAGGTCGCGCCGGTCTCGGGATCGGCCACAATGTTGCCCCAGCGGTTGAGCTCGAGCCCGGGAGTCGTCTGCAGGACGAGCGGGTGCGGCCCGTTGCCGATGGCGACGATGACCGAGTCAGCCTGCATCTCGAACTCCGAGCCCGCGACGGGCACGGGGCGCCGCCGCCCGCTCGCGTCGGGCTCCCCGAGCTCCATCCGCAGGCAGCGCACGCCGGTGACGCGACCGTTCTCGCCCAGGAAGGCGATCGGGTTCGTGAGGAAATGGAAGTCGACTCCCTCCTCTTTGGCGTGGTGCGCCTCCTCGCGGCGCGCCGGGAGTTCCTCCTCGCTGCGGCGGTAGACGATGAGGGATTCCTCCGCCCCGAGGCGGAGCGCCGTGCGCGCGGAGTCCATGGCCACGTTGCCCCCGCCCACCGTGATGACGCGCCGCCCAACGCGTAGGGGCGTGTCGTACTCGGGAAAGAGGTAGGCGCGCATGAGGTTCGTGCGCGTCAGGAACTCGTTCGCCGAGTAGACGCCGTTCAGCCCTTCGCCGGGAATGCCGAGGAACTGCGGAAGCCCGGCGCCGGTTCCGATGAACACGGCGTCGAAGCCTCCCGCGAGCATCTCGTGCACGGTGGCGATGCGCCCGATCACCTGGTTGACCTCGATGCGCACGCCCATTTGCCGCAGCCCGTCGATCTCGCGCTTCACGATGGCCTTCGGAAGGCGGAACTCGGGTATCCCGTACATCAGCACGCCGCCGGCGACGTGGAGGAGCTCATACACCGTCACATCGTGTCCCATCTTCCGTAGCTCGCCGGCCGCCGTGAGCCCCGCCGGACCCGCGCCGATGACGGCGACGCGCCGGCCAGTGCTCGGAGCCACCGACGTGGGAGCCGCCGGGTGCGTGCTCTCCCAGTCGGCGCAGTACCGCTCTAGGCGGCCGATGGCCACGGGCTCGAACCGCTTGCCGAGCGTGCACACGCCCTGACACTGCGTCTCCTGAGGGCACACGCGTCCGCACACGGCAGGTAGCGCGTTCGACGTCTTGATCACCGCGATGGCCCGCGCAGTATCGCGCTCCTTCACCGCGAGGAGGAACGCGGGAATGTCAATGCCGACAGGACATCCAGCGATGCAGGGCGCGTTGCGGCATTGCAGACAACGCGCGGCCTCCGCCGCCGCCTCGTCGTCGCTGTAGCCGTACGGGACCTCGTCGAAGTTGCGGATGCGTTCCGCGCCGCTCTGCTCACGCATGGGAACTTGCTTGTCACGGATCATCGCGTCTCTGCACCCTTTCTCTCCGCCAAGTAGCGCTCGAGCGAGCACGATTCTTCTTCGGCGTAGAACTTCTGCCGGGCCATCAACAGGTCGAAGTCAACCGCGTGGCCGTCGAACTCCGGACCGTCCACGCAGGCGAACTTCGTCGCGCTTCCCACTTCCACACGACACCCGCCGCACATCCCGGTGCCGTCGATCATCACCGAGTTCAGGCTGACGACGGTGGGGACCGAGAACTCCTTCGTCACCTTCGCGCAGACCTTCATCATGATCGCCGGGCCGATCGCCCAGACGCGGTGGATGGGGCGCCCGGCCGCGAGGATCTCGCGCAACGGGTCGCTGACGAAGCCCTTGCGTCCGTAGGATCCGTCGTCGGTCATGACGTGGAACTCGTCGCAGACGGCCCTCATGCGGTCCTCGTAGAACAGGAGCTCCTTGTTGCGGGCTCCGATGATCCCGATCACTGTGTTGCCGGCCCGCTTCAAGTCACGGGCGATGGGGTACAAGGGCGCGATGCCGAGCCCGCCGCCGATGCAGATGACGGTTCCGTAGCGTTCGATCTCCGACGCCACGCCGAGAGGGCCGGCGAAGTCGAGCACGCTGTCGCCCACGCCGAACGTCTCTCCCATCTCCCGCGTGCTCTTGCCGACCTCCTGCACGACGAGCGTGACGCCGCCCCCCTTCGGGTCGCAGTCGACGATCGTCAGCGGGATCCGCTCGCCGCGCTCGTGAAGTCGGAGAACGATGAACTGCCCCGCCTTCCCGACGCGCGCGACATCCGGAGCCAAGATGACGTACTCCTGAATGCCAGGGCCAAGTCGTCGCTTCTCGAGGATCTTGTACACGCTGCCCTCCCTCGCTCTAAGCGAGACAGATTCTGCGCCGCCGCGCCCGAGCACGCAAGCCGGCGCGGGCATACAATGGTCGCGGTGACGTCATGCGGTACTACGTCGAATCCGATGGTCGCATCTTCCTCGTGCGCCGGGACGGACGGCTCGACCTGCCGACCCCGGACCAGCTCGTGTTTCCTGTCACGCGCATCGCTCCGCTCTTCCTCGGAAGCGGCGAAGAGGCCTGGTTCTGCGTGCCGGAACTGGCCAAACATCCGGCGCACTGGCCGAGCAAGGACGAAGTCGATGCGCTCCCCGACGTCGAGCCGCGCGTGCGCGTCGCCGTGCACGCGACGATGCCGCGAGTCGTCGTAGAAGGGCTCTGCGTCGAGCGCGACACGATCTTGCTCGTCAAGGGCAGCAGGGGACTCAACGAGGGCCGGTGGTCTCTGCCCGGCGGGTTCCTCCGCTTCGGCGAGACGCCCGAAGAAGGCGTCTTGCGGGAGATCCGCGAGGAAGTGGGCGCGGAGGCGCGCGTCCTCGAGTTCGCTGGAGTCCACGGCAAGATGGGGCAGAAGACCGGACTCCACTGGATCATGCTCTTCTACCGCACCGAACTCCTGGGAGCGCCGAACCCCGACCAAGACGAGATCTCCGAGGCACGCTACGTGCCGCTCACCGCGGCCCCCGACATGCTCCACGACCTGGCGATGGCTGACGTCGTGCGCCGCGAGGCCGCAAGACAGGGCTAGAGAAGCTGGATGCTGATCCCCAGCCGGATGTCCAGGCTCCACTCGAGGTAGTACGGCCTGTGTTCCATCGTGATCGCGAGCGTCACGTCCGCCGTGTCGAGCGGCGTCAACACGACGTCGAGGCCGATGTGATGCACGTCGGTGGGCGTGCCAGCCCACGTCTCACGGGAGAACGAGTAGGTCGCGGTGAGATCGAGGAAGTCCGAGACGATGTAGTCGTATTCCGCCCCCAGGTCGATCCGGCTCGTCGTGAAGATGTCGGGCGGCCCGGAGATGCTCCCGCTCAGCAGGAGCTGCACGTTCGGCGCCGTGGTGAAGGCGTAGTTGAACGACCCCATCACCAGGAGGTCGCGCTCTCCGCCGGACGGGTCCAAGATCTCGTACCCCACGCCGATCTTGCCGTCCCAACCGCAGTAGCGTGAGAAGCTCTCGTCGGCGAGCAGGGCGCCGATCTGCGAAAGGTCGAGCGCGTCCAGGCCTCCCAGCTTGGCGAAGCCTGAGCTCTCGATGATGTCTCGCACGGCGTCGACGAGGTCGGCGAGGGTGGCGAAGGTCTCCCTGCTTCCGATCTCGTACGCCATGATCTCCAGGTCGGCCGAGCGAAGGTGGTTCTTCAGGCTCCCCTGCTCCGTGAGGTAGTCGTCGATCCGCGTGGCGATGGCGAGCGGCGTCACATCGGTGAAACGCCCGAGCCCGAGGCCGAGGCTGGCCGTCACGCCGAGGGACGCGTACGACGAGGAACTGCGCGCGCTCGCTCCGGCGAACGCAAACGCGTCGCTCTCCGACTCGAGGTACCGCTTGTAGCTCCCGTCGGCGACCGTCGAGTAGTTCGCGACATCGAGAACCGAGATGTCCAGTCGGTTCGACAGCGCAATGTCGAACCCGTACTCGGGCTTGTCGTAGAGCCGCGTGTAGTCAACGAGGAAGCTTCCCTCATTCACGTCACGCTCTTTCGATCCGTACGGGTCGTTCGTGTACTGGTACGAGAAGGACATCAACAGGTCGGCGAGATCGGTCAACGGAGATCGATAACTGCAGAGCGGAGCAGCTCCCGCCGCGAGGCTCACCGCGAGACAAGCGACCAACACTGCGACGACGCCCCTCATGCCGATCACCTCTAGCTGGACTCTAGGCCCTGCCCGCTGAACTAGCCAATCACTCTTTCCCTCTCCGTGGTGAGCTCTGTCCGGCCCCAGAGGCGGCCAGCGGGCTGTCGTCGAATAGCGATAACTGACGAGACAGGGCGGCTCCGAGGCCGGACACACCGACTCCCAGGAGGCGGACTCCATGTTCGTCAAGATGGGTGTGTTCTCGGAGCAGGTGCACGGCGAGCGCCTCGATCAGCGTTTCGGAGTCCGTGCTCACGGAAAGGCGGGCTTGTCGCGTGATCGTCCGGAAGTCGGGGTAGCGGACCTTGATGCGCACGGTTCGGCAGAGCATCGACTCGCCGCGCAACTCCTGGGCGACGGTCCTCGCGAGTCGCCGCACCTCGTCCTCGATCTCTTCGAACTGGACGAGATCGACGCTGTACGTGACTTCGCGCGACATGGAGACTGAGTCGGTCTCGGCGCCGATCGGCGTCGCATCCTCCCCCCGTGCCAGCTCCTGGAGGCGGAGACCCATCGACCCGAACTCCCGCGTCAAGAGGTCGAGCGGCGCTTGCCGCAGATCGGCGATTCGCAGGAACCCGAGCCCGCGCAGTCGTCTCTCCGTGACCTCGCCGACGCCCCAGATCTTCCCCACGGGCAGAGGATCGAGAAGCTCGCGAACGCTTCCAGGCTCGATCCACAAGAACCCGTCGGGCTTCGACAGCTCCGAGCCCATCTTCGCGAGGAAGCGGTTCGGCGCGACGCCGACCGAGCACGTCAGACCCGTGGCGGCCTGCACTTCACGCTTGACGCCCTCCGCGACCGCCACGGCGCCGCGGCCGTGCTCGGACAGGTCGAAGAAGGCTTCGTCCAGCGACACGGTCTCGAGGAGCGACGACGCGCCCGTGAGGATCTGACGTACGCGGACCGAGATCTCGTGGTACCGCTCGAACCGCCCGGCCAGAAAGACCGCGTCGGGGCACCGCTTCTGCGCCACGGCCATTGGCATCGCGCTGTGGATGCCGAACCGGCGTGCCTCGTAGGACGCGGTCGCGACGACGCCGCGCGGCCCGAGTCCGCCGACGACGACCGGCCGTCCCCTGTACGCCGGCTCGTCGAGCTGCTCCACGGACGCGAAGAACGCGTCCATGTCCAGATGGCCGATCCATCGCTCGTCCAACGGCTCCACGCCTCGCCTCGCTTCCCTCGCCCGGCAGGGCGACACGGTAGAATCGCATCCTATGCCAATCGAGGGGCGGGTTGCGATCACCGGACGGCCGGGCGTCGGCAAGACGACGCTCGTGGAGCGGGTGCTCGCGCAGATGTCGTGCCATGTCGGCGGCTTCCTGACGAAGGAGGTCCGCAAGTGCGGGCACCGCGTCGGCTTTGCGCTCGTCGATCTCGCGACCGGCGACGAGCACATGTTCGCGCGCGTCGGCAAGGGCGCGGAGACGGTCGGGCGCTACGCGGTCGACGCGCGGATCGTGGAGGAGGTCGGAGTCGCTGCCGCGCACCGTGCGATCCGCGAGAGCGACCTCATCGTCATCGATGAGATCGCGCCCATGGAGCTTCGCGCGCCGGGGCTCGTCGCTGCGGTCGAGGCGGCGCTCGCCTCGAACAAGGCCCTCCTCATCACGACCCACGCGCACGCGACGCACGCCGTCGCCGACCGCGTTCGGCAAGAACTCCACCTTGTGCGCGTACGCTTGAACAACCGCGACGCGCTCGTCGACGTCGTCGTCGCGCTCCTGCGCGGCGAGACCCCGCCGGAGATCACGCCGCGGTCTGCCCCTTCGCCTGTCTCCAATCCTTGAGGAAGCGCTCGACT
>JAKLFO010000022.1 GCA_022711155.1 Candidatus Bipolaricaulota bacterium
GGAGCTCCTCGCAGCGACGCACGATGCGGACAACCTGTGGTTCCTGCGCTTCCTCTCGTTCCGCGACGACCTGCGTCAGCTCGCACGTCTCCGCCGCGCGTCGATCCGACAGATCCCGAGTGTGGGAGTGAAGTACGCGCGCATCATCGAGGAGTGGCAGACGAAGGCGACGTTCTCCGATGAGGTCGACTACGTCGGGCCAATGATCATCGAGGACGCGAAGCGGATCCTCGAGCTACGCCGACAGATCGCAGCACTCGACGAGGCATTGGCGCAGCTGGCTGAGCAGTCAGAGATCGCGTCGCGCCTGGCGACGATCCCTGGGTTCGGCAAGACGTCGATCGCTGAACTGGCGGGAGAGATCGGGACACTGTCTCGCTTCTCGAGTGAAGCCAGTCTCGCGCTGTACGTTGGGATGAGTCCGCTGACGGTCCAGTCGGGACAGAGCTTACGAGCGAGAGCGCCGCGCCAAGTCAACACGCGTTGTCGTGCGGCGATGATGACGGCGGTGGCTCGCCACATTGGGTGCGTTCCGCGGTCGCAGGCGTACTACGCGCGCGAGCGCACACAGGGCAAGACGCACAACCAGGCCGTGCGCGCTCTCTGCAGGCACATGGTTCGCGTGATCTGGGCGATGCTGCGCGACGGCCGCGACTACGAGCCACGAGGTGATGCCGCGTAGCTTGACAATCCAAGAGGGATGTTCAGGTCTTGCAATCACGCATTCCCTCCTGCAGGCACGCCAGTGCTCTTGTCGCGCCGGAGGCTCCATACTCCAAGTACCCAATGAGCGGTGCCGAATGGGGAGGATGTGATGAAAGCCATCGTCTACGAGAAGTATGGATCTCCGGATGTGCTGCAGCTGCGCGACGTTGAGAAACCGGCTGTCGCGGATGACAGTGTCCTTGTCCGCGCCCGCGCGGCATCAGCGAACCCCCACGACTGGCACTTCATGCGTGGAAAGCCGCTCGTCATGCGTGCGATGTTCGGCTGGTTCCGACCGAAGAACGACAGGCTTGGCGCGGACTCGGCGGGCGAGGTCGAGGCGGTCGGGAAGGATGTGACGCGGTTCCGCGCGGGCGATGCCGTGTTCGGCGAGGCTGTGGGCGCGTTCGCCGAGTACGCGTGCGTGCCGGAGCGCTGGCTGGCGAGGAAGCCGGCCGGGCTCACGTTCGAGCAGGCGGCTGCCGTGCCGATGGCCGGGATCACGGCTCTCCAGAGCCTGCGCGACGGGGGCAAGATCCAGGCCGGGCAGAAGGTCCTCGTGAACGGCGCGTCGGGCGGCGTGGGCACGTTCGCGGTGCAGATCGCGAAGGCATTCGGCGCCGAGGTGACCGGCGTCTGCAGCACGAAGAACGTCGAGATGGTTCGCTCGCTCGGCGTGGACCACGTCGTCGACTACACGCGCGGGGACTTCACGCGGAGCGCCGCGCGCTACGACCTCTTGCTCGACATGATCGGGAATCGGTCGCTCTACGCATGCCGCCGCGTGCTCGCTCCGAAGGCCGTCTACGTCTCTGTCGGCGGGCGGATGAGCCATCTTGCCGCGGAGAGCCTCTGCGGGCCGTTCGTGAGTCAAGACGTGAAGGTCCTCGTGGCGAAGCGAAGCTCGGCCGATCTCGAGTTCCTCGCGGGACTCATCGAGGCAGGGAAGGTCAGGCCCGTGATCGACCGAACCTACACGTTGAGCGAGGTTCCCGAGGCCATCCGATATCTCGAAGGTGGTCACGCCCGCGGCAAGATCGTCATCACGATCTAGAGGGCGCGAAGGACTCAACGCAGAGCGCGCGGAGCGAGGCGGAGGGCGCAGAAGGGAAGAAGAGGGCTTCAGACACTGCAGACGCGGCGCGCCGCGGGCTCCGACGTCGCGGACCTGCGATCGGGGCGTGGCCGGCCCATCAGGGCTTCTTCTGCGTTCTCCGAGTCGTCTGCGATTGCGCTCTCCGGATCGTTCTACGGTTCGTCTGCGTCTAGAGCTTCAATCCCATCATCCTGTGCACTCGGCGACGGACGAAGCCGGAGTCCTCCGCCGCGCGAGCGATGTCGGGCATCCACGTGGGGAGAAACAGGTTGACCTGCAGTGTTGAGCCCGTAGCTGTCACCTCGTGCAGGGCTCGCTGGACGAGATACGGAGCGAGGGCGTGGCACTCGCGATCGAGACGAATGCTGATCGAGTTCGTGCCGCGCCCTTTCTTGCTGACCGACCATCGGGCGCGACCCACGGCGGTTCCATCGTCTGATCGGCGGACGACCACATCGCCGAGCCTCGCGTTGTTGAGGAGAAGGGAGAAGACGCGGAAGAAGAGCGGCGTGCGGTAACGCCCTGACGTGACCGCTTCATAGGCCTGGACTTCCTGCGGGGTGATCCGCCGATCCATGTCATAGCGCGCGCGCCAGTCGAACCTCGCGAGAGGCTCTTCGGTGTAGCCGGCAGGCAGGGCCGGCCGGCCGACGGCGGGGCCCGATGTGCGGACGTAGAGAGCATTCCCGCTGTAGTCGGCAAGCCCCACGGAACGGTACAGCATCTGGGCCGGCGTATTCCCGTCGATGACCCCCAGCGTGACCGCGGTGGCTCCACGCGCACGCAGCATGGCAAGCGCCTCGTCCATCAGCCTACGCGCGATCCCGCGCCGGCGGTACTCGGGCAGAACGCCGAGTGGCTCGATCTGCCACGCAGACGAGTTCCCGACTCGCTGGAGGACGATGAAGCCTGCAAACTCGCCGTTCTCCTGCCAGACGAAACCCCGCATGAGGTCACGCATGGCAGGCGCTACGAGCTGCATGGCGCGCACCATCGGCCAGAGGCGGCGCATCCGGCGGATCGCGTCGGTGAATTGCACCTGCTCCGCAGGGTCAAGCTCCCACTCGGGGTGACCTGGGTACTGAAAGGCCTTGGCGATAGCTTCCACAGCGCCAGCGAAGTCCCCAGGCAGAGCGAGAGGACGAATCGACATGAAAGAACCTCCTTCCTTCCTCGCGCTGTCACATTGTGCCGCCGGCATCGTCTCAAGAGCATCTCGCCAGCAGGCTCTGTGGCCTCTTGGCTCCTAGACATCAAGACCCAGCCCGGCTCAGGTGACATCCGCCGTCGGCATGCGGGCGACTGGATTGGGGCGACGCCCAGCGTAGACTCTGTTTCCTTGGTGTCAGACGCAGATCCTACGTCTCTTGGGGAGGCCAACTCCGCGAGCTCATCGGCAGGTCCTCAGCGAGCACGCTCGGGTGGCGGAGGCCGTGGGAGTTCCTGTTGCGGAGATCTGATAGTTTGCCAAGGACGTTCTCTACAGGGTGGGAGAGGGAGGAGCGATGTGCGCAACGAGACTTCGCGGCCCCAGCGGCCTCGCTGGTTTCACGGTCGTCTGGTGCGGTCAGTTAATGTCGTTGCTCGGATCGGGCATGACCGGGTTCGCGATCACGATCTGGGCGTACGAGCTCACGGGGGCGGGCGTCCGCGCTGGCTCTGGTCGGCTTCTTCGCGTTCAGTCCGATCGCCGGGGCGCAGTCGGCCTCGTCTCGCCACTCGTCCAGGCCCGCGGCTGCTGTCCCCTCTTCACCTCGGGGCGGCGTTGTCCCTAGCGCCGGGTCCGTCTGCATTCAAGCACGGTGAGGACTACGCCGATGGCGATCAGGACTCCGGCGATCAGGTAGAAGCCGACCAGGGGTACGCGGTAGTCGCTGGGGGAATAGCTCCCGGCCGCGGCGGCCTGGAAGGCTGCGCGTCCCAGCACGGGCATCACGTTCTGGACAAGCAAGCCGATGGCGACCAGCACGAGTCCGGCCACGATCGGACGAAGCGCGAAGTGCGATCTCATGGAACCCCCTTCCGACCCAGCGATCCTACATGGTTCAGCGAGTGCAGCAAGGATCGCGCTTCCCACGAGCGCGGCTCCGCGCGGCGGCCACGAGTCTGTACGCCGTGAGCTTTATGCGGCGCGGTACACTGAGAGCATGAATTGGCCTGTCAGGGCGTTGGTGACCACCGGAAGCGTGGTGTCGGTCGGGTTCGGCGTCTGGCACTTCTTCGTGCCGGCGTGGTGGGCCTGGTACTCGTACATCGACCCGAGCGCGACGGAGCTAGTCATCGCGGTGCGAGCGATCAACGCGTTCTTCTCTCTCTCGCTCGTCTTGTTCGGCCTTGTGAACGTCCTGCTCGTGTGGCGGAAGAGATCCGACAGGTACTCGACGGGCGTCGTCCTCGCCGCGACGTGCGCGTTGTGGGCGACGCGGGTGGCGTTCCAGCTTGCCTATCCGCAAGGCTCAGCCAACCCACATCTTCGGTACGGCATGCTCTTGACGTTCGCGGCGGTCCTCGCCTGCTACGCCGCCTCGCTCGTGATCGTGGCGTCGGGAGAGGTCTCCACCTAGGTACGACAGAGTCCGCGCAACCGGATACGTCTCGGCAGAGTCGGCAAGCCTGTGGGGCAGGCTCTCCGCGAGTCCGGTCGCAACATGGCTCCGAACGGGGATTGAGAGCCCCAAACGCGAATCCGCTACGATCATCCCGGCGCAGGGCCCCTTTGGCCCCGACAGGAGAGAGCAGATGGCAGAGAAGACACTGGCGATCATCGGAGCGGGAATCTCGGGCCTCTCGGCCGGCTGCTACGGGCGGATGAACGGGTACCGAACGGTCATCCTTGAGATGCACGGCCTCCCGGGCGGGCTCTGCACAGCGTGGACCCGGAACGGCTATACGTTCGATGGTTGCATCCACTGGTTGACGAGCTCCGCTCCCGGTGACTCGCTCTACGGGGTCTGGGAGGAGCTGGGCGCCGTGCAGGGGCGGCCGGTGGTCGACCACGACGTGTTCTGGCGCGTGGTTGGCGCGGACGGGCGGACCTTCTCGCTGTATGCCGACCCGGATCGGCTCCTGCAGCACATGAGGGAGCTCTCACCGCAGGACGCCGCGCCGGCGGCGGAGCTCTGCCGGTGGATCCGCAAGTTCAGGCGGTTCTCGATGGCGATGGACAAGCCGCGGGAGCTGATGTCGGGCCCGGATGTGCTCAAGCTCGTCGTCCGCATGGGAGGCAAGCTCAAGGATCTCAGGATCCTCTCGTCGACGAGCATGGGCGAGTTCTCGAAGCGGTTCAAGGATCCACTTCTCGCGGCAGGGATGCGCCTCGCGGTTGGGGAGTCGACGCCCCTGATCGGGCTTGTGATGACGCTCGCGCCGATGAGTCGACGCGCCGCCGGCTTCCCGGTCGGCGGGTCGCTCGCCTTCGCCCAAGCGATCGAGCGTCGCTACAAGGGGCTCGGCGGCGAGATCCGCTACGGCGCGAAGGTCGTGCAGATCCTCGAGTCGGACGGCAACGCGGTTGGCGTCCGACTGGCCGATGGGTCCGAAGTCCGCGCCGATTACGTTGTGTCGGCCGCCGATCTCCGCCACACGCTGACTTCTCTCCTCGACGGCCGCAGGCAAGACGAGACGCACCGGGCTCTGCTGGAGACGGGAGACCTCTACCCCTCCTGCGTGCAGGTCAGCTTTGGAGTCCGGCGCGCGTTCCATGAACTGGACGAGTGCCTAGGCGAGGCGTTCGAGCTCGAAACGCCGCTCCGGCTGGGTGGCGAGGACGTCGAGTGGATGACGGTGCGGAGCTACGCCCTCGACCCGTCGCTTGCACCTTCTGGGTGCTCAGTCGTCACGTCGATCCTCGATGCGAAGTGGGAGTACTGGAGTGCCCTGCGAGCCGATCGCGCGGCCTACACCGCGGAGAAGGAGCGAGTCGCCGCGGCATGCGCTGAGGCCATCGATCGGCGCTATCCCGGGTTCCGAGACGCGATCGAGGCGACCGACGTCGCGACGCCCGTGACGTTCGAGCGCTACACGGGGAGCTGGAAGGGGACGTTCATGACCTGGCGCCTCACGCCCGAGTTCGAGAAGCGCTACGGCTACGTGCGGAAGGCCGTCCCTGGGCTGGACAACCTGTACGTGGCCAGCATGTGGACCTTACCTCCGGGCGGGATCCCCGGCGCCGCGCAGGCGGGGAGGCAGGTCATTCAGCTCCTGTGCGCGAGGGACCAGAAGCGATTCGTGGCCACGAAACCCCGCTTGTAGCGCGGGTCCCAGCCAAGAGGCCGCCCTGATGACGGCCGAGAGGCGACGGTTGCGGCGAGTTCCTGGGACACAACACGCGTCTCGGACCGCCGGCAGGGTTCGCACCGCGCGAGCCGTAGGTTGTCGCCGAGCCTAAGCGTGGCAGCAGTTTAGGCTTGCCGCGGTGCGGCGGAACGGGGAGACTGCTGGCCGTGTCGGCGAGCGAGCGCCAGCCCGCCGAGTGGCGAAGGATCGGAGGGGTCTATGATCTACGAGCTACGTATCTACGAGTGCGTTCCCGGGAGACTGCCCGCGCTGCACCAGCGCTTCGAGACGGTGACGCTCAAGATGTGGGCCAAGCACGGGATCCGACAGGTGGGGTTCTGGACTACGATGATCGGCGAGACGAACCAGGCGCTGACGTACTTGATCGAGTGGAAGGATCTGGCGGAGCGCGAGGCCCGATGGGGCGCGTTCATGCGCGATCCAGAGTGGATCGCGGCGCGGGCCGAGACGGAGCAGGACGGACCGATCGTGGCCAGGATCACGAACTCGATTTTGGAGCCGACGGCGTACTCGAGGCTGCGGTAGGCTGTTGCCGTCGCGCGGGGCGTCGCCTATGGGCGCGTTCGTCATGGGACTGCGGCGACGAATGTCGTCCTGCGCGCCCGTCGGAGCGCGTCTCGCGATCCTCGCGTATGCTGGCAACAAAGCCGGGGCGAGGAGGCGGTGACACCATGGTGCGCGTGGGGCGAAGAGCGCTCGCTCTTGCGATGGTCTGCTTCCTGGTGAGTGTCCGGTTCTCGGCGGGAGGCGCGGCGGCTTCCTCTCCGCTCTGGAGTGGCGTCGCGTGGTCTGACCGTCAGATCTTCCGGAGCGGACTGGTGGAGTCGGCGCAGGCGGCGCTCGACGAGCTGCCAGGGGCAACCGTCTACCGCATCGACGTCGAGATCTCCGCGGACCTCACGACGCTCGTCGGGCACGAGACCGTGCTCTACACGAACCGCGAGTCGTGCCCACTCGGCGAGGTCTACTTGCGCCTCTATCCCAACGCGGCCGGCGGACGCGCCGAGGTGTCGTGGCTCACGGTCGATGGGCTCGATGTCGTCGGATTCTACGAGCAGGAGGGCCTCGATCTACGGGTTCCTCTCTCCTCGCCCCTCTCTCCCGGAACGGCGGTTGAGATCGGCATGGACTTCGTCGTCACGGTCCCACGTGGTTCCGCGGAACGGTACGGGCTCTTTGCTTTGTCGGACGGAGTCTTGTCGCTCGATGAGGCGTTTCCGTCGATTCCGGTCTACGGCGACGCGGGCTGGCAGCTGAGTCCTGTCCTGCCGTTTGGAGACGTGGCGGTCTACGACGCGAGCTTCTACATCGTGCGCGCCTCGGCCCCGCTGGGCGTTGCGCTCGTCGGGACCGGCGTCGAGGTCGCTCGCGACGACGACGGACTCCGCCAGATCCGTACCTTCGCCGCCGGCCCGGCGCGCACGTTCTACCTGGCGGCGGTCGACGGGCTCATCATGGTCGAGAAGGTCGTCGGCGAGACAACGATCCGCAGCACTGCGTTTGCCAACGGGTACCCTGCGGCGGAGAAGCTCCTTTCGATCACCGAGGCGGCGCTCGCGAGCTTCGGCGAGCGGCTTGGCGCCTATCCCTTCACCGAGCTCGACATCGTGGCCAACCCGCTCCTGCCTGGAGGGAGCGCGATGGAGTACCCCGGCACGATCGCCTTGTCCCGTCCTCTCTACGATCCCCACGCCATCATCTGGGGTAGCGTGCCCGCTTCGGAGGCCCTGGAGTGGGATGTCGTGCACGAGATCGCCCACCAGTGGTTCTTCAATATGGTAGGCAACGACCAGGTGAACGAGCCTTGGCTCGATGAGGCGGTGGCGCAGTACGTGGTAGGCCTGTACTACGCGGATGCCTACGGACCGGAGGGAACCCGAATCGCTCGAGACTGGTGGTTCGGCAACTGGTCCCGAGTGGGACGCGAGGAGAAACCGATTGGACTTCCGGTCTGGGGCTACGCGCCCCCCGACTACAGCCCGATCATCTACGGGCGTGGTCCGTTCTTCCTCGAGGAACTCGAGAGCACGTTCGGTGCGGATGCTTTCGGAGCCTTCCTGCGGGATTACGTCGCGACCTTCGCCTGGGACATCGCGACGACGGCGACGTTCCGCGCTCTCGCCGAGGAGCACTGCGGGTGCGACCTCGGCCCGCAGTTCGAGGCCTGGGTCTACCCCTAGGCGGCGGAAAGACTACGCCTTCAGCGTCCGCACGCGGCGGCGACGGCCAGGGCATCGCCGATCGAACCGCGATGCACGGGCAAGACACTCATGTGTGCAAGTTCCCCGAGGAGGCGCTTCATGGCTAGTCAGGTATCCCAGTTTCCACCTCTCACTTCCGATCTCTCCCTGCGCATCGTCGAGAAGACGGCGGAGACGGTGCGCGATCGGTACGTCTTCCCCGACGACGCGAAGGCTATGTCCGATACGCTTCTCGCGAGGCTCCGCGATGGCGCGTTCAACGGGCTTCAGACTCTTCCGGACCTGGCGAGGGAGATGACCGCGGCGCTTCACTCAGTGAAGGCGGACCTGCATCTCGTTGCGATGGCGTGGCTGCCGCCCGACGACGGGACCGCGGCGGACGGGTTGATGGATGAGTGGACGCGGCGCCTTCCGCGCCACAACTATGGGTTCCGCAAGCTCGAGGTCCTGCTGGGGAACGTCGGCTATGTCAACCTAAGGGAGTTCGCGCCCGCGGCGCTGGGTGGTCCGACGGCGGCGGCAGCGATGCAGCTCCTTGCCCACACCGACGCACTCCTCTTCGACCTTCGCGACAACGGCGGTGGCGACGATCTTGTGTACTTCCTCATGAGCTACCTCTTCGACAGGCCGGAGCACGTGCACACGGCGAAGTTCCGCGATCACGACGCCCAGAACTGGACTTACGCCTACGTTCCCGGCCCGCGTTTCGGCGACCGCCCGGTCTACATCGTGAACAGCCGCTCGACGTTCTCCGCGGGCGAGGACTTTTCGTACAACCTTCAGCAGCTGGGACGGGCCACGATCGTCGGAGAACAGACGCGCGGCGGCGCCCACCCGGTCGAGTTCTACCGCTTCCCCGAGCTTTTCCTCGAGCTGATGATCCCGAACGCCTGCTCCGAGAACCCGGTTTCTCACGCGAACTGGGAAGGCGCCGGCGTGACGCCTGACATCGCCGCCCCGGCGGAGGAGGCGCTGGACGTCGCGCACGAGAAGGCGCTCGAGCGCCTCGTCGCGGAGGCCGCCGACGACGAGACGCGCCGGACGCGCGAGTGGGCGCTCGACGTGTTGCGCCTGCGCAAAGCGAACTACGCGCCGGAGCCCGGCGCGCTTGCCGCTTGCCTCGGGACGTACGGAAGCTCCGTGGAGGTGACGATGCGCGGAGCCGGCCTCGCCATCTCCTGGGGCGGGCGACGGGCGCACGCTCTCGCTCCGTTGGCTGAGGGACGCTTCGAGTTCGACGGGGGGACCCAGCAGGTGACCTTCACGGTCGACGGCGGCACGGCAGTGTCTCTCGTGTGGCGAACCGAGGACGGCGACGAGTGGCGGATGGATCGCCGCGCCGACTAGGCGAGTAGCCAGAGGAGCAGCGTCGTTGTGGCGATCCCGCCGATCGTCGTGAGAAGGACGATCGATGCGGTCAAGTCGGGGCGGCGCTTGTACTGCAGTGAGAGGATGAGTGCGTTGATGGCTGTCGGCGTGCTCGCCTGGAGGATGAGAACCGCGCGCAGAAGCCCGTCCAGGCCTAGGAGTGCGCATGCTCCCCAAGCGAGGAGCGGCGGGAGGATGAGCTTTGCTGCGGAGACTGGCACGGCCACGCGGAAGAGCTTCCCGACCTTGACCTCGGCAAGGGCCATCCCGAGGACGAGAAGCTGGATCGGAATGGTCGCTTGGGCGACGAGGTCGATGGGGCGGGCAAGAGCCACGGGAAGGTCGACGGAGAACGTACGAACCGCGAGCGCCGCGACCATCGCGTAGATCCACGGAACCGTGAGCACCTTCCACGCCAACGTGCGGAGCTTCATCCCCTTGCGCCAGCTCGCGACTCCGACGCCGAAAGGAATCTGGAACACCTGGTGCGCCACCATGTAGACGACGCCGAGGGTGAAGCCGGCGTCGCCGAACGCGAACAGAAGGACCGGCAGCCCGTAGTTGCCGCAGTTCGTGAAGCTGAGCGACATCGCGACGGATGCGGTCGCATCTGTGTCCCAGCTCTTGGCACGACCGGCAACGAGGCCCAGGAGGAGAAGCACCCCATGCACGAGGAGGACGAACAGCCCGACACGCGCTACGGTGGCGCCGGAGATCGTGGAACCGAGCATCGATTGGAAGATCAGAGCCGGCGAGAGAACGTAGAAGGAGAGCTTAGTCAGTGCAGCGACGTCCACCTTCGTCCAACGGGCAAAGAGGTAGCCCGCGCCGGCGACAAGAATCACGGGGACGATGACGTTGACTAGGACCATGCCTGGCCTCGCATGTCGCAAGGCTACCTTGGCTGTTCCGATCGCGCAACGCGACGGAGGTGGCTCGGGAAGGCCGGCGACGAGCGGCGGATGGATCGCCGTGCCGGCAAGTTCCCGACACGCCTATCCGATGCTCCAGAGGTACGTGCTCGCGGCGACGAGCGCAGCCCCGAGCAAGAGGAGGAAGGCGTCGAAGACTCGCGGGATGGCCCATCGCTTCGCCAGGCGGCGCCGAATCCACGGGAAGCCGTGAAGGACGAAGGCCGCCATCGTGACGGGCTGCACGGCGGTGTGCACCTGGAACGCCGTCATCTTCCCCATGACGCTGCCGAGCAGGCGGGGATGCATGATGGCGTAGCCGCTCAGGAACTGCAGCAACAAGAGCGGGACGAGGAGCCAGGCTGCAGCCCGACCGACCATGTGCCACGCGCGGAGGAGCGCGCATGGCGCCCGGCCTCGGTCACACGACTTGTGATCCATGGCTAGTCCCTGCCCATCGGACTGTCGAGCTCGGCGGAGTTGCTGAAGCCGCGGCTTTCCCAGAAGCCGCGGTAGCCTGCGTTGTCAGAGAGCTCAATGCGCGCGATCCACTTGATCCACTTGTAGCCCCACTTGCTCTCGGCTACGAGCTGGAGCGGGAAGCCGTTCTCGGGCGGCAGGGTGATGCCGTTGATGCGGTCGGCGACGATGAGGTTGCGGTCCACGTCGTCTGCGAGCGGCAGCGACGTCGTGTAGCCGTCGACGGCGTGGAAGATGACCGTGTTCGCGGTCGCGCTTACCGCCACGCGTGCCAACAGGTCGACGAGCGGGATCCCTTCCCAGAGGGCCTTGACCGACCAGCCCTCGACGCAGTGGAGCGTGACGAGACGCGCCACGTGCGACATGGTCTGGAGTTCGCCGTACGACAGACTGGCGGGGATCCCGACGAGCCCGTCGATGACGAGGCGGTAGCTGTCTTGGTCGACGTGCTGCACGCCGCGGATCGAGTTCTCGCGAAAGTCCTCGACCGATCCGAGCTTCTCCCCCTGGTACTGCCTGATCTCCACGGCGGGCGTTACTGGCCCGGTCTCGGTCTGCGCCGCGCCGGCCCCGGCAACGGCCAAGATCACGATCGGCGCCGCCAAGAGAATACAACGTTGGGCAATGCCCATACTCCCTCCCTCAGCATCCATGGCCTCATATCGCAAGGCCTGGCTCTCACCGTAGGAGGCAGTTGTGGGCGAGCCGTGAGGCGCCTGTAGTGCTGGAGTGGCGTCCCATGCGGGCGCCGGTCGTGACGCCCGCCCCGGTGTCTACGTGCCGGCAAACCGGACGCGGATCATCGCGTTCGCGCCGCGCGGCAGAAGCTCGTTCCCGTCGGGAACCGACGTGCTGCGGCCGGTCGGCGTCCCTTGGTCGATGCCGAGCCAAGGGTAGTTCTCGCCGTCGGTCTGCAGGTAGCCGACGCGGAAGTCGGCGGTGAAACGCACGGCCAGGCTCGCGAGGTCGATCTCGAACCAGCCCGCAGCCTCGGGCAGCGCGTCGATCGGCGGGAGCAGATCGCGGCCATCGAGATCCCAGACGTGGATCTCGATCGGCGCCGGGCTCCCTTGAATGCCGGCGACGTAGAGGCGCACGCTTTCGAGTGTCGCTCCGCCCGCCGGAGGCGTGAAGCGCACGGCGTACCCGGCGCCGGCCATCGCGTATCCGCGGCTGGCTTCGGCTGTTCCGTCGTCGTAGGCAAGCTCGAGTCCGTCGTCGGCCGCGAGCGCGCGCTGCGTGAGGATGCGGATCATGGCGCACGCCCCTTCGGGCAACAGCGCGCTCCACTCCGGCAGACTGAAGCTGCGCGTGCCGGCGGTCGTTGTGTCGACGCCCATCCACGGGTAGTTCTCGCCCGAGGTCTGGACGTATCCAACGTAGATGTCGTCGGTGAGAACGAGCTGCGCGCTCGACACGTCGACGTCGAACCAGCCGGCGGCGGAAGGCGCGGCGAGGATCGACGGGATGAGGTCCTTCTTTTCACCGTCCCAGACGTGGATCTCGATCGGGGCTGGCTCTCCGACGAGGCCGGCAACGTAGATCCGGACGGAGAGCAGCATGTCGCCCGGCTGGGCGGGCGTGAAGCGGACGGCGAACCCGCTGGCTGCCTGCCCGTAGCCCCTCGCGGCCTCCTCGATCCCATCGTCATAGGCGATCTCAACCGTGCTCTCGGCTCGCGCCGCGAGGGCCAGCCCCGCGAGCGCGAGACCCAAGAGGAGAACTCGCACCTTCCTTCGCTTCCGACCCGTCGATGGAGCCATACCCACCTCCACTAGTCCTTGCGGCACAGCCTCTCGGCGATCCGACGCCACACTACTCGCGCGGTGTCGCGAGGGCCAATCGGCCGGCGGATCGGCCGACGGCTCCGCCGACGTCGACTCGAGCGGCGCGGCCGATTCGGCCGGGGATCAGGAACCGGGAGCGGCTACAATCGGCACGCGCAAGGAGGCGAGATGCCGAAGCTCTGTCCGAAGGTCATCCTGGAAGGCACGCGACTCACGCAGAAGACAGAAATCGCGTTCGCGCTGAACGAGCATCCGCGAGTGGTCGGGCCGCGCAAGTATCGCTACCACTCCCCGCTCATTTCCGCGGAGTGGTGTGCGTTCACGAACGTGCCGTGGGGGCGCGGGCTCATCAACTTCGCGCCGCAGGAAGAAGCGCTGGCGATGGAGACCTACCGCACGTGGGCTCGCTTGTTCGAGCTCCAGCGCTACTACTCGTGGATCGTCGATCGGTTCCACATCTCGACCCAGGCCCACCAGTTCCGCGCGCACGGGAAGCGCTACGACTTCCGCTGGCTCGAGGATCGGCTGCGGCCGCTCGGATTCCGGCTCGTCTTCTGCACGCGCAGTGCGGAGTCGTTCGAGGCGGCGCGCATCGAACGGCTGAAGGTGTCGGGCAATCCTTCTCAGTACGACGTCCTCTCGACGTTCGTCAAAGAGCAGGAGGTGCTCCGCGAGCTGGTCGCGGCATCGACGCTGCCCACGCTCGAGATCGACATCTCGGACAGCGACGTGGCCGGCGCCGCGGATCGCATCGCGGACTGGTTGGAAGCGACCGGCGGGCTGTACATCAGCGAGTAGGGGCGGGGTTCGCCTCGCCGAAGCGGGTTGCGCCGCCGGATCGTCTTGACTACTTTGGGTTTCCACAGCTGCCGGAGGCGTCGCGCGCCTGCGGATCGAGCGGACGGGTCACTGAGGAGGTCTGGTCGTCGTGAGACGGACGTTGCGCGGTCTTTCGTTGCCTGCTCTCGCGGTTGCCTTGATGGCGCTGGCGCTTCTCGCCTCTTCTCTTGCACTTCCCGCGGCTGCCCAAGGAGCGGGCGAGCACGTGGGCTCGGGCGAAAGAGCGGGTTCCGGCCAAGGGGTTGGCCAGGGGCGTGGGGCGGGGGCGGGCGAAAGAGAGGGGGAAGGGCACGGTCAGGGCGCGGGTAGGGGGTACTTCGGCACGAATCAGCTCATCAAGCTCATCGTCATGGCCGGGCTGGCGGGACTCGCGCTCGGGGTTGTGACGGTTCTCGGCTTCCGCTTCCGGAAGTGGCTGCTCCTCGTTTCGGTCGGCGTGGCCGGCTTCTACCTTGCCGGACTCCTCTGCCCCATCTGCAGCGTCCAGAACGTCTTCATCAAGTGGAACACCGCCTACCTCTTGCTCGTCTTGCTCCCCGTGGTGCTGGCGCTCTTCGCCGGGCGCGTCTACTGCGGTTACGTCTGCCCGTACGGCGCGCTGCAGGAGCTGCTCCACGTTCGCAAGTGGGCGCCGAAGATCCCGCCGCGCTGGCGACGGGCTCTCGGCCTTCTCAAGTACGCGGTGCTCGCGTACCTCGTGATCCACGCACTGGCGACGTGGACGGAGATCCTCAAGGACATGACGCCGTTCAAGGCCTTCTTCGCGCTCGGCGGGACGCCGCTGACGCTCGGGCTGTCGGCGGGGTTCGCGCTCCTCTCTGTCTTCACCTGGCGGCCGTTCTGCGAGGTCCTCTGCCCGCTCGGTGCGCTGTTGTCGCTTGTCTCGCGGGTCAGCGTCTTCCGGCTCGCGGCGGACGAGGGCTGCTCGTCCTGCGGCGCCTGCACGTCCCGGTGCCCGGCCACGACGTGCGATGGCGGGAAGGTCCGTTTCGAGGACTGCTTCCTGTGCGGCGAGTGCGTGCGGACGTGCGGCGCGAAGAGCCTGCGCTGGCAGTTCCGCTGGCGAAACTCGGTCACCTGCCGAGGAGAGAAGACGGACGGCGCGTAGCCGCGCCGCCTGCTTGACGCATCAGTCGCCGATCGTTCGCACCCGCCAGACGTCGGACAGGCTGCGCGTTGGAGAAGCAGAGCCGAGTCCCAAGTAGGCATCGGGGCCGAGCGAGAACCCGGTGGCCATGATGCGCCCGGGGCCGCCGAACCGGCCGCGTGCGATCCAGCGGTCGTCCTGCGGGTCATACTCCCAGACGTCGGTGAGCGGCTGAGGCGCGCTGAGGCTTGCGATGCCCAGGGCCACGTAGCCTCTCCCGCCGACTGCCAGCCCCACGGCGTAGGCGCGGGCGGACCCGCCGAGATCGGCGCGGCGAGTCCAGTGCTCGGCCCCGGGGTCATACTCCCAGACGTCGCGTGCCAGCGGCGTCGCCTCGTCCCCTGTGCCGCCGGTCGCGAAGTAGGCCTTGCCTGCGATGGAGAAGCCGGCTGGAAGATAGCGCGCGCCGCCCGGGCAGTCGGGCTTGCGGGTCCAGACGTCGGCTGCGGGGTCGTACTCCCAGAGCTCGGCAAGGTGCCCGCCCGCGTCGCCTCCGAACGCGTAGGCCTTCTCTCCGCACGTCACTGCGGCGCAGCCGAGTCGCGCGGCGCCGGGGAAGTCGGCCTTTCGTGCCCAGGTGTCCGCCGCGGGATCGTACTGCCAGACCTCAAGGACCGGCCCGATCGCGTTTCCGCCGCTTCCGAGGCAGACGTAGCCCGCGCCGCCGATCGAGAACCCAACACCCTTGTTGATCGGCGTTCCCGGGAAGTCGCGCATCCGCTGCCACTCGTTGCGGGCTGCGTCGTACCTCCAGACCTGCGACGAGAGCCCGCCGCCCGCGGTCGCGCCGCAGACCACGTAGGCCGCGGCGGCGATCACGAACGTCTGCGGGCTGTGCGTCGGTTCCCCGCCGAACGCGGCGACCTTCTGCCAATTCCAAAGACCCGGATCCACGATGGATTCGCCCGCGAGCACGCCCCATCCGAAGAGCGCGAGGGCGAAGCCCAGACCTAGGCCGAGATGGCGCGTTCTGGACACGATGCCTCCTCTCCGCGGGCGTCCTGCGGACGCTCAGATGCGGGCTTCGAGTCCACGATGGGCTCGACAAAGAAGGTAACCGGACGCAGTCCGTCTGCACAGCAAGGGAAGGCGTTACCGCGCATCAGCTTCTCGCCCCGGCAGGCGCGCGCGACGTTCCGCTCGATCGCCTGCCACGCGACGTCGCAGAAGCCTTCGGGCATTGCGGGGGCGTCGCCCGGGATCTCGAACACCTGACCCTCACGGAAGTCCCGGCACACCTCGACCGCGCCGACGTCCTGCGGCAAGTGCCGTCTGACGATGTCCATGTTCAGACTCCGCTTGATGACTGTGATCCTTGCACTCACCTCACGCCTCCTTGGGCGACCGAGGGGACTCGCCTACGACGGCATCTCCTGTTCCACCCGGTACATGGGGCGGTTCATGCACTTGAGTGCGACGGTGATGTCCGCGAGGAGCGCGTCGCGCGCAGCCACAGGACGATCGTAGTACTCGGCGAAGGCCGTTCCGACGAGCGCTGGATACGGTGCGTTCGTCATTCCCCACGTCAAGACGAAGTAGAGGGCGCGCAGGAAGCTACGAACGTTCGTGCGAGCTCGATTCGCCGCCTGGTCGCACGTATCTGTACCGAAGACGGTGCCCCAGGCGGCTCCATCCGGTCTGTGCGCTAGTCTGTCGACCCAGGAGCGGAGGAACTTGCCCTCCATCTCATTGCGAAGGAGTGTGTGCATGACTGCGCCGCGAATCATCCGATGGTCCTCCTCGAACAGGAGGACCGTGTCGGCCGGAGCGATGAGCTTGTCAGCAACCGCGGAGAGGATCCGCTCCAGGTGCGTGCGGTCGAGATGCGGGCTGCGAGCTAGTGCGCCCAGCAGGTCGGACATGTGGGCGAGGGCGTGCGCCCAGCCGTTCCCCTCGGTGCAGCCGCGGAAGTCCTTCTCTCCGGCGAAGGCGGCGAGCGCACGCTCGAACCAGTCGCGCACTTCGCTCGGCGAAAGGAGCGGCGGCTTGCGGTCATCCACGTCAGCCGCGCGCACCAGGTCGACGAGGACGACCATCTCGAGGATGAGGGCCGAGAAGGAGCGCAGAAAGACCGTGTCCGTCCCCGATTCCCCCAGCCCGACCGAGAGATTCGCCGCCGTCTGCTCGCCGAGGGCGCGCAGTTCTGCGTCGCTGTACCGTCCCGCTTCTCCCCAGTGCCAGAGGATCTCAAGCGCGCCCTCGCGTAACGCGGAGACGGGAGATCCTAAGAGGCCGGTCAGCTCGCGGGTCAGCGCTTCCAGGTCGGACCCGGCTGGCACGCAGTACCCGCTGTTGATGATCGCCTGCACTCCTGTCAGCAACATGGTCTCCTTACGGGTTGCGCGCTCTCACACCTCGAGGCGCCCGCGGGGACGCAGATCGACCTCATATGCGAGCGCCGAGCGGGTACACCGCGTCCTGCTCGCTGGTTCGTCACGAGTCCATCGAGCGGGCCATGCGCGTTCCGACTTCGACATGGCCTCAGTCTGTGCCTCGCTCGTCTCAACTCCGTCGCGCGTTGGGACTCCGGGCCTGGAGGCGTACGATCGAGGGCGCAGGCGGAGCGCGCTGGGAGGAGGGGAGATGGACGAGCGTGAGGTCGGGCGTCTGTGGGACGCCAACGCAGAGACGTGGACGCGGCTGGCTCGCGCCGGGTACGACGTCTACCGCGATGCTCTGAACACGCCGGCCTTCCTCGCCATGCTGCCGGAGGTCGGCGGCCTGCGCGGCCTCGACGTCGGGTGCGGCGAGGGGCACAACACGAGGTTGGTCGCGCGTCGTGGCGCGCGCCTTTCGGCGATCGACATCTCCGAGACGTTCATCCGGCACGCGCGCGAGGCCGAGGAGAGAGACCCGCTGGGCATCGACTACCGCGTCGCGAGCGCCCTTCGCCTGCCGTTCGCCGACGCGGAGTTCGACTTCGTCACCGCCTTCATGAGCCTGATGGACATGCCGAGGGTCGAGACGGCGGTCGCGGAAGTCCGTCGCATCTTGAAGCCCGGCGGCTTCTTCCAGTTCTCGATCACACACCCCGGCCTCGACACGCCGCACCACAAGAACCTTCGCGACGCGGCGGGCCGTACCTACGCGTACGAGGTGGGCGGCTACTTCGACCGGCTTGACGGGCAGATCGCCGAGTGGACGTTCAGCGCGGCGCCCGAGGAGGTGCGACGCGCCGTGCCCAAGTTCAGGGTTCCTCGCTTCTCGCGCACGGTCAGCGAGTGGATCAACCTGCTCGTGGCCGCCGGTCTCGTCATCGAGCGCGCCGAGGAGCCGTGTCCGACCGACGCGGTGGTGGCGGAGTGCGCCAAGGTGCAGGATGCGCAGATCATGCCGTACTTCCTCCACGTTCGCGTGCGGAAGCCGGCGCGGAGCGCGGCCTAGGAGGTCCGGACATGGCGAATCCCGAGATGATGGCTGCCTGTGGGCTCGACTGCGGGACGTGCTCGATCCGCTGTTACCCGTCAGACGAGACGGCGGCCGCCGAGGTGATCCCGTGGTATCGGAAGATGGGCTGGCTCCGCCCGGACGAGGGCGTCGCGGAGGCCGCGGCGAAGAAGCTCGTTTGCCATGGCTGCCACGGCGACCGCAGCGCGCACTGGTCGGCCGACTGCTGGATCCTCGCATGTTGCGTCGACGAGAGGCGCCTTCGCGACTGCTCGGAGTGCGCAACCTTCCCATGCGAGCGGTTGGTGGAATGGTCCGCGCGCGATCTCTCGTACGCCGGAGCTCTTGATCGTCTCCGCGCCGCCCGCAGCGCGGCCGAGACGTAGAGGAGACGCCGCGCGAGACAATCGCCCCGTCGCTCCGTCAGGAGAGGGGGAAGGTTGTTGCATGCCTGAGATACTTGAGATCCGTGCCGGGTCCGCCAAGGACGAGCTTGAGTTCATTGGAGTCCAGCTCGATCGAGACAATGCCCGAGCGACCGGGGGGAGGATGCACTTCCCCGGCGCCGAAGAGCCCGGACTTGGCGTTCGCCTCGTCGTCAAAGATCCAGAAGGCGCCGTCGTCGGCGGGATCGAGACGAGCTCAGTCCTCGGCGTAATGTGGCTCGAGGTTCTCTGGGTTGCAGACGAGGCACGGCGGCGAGGCATTGGAGGCTGGCTCGTCCTCGAAGCCGAGCGGATCGCCCATGAGAAGGGCTGCATCGGCGCGGGGACGTGGACGTTCAACTGGCAGGGCGCGGAGTTCTACCCGACGATCGGCTACGAGCTTCGTGGCATCTACACGGGCTACCCGTTCGGCGTCACCGAGCACGTGCTGGCGAAGCGACTTCCCGACCCGGAGTCGCT
>JAKLFO010000023.1 GCA_022711155.1 Candidatus Bipolaricaulota bacterium
GAAATGGACGGAGACGCGGTCCTGAGGCAAGACGCGCACGCGCGCCTCAACCTCCACTCCGCGAGCACGCACGGTCTGCCGGGCCTCAAATGCCGTCCAACCGCGGACAGCGGCCGAGGCCTGTCTGGCGAACTCCGCAATGGTGGTCATGGACAACGCTGTACACCGAGTTGCGCCGGCGCGATAGGACGAGCGTCTAGGCGACAGAGGGAGGCGAAGTCCGCACAGCCGGGTAGGCGTGCGTCCCATGAATGTACAGGATGCGCGCCGTGGTGACGAAGTTCCCTCGGTCGTGCGGATCCACGTTGAAGACGCGCCTAGCGGGCGTGATGTGCACTACCGAGAGCCCAGACACCTTCTGCGAACGCGATTCCCGGCGGCTCGGCGGAAGCGAAACGGGGCGCGCCGCGACTTGACCCGATGGCGCCGTCCGAGCTATGAGTGGTGCGGTCCGCAAGGAGGACGACGGTGCGCCCGAGTCGCGATGAGATCATCGAAGCGCGCGTGCTGGCGAGTCTCGCATTGATCGCCGAGGCAAACGATAGATCCCTGGTCGAGGAGCTGAACCTCGCGGTTCGGTCTTACGTCGAGCAGCAGCTTGCGTCTTCCCTTCGTGCGG
Source organism: Candidatus Bipolaricaulota bacterium (assembly GCA_022711155.1). Lineage (GTDB taxonomy): Bacteria > Bipolaricaulota > Bipolaricaulia > UBA7950 > UBA9294 > CAIOGO01. Next base: position 620 of record JAKLFO010000023.1, read on the forward strand.
ACACGGCGGACGTCGGTGCCGGCCGACACGATGCCGGCATGACCTCGTAGTTCCCCTCCTGCAGTTCGCGCCCCCCCGCTGTCGGAGCTACACTCGCCTCTCTTTGCCATTCTGGGAGGTGTCGATGAAGGAAGCGTCCCCTTGGATCTTGGCTGCGGCCGTCTTCGTCGTACTGCTCGTTGTGGCCTGGCCGACGGCCGAGACGGTCGAACTCGCTTCGGACTTCTCGCTGGAGGCGCTCGATGGGCGGACCGTGACTCTCTCTTCGTTGCGCGGTCGTGTGGTCGTCGTCGATTTCTGGGCCAGCTGGTGCAAGCCCTGCACGCGGACGATGCCGGCGCTACACGAGACGGTGGGGCGCTACGCGGATCGCGGGGTCGTCTTGCTCGCGATAAGTCTGGACCGCTCGGCTGAGGCGGCGCGCGACTACGCGCTCGAGATCGGGCTCGCCGAGGGCGACGTCCTGTACGGCTCGCTCGCCGCGACGCGCGCAGTGAAGGAGCTGTACGGGGTGGTCGGCATTCCTCGCACCTTCATCATCGATGCGGAGGGCTGGATCCGGTACTCGGGGTGGCCCGACGGCGTGACCGACGAGGCGCTGGCCGCGTGGCTGCCCGCGGAGGGAGCGTGACGCGAACGGCGCGATCGGAAGGGCTCGAGGAGCTCTTGGAGGGCAACCGCAGATTCCGCGAGGGCGGCGCGCTCGCCCCGCGGCGCGACCCTGAGAGGCGGCGCGCCGTCGCGACAAAGCAGGCGCCGTGGGCCGCAGTCCTCACGTGCTCGGATTCCCGCGTCTCGCCCGAACTCCTGTTCGACCAGGGATTGGGCGACCTGTTCGTGGTACGCACGGCCGGGCACGTGCTCGATCGGTCTGCTCTCGGCAGCCTCGAGTACGCCGTCGAGCACCTCGGGGTCTCCCTCGTCGTGGTGCTGGGCCACAGTTCGTGCGGAGCTGTGACAGCGGCGGTCGGAGGCGCGCGCGGGCCGGGCGCGGTGGAGTGGGTCTTGGCAGCGATCCGCCCGGCGATCCGGGCGGAGGCAACGGGGGACGCGGATGCCATCGACGCCGCGGCACGCGAGCACGCACGCCTCACCGCGGAAGCCCTTGAGGCGGCCGTGAGCCACGCCGCGGCAGCCGGCGACGTTCGTGTAGTTCCATCCTTTTACGACCTCCTAACGGGGAAGGTCGAACTCGTCTAGGGCCGGCGGCGTCTTTCCGAGGGCGCTCATGAACCTTCGGCCGTCCACGGCACGACACACCTGCGTGGGCCCGGCAAAGAGGGCGAAGGCGAGATGGGGCACGGCATGACGACAGCACGCGAGGCGACGGGCGAGGCAGACGAGCGGAGCGAACGAGCCCTCGTAGCGCGCACGGCGCGCGGCGACGAGGACGCGTTTCGCATGCTCTACGATCGGATGGTCGGCCGCGTCTTCCGTTACGCCTTCACCCTTCTGCACGATCGCCATCTCGCCGAGGAGGTGGCCCAAGAGACCCTCGTCATCGTGTGGAAGCAGGCCGCGAAGTTTGAGGGCCGCTCCAAAGTGTCCACATGGATCTTCGGCATCGCGCGCTTCCGGGCGCTCGACCTGTTGCGCAAGGAAAAGCGCGGCGCGCGCGTACCGGAGACCGTCCTCGTCGAGCCCGATCCTGCCCCGGCCGTCCACGATCGCGAGAGGGCGCTGCGGGCGATCGGGACGCTTCCTGACGAGCAGCGTGAGGTCGTGTTCCTGACGTTCTACGAGGGGTTGTCGTACGGGGAGATCGCTGGGATGTTGGGGATTCCTGAGGGGACGGTCAAGTCGAGGATGTACTACGCGCGGCGATCGCTGGCGGAGGCACTGGCATGAAGAGATGCGAAGAAGTGCGCGAGCTCATCCCGTGGTACCTCGAGGGACGGCTCGGCGCGGAGGAGAGCGTGGACGTGGCGGCGCACGTTGCGGGGTGCGCGGAGTGCGTGCGCGATGTGGCCGACGCCGTCCGCGTGCGCAGCGCGGTGCGAGACGCGCTCGCGTCCGTCGCGTGCGACGAGGAGGCCATGTGGGAGCGCGCGTCGCGCCAGGCCGTCGGCCGGCGCCTGGCTCGAATCGACGTCGGCTCGTTCCTCTTGGGACTCCGGCTTGGCGCGTGGCTCACGCGACGGGGCACGCCGGTGCGCGCAGACCTCAGGGTGCTCGGGCGTGAGGTGTCGTTGATTGACCGTAGGAAAAGAGGAGGATCATCGTGAACATCGACATTTCGGACGACGGCGGGAGCAAGGTGGAGGAACTCCGAGACGTTCTGAGTGCTGTCTCGGAGCTCGTCCCGAGTCTCCTGAGGGATCTGCGGGGCGTCCTCTACTCTAAGGAGGCGGCGGAGAGCATGGCGGACGCGGTGAGCGTCTTCTATCGCAAGCTTGTCGAGGCGGGCATCCCCCGCGAGGACGCGATGGAGATGACGCGCGGCTACATGATCAACTTGCGCGATCTCGTCCGATCGAAGGGCGTCACGATCGGCGAGCGGCGTACGGAGAAGGAGTAGGCTTGAAGGGCATCCTGCGCGCCGTCTTGACCCCATTCCGTGTCGCACGGAACGTGGCGTTGGGGCTCCTGAGCGCAGTGCTCATCGGCCGGATCGTCGGCTCCATCCTTTGGCTCGTGTGCACGCTGCCTGCCGCCCGTCGGCTCACCGTCTGGCGGTTCGCTCGCCGGCTGCGAAAGAGCGGGGTCGACTCCGGCGCCGCCGAGGAACTGATCGACGGGTACGCTGACGGGCTGAGGCTGTTCGGTCACGGGCGATCCGGCGAGCCGTGCGAGAGGGCCTAGGCGGCGATTGCCCGGCCGAGCGAGCGCGAGTACCATCAGGTTCCAAGTTCGGGACGTAGCGCAGCCTGGTAGCGTGCTTGCTTGGGGTGCAAGAGGTCCCGGGTTCAAATCCCGGCGTCCCGACCAGAGAGCCTTCCACGGAAGGCTCTCTCTCTTTGCCGCGGCGGGAGAAGGGTGCGGGGCCGCCGAGCGACCCCGCACCGTAGCCAACCTAGATCCGGCCTACGGACCGACCGTGCTATCGTGCACGTCGATTTCCGTCAGGTACACGCGCCACATGCCGCCTGTGTCGTTGTGCGCCCGCAGACGGAGCTGCGTGACCGTCCCCTGCGTGAAAGAAACCTCGAACCACTGCTTCTCCACCGTCGGCTTGGCCGAGTAGACCTGAACCCAGGCGCCGTCGACAAAGGCCTCGACGCTCCAGGTGAAGAAGTGCGTCGTGTTCGGGCTGCTGTCGGAAACGTAGAGACGTACGCGGTCCGAAACGACCCCGGTGCCCGGAAGAGTCAAGAGCAGGTACGTGGACCACTGGCCGGTGTCGACAGTGGAGCTCGCGCTCACCGCGAGGTCGTTGTCGTATGCGGCGGCCTCGGTGTTCCACTTGTTGCTCGGGTCCTCGAACGACGTCGGCGAGACCCAGCCGACGTCATCCGACAAGACGACGCCTACTGTCCGCGAGACCTGACCCGTGCGCCCGCCGTTGTCGGTCACGGTGAGTTGCACCGTGTACGAACCGGTGGCTGCGTAGGTGTGGGTCGGAGATGCGCCGACCGCCGTGCCGCCGTCCCCGAAGTTCCAGGCGTACGACACGATGGTGCCGTCAGGGTCCGAAGAGGACGTAGCGTCAAACTGCACCAACGTGCCTGCGTTGGGCGCCGCCGGCGTATACGCGAACGCCGCCACGGGCGCCTGGTCTGCGGGCAACGCAGTGAGCGTGACCTGAACCGTGGTCGTCGCCCCCGCGGTCACCGTCGCCGACTGGGTGACGGTCTGGTACCCGGAACGGGAGATCTCTACCGTGTACGTCCCTGGGGTGACGCTCGTCAGCTCGAGGTTCGTCGACCCGACCGCCGAGCCGTTCACGCGGACGGTCGCTCCGGTCGGAGTGGACCGCACGCGCAACGTCCCCGTCGTCGGCGCCGCCGCCAAGATCGTGAATGCGACCGAACTGGACGCCCGGTTGGACGCAGAGTACGACGCCTGCATCGCTGCGAGCACGCTCGCCTGGAAGTACGGCGGGTTGGCGCTCAAAGTCGGGAACCCCGAGCCGAACGAGGTCGGGAACCCCGAGATCGGGCCGGCGGCAGCGAACAGGAGGAGGCTCTCCGCGCCCGCAGGGAGCGAGGCGACGAGCGTGTAGGCGCCGCCCGGGATGGTCCGCGAGCCGGCAGAGACGAGGTTGTTGGGCTCGTAGAGGCTCGGGAATAGGAGGACGACGCGGTTGTCCGCCGTGACTTCGCAGACGTAGACGTACGCCGAGCGGTTGACCGTAATGGTCATCGCGATCGACTCGCCCACCGTGTAGACGGCCTTGGGCAAGGAGATGCTGGCGGTGAGCGCCGGCTGTGGCGTCGTGATGACCGCCTGCGTCGCGTCCACCGACGTGCCGCCCGGCCCGGACACGGTCAGAACGACCGTGTACGTGCCCGCCGCGGCGTACGCGTGCGCCACGCTGGCGCCCGAGGCCGAGCCGCCGTCTCCGAACGACCAGGAGTAGGTCGTGATCGACCCGGTTGACGTGGCTCCGCTGAACGACACCGGCGTGCCGACGACGCCCGCGTAGGGGCCACCCGCGCGAGCGACCGGCGCCGGCGTGACGGCGGCGACGACCACGCTCTGGCTGTTGTTGCCCTCGTTGGACTCTGTCACCTGCGAGAGGTCGTCGACGAGGACCGTGTACGTCTCAGCCCCTGTCGTGAGCGGAAGCGAGAGGGTCAGCGTGCGCGAGCCTCCCGACGAGATCGAGGAGCTCGTCGCGGTGGTTGACAGCGAAGAGCCGTTGAGCCGAACGCGGAACGAGCCCGCCGAGGCGGAACCCTGGTTGGCGACAACGACCGTGAACGTGATCGTCGACCCGACCGTCGGCGAGATGGGCGAGTAGGTGAAGCTCTGAATGGCGAGATCCGGGTACGCCGGGGCCTGGACGATCACCTGGCGCGTCGTGGTGCCGGTCGCGCCGTCGTCATCCTGCACCGTCAAGGTCGCCGTGTACGTGCCGGCGGCCGCGTAGGCGTGGGACGCCGAAGTCCCCGTCGCCGTCGAACCGTCGCCGAACGCCCAACCGAAGTACGTGATGTAGCCGTCGGGGTCGGTCGAGGCGCCTGCGTTGAACGTCACAACCTGCCCCACGAGCGCGGACGAGGGCGTCGCGGTGAACGAAGCCGCGGGCGCCTGGTTCGGCGTCGCGGTGATCGTGACCGTGCGGGTCGTCGTTCCGGTGGCTCCGTCGTCGTCCTGCACGGTCAGAGTCGCCGTGTACGTGCCGGCGGCGCTGTAGGCGTGGGATGTCGACGGCCCCGAGCTGCTGAACCCGTCACCGAAGTTCCACACCCACGAGACGATCGACCCATCGACGTCGGACGATGCGGCCCCGTTGAAGGCCACGGTCTGACCGACGGCGGCCGACGCCGGCGTCGCGGTAAACGAGGCCGTGGGCGGTTGGTTCGTCGGCGCGAGCGGCTGCAAGACGAGCCGTCCGAGTCCGTAGATGTTCGGGCTTCCCATGGGCACGACGTGCGTCAGGAGCTGCGAGCGCAGCGCACTGCCGGAAAGGGATGGCTGGAGCGAGAGGAGCAGCGCCGCCGCCCCTGCAGCGTGCGGAGCCGCGCCGGACGTTCCGGCGAACGCCGTGTACGGGGCGGTTCCGGTGGTGACGTAGTCAGGACAAGCGAGGTCCGGCTTCGTTCGCCCGTCCGTCGTGGGACCCTGCGAGCTGTACGGCTCCTGCGGCCCGGTCGCGTAGTTGGAGAAGTGGATAGCCCCGACCGCGACGACTTCCGCCACGTCGGCCGGCGACAAGAGAGAGCTGGCCGCGACGGACGGCGAGACGGACTGGTAGAGGTTGAACAGGTTGAGGGTGCGGGATCCGCTGCCGCGGAATCGCAGCGTGTAGGTTCCGCTTAGCGTTGCTGTCGTCTGGATCGACTCGGTCGGCTCCTCCGTGCCCGTCTGGTACTTGGCGGACGACGCCAGCAAGTTGCTGGACGGATCGTACAGGTAGAGATCGTAATCGGTTGAGGCGGCCGGCCACTCATTCCACGTCAGGTAGACCACGATGGGCGAGCCCGCCGACGCGGAGAACGTCACGGACGTGTCTCCCCAGCCGTCGGAGTTGGCGTCGACGAACGCGCCGCGCCAGTGGCTCTCCGCCTCGTTGCCGACGGCGTTGACCCAGAGGATGCCGCCGCTCGTCGCGCGGCGCGCGATGTCGGCGATTGTCCCAGTCCCGTCGTAGTTGCTGGTGTTATACCAGCCGAGCGAGTGGTTGATGATGTCGATGCTGTTCGCGAGGCAGTACGTGACGGCTTGGTCGAGGTCGACCTCGTCGCCGATCTTGATGAGCGTGAGCTCGGCGCCCGGCGCGATGTCGTAGATGATCTCGGCAACGGCCGTGCCGTGGGAGATGCCGCTCGTCAGGCCCGTGCCGGTGAAATCGTTCTGGACGACCGACATGGGCAGATCGCCGCGCGCCTGGGCCTGGCTGAGACCGTAAAAACCGAGATCGATCACGGCCACCTTGACCCCCGCACCGGTGACGCCCGCGCTCGCGTATGCGTCCGCCCCGATCGCCGCGCGCCCCTCCGACGTGTACCCGAGTGTGTAGGGCTGGTAGGGGGCGCGAACGTAGGCGACGCCGGTCAGCTGCGACATGACCGTCGTGAGTTGGGACACCGGAACCGTCACCTTGATGAGCGACGACGACGCTTCGACCGAGGCACCCGAGATCCCGAGCGCGGCCAGCGCGGACACGTTCGATTGCGCCGAGCGGCCCGGGCTCGTCTCCATGATGACTGTGACGGTGCCCGCCTGCCCGGAGAACGGAACGCCATAGACGCTGGCGATGGTGTCGAGCGCCGCGAGGGCGGCCGACGGGAGGCCGCCGGCTGCGGACATCGCCGCGCCCGTGGACTGCGCCGCCGCGATGAGACTCTCGAGGGCGCCGTCGAACTTCGGGCTATGGAGCGAGCGTTCGATCTTCCCGCGCGTGAAGGTCGTCGCGAGCTCCGTCGGGGTCGGCGAGCCGGACGTCGAAGCGCCGAGCGCGGCGGCGACGAGGAAGTCCACCGCCCCGTCCACGTTCTGCGGCCAGGTGAGGACTCCGAGGAACCAACCCTGGGCGAACGCGATGGGAACGCCGACGACGCGGCCGCTCAGCGAGATCGGCGTGATGCCCTGGGCGCTCAGAGTGGAGGCGTAGTTCGAGAGGTCCTGCAGGTACCGGGCGATGGATGACGCCCAGGACGACGAAACCATGACGAAGTTGAGGCGTCCCGACTTCGTGAACGCCTGTAGCGTGACCTGCTGGGCAATCGAGTTCTGGGCCAACGGCTGAACGGACACTGCGATTCCGGTCATCTCCTGGAACTGCGTGCCGAGAGCTTGCCAGGAGTCCTTGGTCGACTGCTCGACTCCGACGACGAAGGTGTCCGCGCCGAGCGTTGCCGTCGCGCCGACGACGAGGAAGATTCCGATGACGAGTGCGATGCGTTTCATCCTGCCCTCCTGCGGTTACGGTGCGACGGGAACGTAGGGCAGTCGCACGTACCCCACGCCGGCCGAGCGGGCGAGCGGCGCGAGTTGATCGACGGCGACGACGAGGCTGGCGAGGTCGGCCGTCTCCGACGAGACAGCGGAGCGGAAGTCGCTCGGGATCTCCGCGTTCGGCAGCTTCTCCACGACGACCTCGAGGTGAAGGCCGAGAAGTGCGATGCCCTTCCCGTGCGCGTAGGAGAACCAGTCTTCGGAGACCATCAGTCCGTAGAGCGCGTAGTCCAGCTTGGAAGCGAGGTCCTGCGGCTCCGCGGGACCCTTGAGGGCGTTGCGCGCGACGGACCGGTATCCGTCGAGTCCAACGTCCATGCCGCCGACGCCGAGGTCCTGGAGCTCAACGATCACGGCCGTCAGGGCCTCGACGACGTCAACTGGGGCCTTGGGGCTGAGAACGAGTTCGAGTCCTCCGTCGACCGGGCGGATGGCGTACGTGAGCGTCGGCCCGGAGGAGCGGAGGTAGAAACGGGCGCCGTCGAGGACGAGCAGCCGTTCGGCCGACAACATCATGCTCTGGACGTCGGCAGGGCCGGCGAGAGGAGCGTGCAGGACGGAGACCGAGTTCCCGGTGAAGGAGAGCACGGCATAGTCCTGGGTAGCCGCCGCGGCACTCAGGGTCTGGATGTCGGCCTCAAGCTGGCCGACGCCGAACGTGAAATAGGACTGCGCGTCGAGCGTCACCGCGCTTCCCACGGTGGCGACGCAGAGCGTCGCGAGGAGAGCCAGGGCGGCGCCTCGGGCCGCGAACCGCATTCGTCTCATGTCTGCCTCCTTCGATGGCATGACCATTGCACCCAAACGTACACGCACCCGGCGGCGAGGTTCCCTACAGGCTCGGCGTTCGGGCCGAGTCAAACAGCGGACTCGTCGGCCAGCAACCACAAGCATCGCGGAAGCTCCTCTCCAGATCGGAGCCCACGGCGATGCGTCCCAGGCCGCCCTGATAGTAGTCGGCGAGCCCGCGGAAGAACGCGTCGTCGCCGAGCGCCTGGCGGAGCGCGTCCAGTTCGTGCGCCCCGCCGGAGTAGGCGAACGCAGAATAGGTTCCGGAGTCCGGGAACGCGTAGAGAGGACTCGCCACGCGGAGATCGGGAGCGCTCAAGAGCGCCTGCTGGTACGCCGTTGCCCACTGCGCCCGTTCGGCGCGGGCCACATCGTCGGAGACGGCGAGCGAGAGGAACACGTTGGAGGCGAATGTCGCGAGCGATTCGTCCAGCCACGGCTCTTCTGTAGGGTCATTGCCAACCGCGGCGTAGAACCATTGGTGCGCCATCTCGTGGGACACGATGATGTCGAAGAACGGATCGCGCGGCGACGCTGCGTAGTCCGCCGCGACCAGGAACAAGCCCGAGCACTCGACTCCTGCGACGCGTTGCAGTGGCGCCTCGACGATGTCGACGCAGGCGAAGGGCAGGGGACCGAAGAGCGCGCTGTAGACGTCGACGGAGGCGACGCTGCGATCGAGTGTGATCAGAGACGCCTGCTCGTGGCGAAGCGGGTACCAGGCCCGAATCGTGACCCCGCTCGCCGTCGCGCTCCTTGGCGTGAGGGATCCGTCGATGAGCACCAGCGGGAAGTCGCGCAAGCCAGTCTTTGCGAACGTGCAGCGGACGCGCCCGTCTCCGGCGTCGTCCACCGAGTTGGGGACGGGGATCACCGTCACTCCCTGCGGAACGAGCAGCGTGACGTCGTAGTCCGCGGCGTCGGCGAAGGCGGCATCACCGTGAGGAGCTACAGGATCGATGGCCCAGCCCTCCGACGTGTACGGCGCCAGAATGGGGTAGAAAGCCGTCAGGGTCAGCATGCTGTCCGAGCGGGTGAGAAGCCCGTACTCCGAGTCGGTGGCGAAGCCGGTCGGCCCGAGCCGCGCAGCGCTGCCCTCAAAGCGAAGGACGATCTCGGTCGCGTCGCCCGGGGCGAGCGGCGAGGGCAGGGGGACGAAGACCACTGTGTCGTCCGCATACAGCGAGGGCGAAACGGACTGCCCGCCCACGTCCGCCGAAGTCACGACGATCGACGCCGCGCCATAGAGCGCGTCGGCGTTGCCGTAGAGGCGGAAGAAGACCTCGGTCTGGGCGATGTCCGCGCCGTTGGCGTAGTCGATCGCGACCTCACCCGAATAGGTGCCCGCGGCGTAGTCGACGTCGAGCGACATCCGGTATCTCGGCGCGGCGTCGGCTGCGCCCCAGCCGGCCGCGAGGAAGAGAGCGACCACGGCCCAGCATCGCGTCTTGCGATCCATACGACCTCCCCTCTGTGCAGGCGGAGTATAGGGAGGGTGCGCGGCGAGGGGAAATGCGCCCGGGCAGGCAGTGCGGCTAAGCCAGGCGGAAAGGAGGTATGATCTCATGTGAGAAGAGCGGACGACAAAGGACACGTCCGCGGAAGGAGAAGGCATGAAGAAGCATCTCGGATGGTTCGCGCTGTGGAGTCTCGCGTTGTGCGCGTGGGCGGCCTACGCCGGCCCGTCCGTCGTGATCAACGAAGTGGCCTGGGGAGGCACGGCAGCGGGGAGCCAAGACGAGTGGCTCGAGCTTCGCAACTGCACGGCGGCGCCGATCGACCTTGCGGGGTGGGTTCTCGAGATCGGCGAGACGCGGGTACCCCTGTCGGTCGTTCTGGAAGGCACGGTCGAAGTGCGCCGCGCGTCGATCGAGGCGAACGGGTACCTGCTCCTGGAGAGGACCGACGACACGACCGTGTCCGACGTGACAGCCGACCTCCTGTACAAGGGAGCCATCTCGAATACGGGCGTTGCTCTGCGGCTCCTCGATGCGGCGGGGCGCGTCGTGGACGAGGTGGTCCCGGGAGAAGACGGATGGCCGGCAGGGACTGCGGACTCCGCGACCGCGCCGTACGCGACGATGGAGCGCGTGGATCCGGATGAGATGGGAAGTGCCTGGAGGACCAACGACGGAGTCGTGCGCAACGGACTCGACGCGGCCGGCAATCCGCTCCTCGGGACGCCGCGGGCCACGAACTCGGCGACGGTCGACTACCTCACCGCTCCGCGGGTCCAGCTGCATGCGATCGCGGCCGAGATCTCGACCTGTCCGCTCACCGTGCAGTGGGAGGCGGTCGACCCCGATGGACTCGCTGCGGGGCTCCTCATCGCGGTCTTCGTGCGAGGGGTCGACTCCGAAGAGTGGACGGCCGTCATCGAGCGCCTGCCGAACCAGGGATCGTTCGTGTGGGACTGCTCGGCGTACGAGAGAGGTCGGGCGTACGAGCTGCGAGTTACAGCCACGGACTGGGAAGGGCGCGCGGGAAGCGCCACGAGCGCCCCGTTCACGCTTCGCTGACCGCAGGGCGTGAGGGCGGAAGCGCAGTGAGCTCGAGGAGGTCGTCCAGGTGGGCGGACACGGAAGCCCGCCCCGCCTGGACGGCTTCCGCCGCGTACTCGAAGGCGAACATACGGATCCACCCGACGTCTGGGCGGAGGACGACGAGCCGATTGCCCAGACGGCGGCGGGCCGCCTCCAGTTGCATCGCCGTGAGGTGCTTGGATGTGGCGCGCTGCGCCTGCAAGAGCGCCTCGAGCTGCGTGTCGATGCGCCGGGTGAGGGGCGCTCCCGTGTCGACGGCAATGACCGCCGTGGCGCCCATCTCGATCACGACGTCGACCGGGACCTTGTCCACGATGCCTCCGTCGATGAGGAATCGACCGTCCTGCGAGACAGGTGAGAAGACCCCCGGCACCGCCGTGCTGGCGGCCAGAGCGGGCGCAATGGGGCCGTGGTCAAGCACGACGCGCTGCCCCGTCTCGACGTCGGTGGCAACGACGGCGAGGGGAATCGTCGTCTCTTCGAACGTCTTGCGGGCCGTCATCAGGGAGTAGAGTTCGGTCAGACGAGCGAGGTCGGGCGGGCGTATGCCCTCGGTCCGCCACGCCGGGCCCCGCACGTACTCGACCATGCTCCTTCCCACGATCTTCTGCGCCTCGCGGAGCGCGTTGTCCGAGATCTGCAGGATGGCGTTCAGGTCGACGGTCGCGAGGAGGCGGGACAGGAGCTCTAGGTTTGCGCCGACGGCTCGCGCCGCGCCAAGGGCGGCGCCCATGCTCGTGCCGGCGATGGCGTGAAGAGGGATCCCGGCGTCGGCGAGTCCGATCAGCACGCCGAGGTGCGCAAGTCCGCGCGCGCCGCCACCGCCCAGAGCCAGGCCGATGCTTGTCTGCGTCAAGAGACAGCCTCCCGCCCGAGCGTAGTCGGGCGGGAGGCTTGAAACAACGGCCGCTCTTCCCAGCGGCTAGTACCCCATGTCCGGCGGCATGTGCGGCGCCGCGGGCTCTTCCTTCTCCTTGATCTCCGCAACGAGCGCGTCGGTCGTCAGGAGCATCCCGGCGATCGACACGGCGTTCTGCAACGCCGAGCGAGTGACCTTCGTCGGGTCGATGATCCCGGCCTCGAACATGTCGCGGTACTCTTCCTTGATCACGTCGAAGCCGATGCCCTTCTTCTGCTCGCGCACCTTGCCGACGACGATCCCGCCCTCGAACCCGGCGTTCTGGGCCAACTGGCGGAGCGGCGCTTCCAGGGCTCGAGACAGGATGCGGATGCCAACCTTCTCGTCCCCCTCGACCTCGACCTTGTCGAGGACCTTCGAGGCGTTGATCAGCGCAACACCACCGCCGGGGAGCACGCCTTCGTCGACGGCGGCCTTGGTCGCCTCGAGCGCGTCCTCCATGCGGTGCTTCTTCTCCGACAGCTCGGTCTCGGTCGGGGCGCCGACCTTGATCACGGCCACGCCGCCGGCCAGCTTCGCCTTGCGCTCCTCGAGCTTCTCGCGATCGTAGTCGGAATCCGTGGTCTCGATCTGCGCCTCGATCTGCTCGATGCGCCCGTGGATCGCGGCCGTCTTGCCCTTGCCGCCGATGATCGTCGTGTTCGATCCGTCGACCTTGATGCGCTCGGCCGAACCGAGCATGTCGAGGGTCGTGTCCTTCACGAGCATGCCGGCGTCTTCGGCGACGACCGTGGCGCCCGTGAGGACGGCGACGTCTTCGAGCATCGCCTTACGGCGGTCGCCGAATCCCGGCGCCTTCACGGCGCAGCTCGTGAGCGTGCCCTTCAGCTTGTTCAGGACGAGCGTCGTAAGCGCCTCGCCCGTGACGTCCTTGGCGATGATGAGGAGCGGCCGACCTGCCTGGACGACGCGCTCGAGCATCGGAACCATGTCGTTCGCGCTCTTCAGCTCCTGGTCGGTGACGAAGATGAACGGCCGCTCAAGCAAGACCTCCATCTTCTTCGGGTCGGTGACGAAGTACGGGGAGATGTACTCGCGATCGAACTGCATTCCCTCGACGACCTCGTAGAAGGTCTCGATCGTGTCCGAGTCCTCGACCGTGATGACTCCGTCTTCGCCGACCGCTTCCATGGCGTCGGCGATGATCTTGCCGATCGTCTCGTCCTTGGCCGAGTTCGCCCCGACCTGGGCGGTCTCTTCCTTGGACTTCAGCTTGCGGCTCATCTTCTTGAGCTCGTCGACGATCGACGACGAGCCCTTTTCGAGCCCGCGCTTGATCTCCATCGGGTTCGCGCCGGCGGCGAGGTTCTTGAAACCCTCCTCGATCATCGCGTGCGCGAGGATCGTCGCCGTCGTCGTGCCGTCGCCGACGTTGTCGTTCGTCTTCTTGGCGACTTCCTTGACGAGCTGCGCGCCCATGTTCTCGAAGGCGTCCTTGTACTCCTGCTCCTGCGCGATCGTGACGCCGTCGTTCGTGATGTCAGGGCTGCCGAACTTCTTGTCGATGATGACGTTGCGGCCGCGCGGGCCGAGAGTGATGCGGACGGCATCCGCCAGCTTGTCGATGCCGACCTTCATCCGCCGTCGTGCTTCCTCACCGAAGATGACCTCTTTCGCCATCTGGATTCCCCCTTTGACTAGTCCTTCACGATGGCGAGGACCTTGGACTCCTCGACGAGGATGTACTTGTCTTCGCCCTCTTCGATCTCCGTGCCCGAGAAGCTCTGGACCAAGATCACGTCTCCGACCTTCACCTCGAACTTCTCGTCGGTCCCGACCGCGATGACTTGGGCGCGAATCGTCTTCTCGTTCTTCACCGAGTCAGGCAGCACGATGCCTCCGGCCGTCGTTCGCGCTTCCTGTTCGAGTTTCTTGGCGAGAACGCGCTTGCCGAGCGGCTTGACCCGCTTGCCCAATGACTTTGTCGTCATTTCCTTCCTCCTTCGTGGGCGGTTAGCACTGTAACCTGCAGTTTGCTAATCGATTGTAACGGGCGGTCCTTGGTCCGTCAAGGAGGCTGGCGGTTGCGCGAAAGTGCGATCGCCTCGATAGTCTTGGCATGCCTTCCGGAAGGACCCACCTCGGCATCGAACTCGGCATTCTCGCGCTCGCGGTCGGAGGCGGCATCGCGTGGGTGCGGGTAGGCGGGATCTCCGCTCGAGCGCTCGGCGCGTTCTCGGGCGCCTACGCGTTCAGCATGGTCTTCCTCAGCCCCGACCTCGACCTCGTCGACAGCCGCCCGACGCGGCGGTGGGGGCCTCTCTCCTTCTTGTGGCGGCCGTACGCCTGGATCTTCCGCCATCGCGGGGCGTCGCACGACATCATCTGGGGGCCGCTCATTCGCCTCCTCTATCTCGGCCTCCTGGTGCTCGCGGCGGGCGTCGCGGCGTCAGCCGCGCTCGGGCGGCCCGTCTTCCGCGGACTGGCGCAAGTGGACATCGCGGCCGTGCTCCTCGGAGCTTACGCGCCGAACGTCGTGCACGTCGTCTGCGACCAGGCGTGGAGCGCGCTCAAGCGCCGGCGCCGAAAGTAGAGAGTGCGGAGATGCGGAGCCGAGCGGCTTGCGGGTATCATGGTCGCGTGGCGCCCGCGGGGACAAGGGCGGCAGCGAAGGGAGCGAGCGATGGGACTCTCGATCAGCGAGTTCAGGAAAGGAATGACGATCCTTTACGGCGGTGAGCTGTACGAGGTCGTCGACTACGAGCACAACAAGCGGGGTCGCGGAAGCGCCGTGGGTTCAGGCCGGCTGAAGCACCTGAAGACCGGCAAGCTCACGACGGAGACGTTCCGCGGGTTCGAGGACACGTCGTCGGTGTTCCTCGAGTCGCGAGAACTGCAGTACCTGTTCCACGACGGCGACAACTTCATCTTCATGGATGTCGAGAGGTTCGACCAATTTCCGATCGCGAAGAGCGTGCTGGGGCCGCAGGGCGAGTACCTCGTCGAAGGGGCGAACCTAATCGGGTACTACTACAACTCCGAGCTCGTGAAAGTGGATCTTCCGAACTTCACGCAGCTCAAGGTCATCAAGACGGAGCCGGGCGTCCGCGGCGACACGGTCTCCAACGTCGACAAGGAGGCCACGCTCGACGGCGGCATCGTCGTGCGCGTGCCCCTGTTCGTGAAAGAGGGCGACGTCCTGAAGATCGACACGCGGACGGGAACGTACGTCGAGCGCGTGTAGGGAGCGACCATGGCAGAGAAGCGAATCGAGATCGCCGACGAGAGCGGGCGGATCACGATCGCGGAAGAGGTCATCTCGTCGATCGCGAGGATCGCCGCCGAGCGGGTGACGGGCATTGCCCGATCCTCGGGGGCGTCCGGCGGCCTGAAAGGCATCTTCAGCGGCGAGGATCCGGCGCCCAACGTGAAGCTCGAGTTGGCGAACGACCAGGCACGGATTGAGCTTCGCATCGCCGTGGAGTACGGGTACCCGGTCCACTCGGTGGCGCGCGCTGTGCAGGAGAGCGTCGAGGTCGATATCGAGAAGCTCGCCGGCGTCGCCGTATCGTCCGTTGACGTCTACGTGAAGAGGGTCGTGCCGCCGCAGCGACACGACACGGGGACGAGCTAGGAGGGCGGCATGGCCGATCAGGACAGAGGTAGCGTCGGGATCTCCCGCGACGTGGTCACGGCGATCGCCGGGATCGCGATCTCGGAGATCGACGGCATCGCCAATCTGCGCCCCGGCGACACCGCGTTCCGCCGCGGCGAAGGGATGCGGCGCCACGTCGACACGAGCATCGACGGAGACGCCGTGACTGTCACAGCGCGGCTCACCGTGGTCTACGGCTTCCCCATTTTCAAGGTCGCGAAGCAGGTGCAGGCGCGAATCAAGGCCGAGATCGAGAAGATGACGGGCCTCAAAGTCAGCGCAGTCCACGTCGACGTGCAGAAGCTGGTCAAGCCCGAGGCCCCGCTCGGCGAACAGGTCGACGAGTGGGACGACGAAGGCGAGAGCTAGGATGCTCCGCTCGGGCGCTGTGCGCCTGCGGGAGGCCGTCTGTTGATGCATCGCACACGGGCGCGCGAGCTCATCCTCTTCGCTCTCTACCGCAAGGAGTTCCTTCCCGTTTCGCTCGACGACCTGCTCGATGAGGAAGACGCGGGCGACCAAATCGAGTACCTGACCGACGTCTTTGACGGCGTCAACGCGCGGCGCGAAGAACTCGACGCCATGATCGGCGCGCGAACCGTCGGCTGGCGATTCGAGCGCTTGGCTCTTCTCGACCGGAATATCCTCCGGCTCGGCGCTTACGAGCTCCTCTATCGCAACGACGTCCCCGCGGAGGTTGCGATGAACGAAGCGGTCGAGCTGGCGAAGAAGTACGGGACCGAGCAGGCGCAGTCGTTCATCAACGGAATTCTCGACCGAGTCTGGAGGGACGAGCGTGAGCGCGCGACGGCTTGACGGGAAACCCCTCGCGGAAGACCGCAAGACAGCGCTCCGCGGCGAGGTGGCCGAACTCGCGCGGAGCGGGAATGCCCCGCGACTCGCCGTGGTCCTCGCGACGAGCGACGAGGCGGCTCGCTCCTACGCCCGTGCGAAGGCGAGGACGGGGCAGACGCTCGGGATCGAGGTCGACATCGTCGACGTTGCGCGCCCGACGACGGCGGAGTTGATCGATCTGGTGGCCGCACTCGGGCGGGATGACGCCGTCGACGGGATCCTCCTCGAGTTCCCGTTGGCCGCGGGAGTGCATGCCCGCGCCGTGCAGGACGCCGTCGCGCCGGAGAAAGACGTGGACGGGACCGGCACAGTCGCCCTCGGCCGCCTGTTCCGCGGCGAGCCTGGATTCGTTCCCGCGACCGCGGCGGCGGTCCTCGCGCTGCTCGATGGTCACGGGATCGAGATTGCCGGCCGGCGCGTCGTCGTCCTCGGGCGCAGCCTGGTGGTCGGGCGGCCGCTCAGCCAGCTCCTCCTCGCGCGGGACGCCACCGTCACCGTCTGCCACTCGCGCACGACCGACCTCGCAGCGGCGGCGCGCGAGGCCGACATCGTCTGTGTCGCCGTCGGCCGACCGCGATTCCTGCAGGCGGCGATGGTGAAACCCGGCGCGGCCGTCGTGGACGTCGGGACGACGGTAGTCGACGGCAAGCTCGTCGGGGATGTCGACTACGAGGCTGTCGCGGCCGTCGCGGGGGCTGTCAGCCCCGTGCCGGGCGGCGTCGGCCCCCTCACCACGGTCATGCTTCTCGAGAACGTCGTGCGCGCAGCGCGCCTGCGGCGCGGGCGGGCCGAATGGTGAGCGGCGGCTTCGCCGACCTCCACCTTCACACCGTCGCCTCCGACGGGACGCAGACGCTCGACGAGATGGTCGGTCGGGCGCGTGCGAGCGGGCTTGCCGCTGTCGCGATCACCGACCACGACACCTTGGCGCCTGAGCTTCGGGAGCGAGCGACGCGACACCAGAACGTCGAAGTGATCACGGGCATCGAACTCAAGGCCGACTTCGACGGCGTGTCCGGCGAACTGCTCGGCTACTACGTCGATCCCGGGGCTCGTTCGCTTCGCGAGCTCATCTCGTGGATGGAGGGCGCTCGCCGATCGCGCATGGAGCGGATGGTCGAGAAGTGCCGCGAAGTGGGGTACGACGTCGACATGCCCGACGTCCGACGTCACGCGGCCGGCAACTTTGGCCGACCGCACCTCGCGCGCGCGCTCGTCGAGGCCGGCGCCGTCCGCGCCAGCGACGAAGCGTTCGAACGTCTGATCGGCCGCGGCCGCCCATGCTACGTGTCGCTCGAGAAGATCGGCTTTCGCGAGGCCGTCGCCATCCTGCACGGGGCCGGCGGCGCCGTCTCGGTCGCCCACCCGTGTCTGATGCGCGTCCGCGACTGGGACCTCTTCCTCGACTCGCTCGTCGCGGCGGGCGTCGACGGGCTCGAGACCGTGTACCCGTATCGCACCTCGCCGACGACCGAGCTCACGATCGCCCCGGAGCTGCTCGCCGCCAAGGCCGACCGGAGAAACCTCCTCACGACCGGCGGCTCCGACGACCACGGCCTCGACTCGACCAAGGTCACGCTCGGGCAGATCCGGCTCGCCTACGAACATGTGGCTGCGCTCAGGAGGATCGCGGGAGTCTAGCCAACCTCGGCATTGCGTCGAACAGTCGTCACCGCAGAGGTCGCGGCGATAGGGGCTTAGTCCGGAGTCCGTGGCTGTCGGCCGCAACTGCCGGGCCGACAGCTAGGGAGTTCGGCGGGATCTCCGGTTGCCGAACTCCTGGCCGGGCACGAAGCGAGGTCGCTGCGATAGGAACGCAGTCCGCGTAGCGTCGCAGCTTGTCTGCGACGTGTCTCCGCGAAGCGATCACGTCGTCGCAGCTTGTCTGCGACGTTCGCAGGGCGGCGTGAACGTCAAAGGCCGGCGACGTCGGAGACAAGCTCCGACGCTACAACGAGTCGCGGACCTC
>JAKLFO010000024.1 GCA_022711155.1 Candidatus Bipolaricaulota bacterium
CGTTGACCACGTCCGCGATCAGACCGAATCCGTACAGCACGTTGTTGCGGGCCACACATCCCGAGTACTGTGCCGCCGTGGTCGAAATTAGGAAGCCATACCCGCCACCATCGGTCCTCTCCACGGTCACGCCGGTCAACGCGACGCGGAAGCGCGCGCCGGGCGGCTCGTTCATCTGGCCGTAGACGAGCGCCGTGTTCTGGAGGACGCCCGCCTCCTTCATGTCGAGGTAGAGGTCGTTCCCTTCGCGCGTCCGCTCGCCGACGCCGGCGAACACGGAGTACCCATGGTGCTCGTAGGCGATCGAGCGGATGAGCTCCATGATGACGATCGTCTTGCCGACGCCGGCTCCGCCGAACAGGCCGATCTTCCCGCCTTTCGGGAACGGCGCGACGAGGTCGATCGACTTGATGCCGGTTTCGTAGATCTCCGTCCTCGTCTCTTGTTCGAGCAGCGCCGGGGCCTTGCGGTGGATCGAGTACCGCTTGGTCGTCTCGGGCGCCGGCTGGCCGTCGATCGGCCGGCCGACGATGTTGAGCATGCGGCCGAGGGTCTCGGGACCGACGGGCACGGTGATCGGCCCGCCCATCGAGAGGACGGGCGTGCCCCGCGCCAGGCCGTCCGTCGAGTCCATGGCGATCGCGCGGATGATGTCGCTTACGAGTTGGTCGGCCACTTCGAGGACGAGGTCCTCGTCTCCTTCCCGTTCGATCTTCAGCGCGTCGTTGACGCGCGGCAGGCCGCCGCGCGCAAAGCGGACGTCGACGACGGGGCCCCGGATCTCCGTGACCTTTCCCGTTGCGAGCTTCTCCACCATGGCCTTCCTCCAGCTCCTCTAGTTCGCCCGCAGCGCCTCGGCGCCGCCGAGGATGTCGGCGATCTCCCTCGTGATCGACTGCTGCCGCGCGCGGTTGTACGAGCGGCGCAAGGTCTCGAGCAGGTCCTCCGCGTTGTCGGTCGCGCTCTTCATCGCCTGCCGGCGGATCGCGTCTTCGCTCGTCTTCGTCTCCACCATCGCCGCGTACAGTTTCACGCGCACGTAGAGCGGAAGCGTGTTCGCGAGCGCCGTCGTGAGATCGGGCTCGACGAACGCGTCGCCCGGCTCGGGCTCGACGGCAACCGGCAAGAGGTCGGCGATGCCGATCTTCTGCGTCAGGTCCGAGATGAACCGCATGTACACGAGCCTCACGCGTCCGACCTCGCCCCGCATGTAGAGGTCCATCACCTCGTCCGCCACGCGGACGGCGGCGTCCCACGTTGGCGGCTCGTAGACGCCCACGTACGACCGCAGGGGGCTCACGCCGCGCCGGGCGAAGTAGGCGCGCGCCTTCTCGCCGCCCGCGAGCAACTGCGCCGTGGGGCCGGCCGCGGCCATCTCGGCCTCCGCCGCGTGGTTCAGCTCTCCCTTGTACCTTTCGCACAGCCCGCGATCGGAGTTGAGGACGAGGAACGTCGTCCGGTCGCTGCGACCCGCAACCATGAGCGGGTGCGGCTGCGCGTCGGCCGCCTGCTGCCCGGCGAGCCGACGGGTGAAGGCTTCGAGATCCTGGAAGTACGGGCGCACGTGCGACAGCTTGCGCTTCAGCCGCGTCACCTTGGTCATGGCGATTGCGTTCATCGCACTGGTGATCTGGGCTATGTCCTCGATGTTCGAGATGCGGCTCTTGATCGCTCGGACGTACTGCGCCATTCCCTAGTCCCTCCGGCACCGACTGACGGACATCGCTTGACCTCGGAAGGCGATGTCCTCAATGTTCGAGATGCGGCTCTTGATCGCTCGGACGTACTGCGCCATAGACTACGCTCCGAACCGCTTCTTGAACTCCGCCACGGCCTGGTCGAGCTTGGCTCGGTACGCGGGAGTCAGTTCCTTCTTCTCGCGCAACTCGGTCACGAGATCCTCGCGCGCCTCGTGCAGGTAGCGCAGCCACTCTTCCTCGAACCGGCGCACGTCGGCCACCTCGATGTCGACCAGGTGGTTCTGCACAGCGACGTAGAGCGACAGGACCTGATCCTCGACCGGCATCGGCTCGTACTGGCCCTGGCCCAGGATCTGCATCAAGCGGTCGCCGCGGGCGAGCTGAGCCTTCGATTCGTCGTCGAGGTCCGAGGAGAACTCGGCAAAAGCCTCAAGCTCGCGGTACTGCGACAACTCGAGCCGCAGCTCGCCGGCGATCTGCGACATCGCGCGGATCTGCGCTGCTCCGCCGACGCGCGACACCGAGTACCCGACGTTGATCGCCGGCCGGACGCCTTGGTTGAACAAGGACGTCTCGAGGTAGATCTGCCCGTCGGTGATGGAGATCACGTTCGTCGGGATGTACGACGTGATGTCGCCCGCCTTCGTCTCGATGATCGGGAATGCCGTCAGGCTCCCTCCGCCGCGCGGCGCGCGCGGCACGGCGCGCTCGTCTTCCAGAGCTTCCACGCCCGCCGTGTGGTTTGCCTCGGCGTGCCCGTCCGCGAGGCGCACGGCGCGTTCGAGCAGGCGCGAGTGGGTGTAGAAGATGTCGCCGGGGTACGCCTCTCGCCCCGGCGGGCGGCGCAGCAAGAGGGCGATCTCGCGGTAGGCGACGGCGTGCTTCGACAGGTCGTCGTAGACGACGAACGAGTCTCCGCCGCGGTAAGTGAAGAACTCGGCCATCGCGCAGCCGGCGTACGGCGCGAGGTACTGCATCGGCGCCGGAGCGTGCGCGTCGGCCGCGACCACAATCGTGTACGCGAGCGCGCCGTGGCGGGCCAGCGTGTCGACGATCCGCGCCACCGTGGACGCCTTCTGCCCGATCGCCACGTAGACGCAGACGACGTTCTTCCCCTTCTGGTTGATGATCGTGTCGAGCGCGATCGCCGTCTTGCCGGTGCGGCGGTCGCCGATGATCAGTTCGCGCTGCCCGCGGCCGATCGGCGTCATGGCGTCGACGGCCTTGAGGCCCGTCTGGAGCGGCGTGTCGACCGGCTGGCGTTCGATGACTCCCGGCGCCTTGGCGTCGGTCTTGCGGCTCTCCGTCGACGCGACGGGGCCCTTGCCGTCGAGCGGCCGCCCCAGGGGATCGACCACGCGGCCGAGGAACGCCTCCCCGACCGGCGTCTCGAGGACGCGCCCGGTGCGCCGAACCTCGTCTCCCTCTCGCACCTTTTCCGTGTCGCCGAACAGGGCGACGCCGACGCTCTCCTCTTCGAGGTTCAGGACGAGCCCGTACACGTCGTTCTCGAAGGCGACGATTTCCGAAGACATCGCCCGGTCAAGCCCGTAGACGTGGGCGATCCCGTCTCCGACCTGCGCGACAACGCCGACCTCCTGGGTCTCGAGGTCGTACCGGAAGCCTCGCAGGTGCTCTCTGAGGATCGCCGCGATGTCGTCTCTCTTCGCCGTCATACATCCCCCGATTGACTGAGTGTGCGGTGCAGCCGATCGAGCTTCGCCCGCAGGGTCCCGTCCAGCGTTCGCCCCTCGATCTCGATCCTCGCTCCGGCGAGGAGGTCCGGATCCACGCTCTCTTCCAGCTTCACGTCCATGCCGAGGATCTGCCCGAGCTTCGCCGCCAGCTTGGCGCTTTCGCCGGCCGACAGCGGCTGCGCGCTCACGACGCGCGCGCGGAGGACGCCTTCGGCCTCGGCGCGCACGGAGAGGAACTCGCCCAAAACCATGTCCCGGATGAGGAGCCCCATCAGGTGGCGGAACCCGTCGCTCGCCTCGGGAAACGCGGCAAGGGCGACATCTTCCCCTCTTCCCGCCGCGGCGGGCGCGTCGGTGGCCGCGGCGATCCGGCGCAGCTCCAGCTCGAGCGCGTCGGTCGTCTTCTCCTTGGCCGCGAGGGCGTAGAGGTCCTCGGCGATCTTCCGTGCGACGTCGCGCGATCTCACGAGTCGTCCTTCACCCCGTGGAGCGCGACCTCATCGATCTCCGCGAGAAGCTGGTCGAGCAGCTTGCGATGATCCTCGATGCGCACTTCGCGAGACAGGACGCGTTCGGTTCCGAGGACGACCATCTCCGCGTACTGCGCCTTGAGGTCCGCGAGGACGTGCTCGCGCTCGTGCTCCACCTGGGTCCGCGCGTCGGCGAGGATGCGGTCCGCCTCTTCCCTCGCCCGCGCCTTCGCGTCGGCGACGCTCTTCTCGCCGCGCTGGCGCGCCTCTTCGAGGATCTGCGCCGACTCCTTCTTCGCCGCGGCCAGCTCCGCCTCGCGCTTGCCTACGAGCTCGCTCGCCTTCTCCTCCGAGGTCTTCGCCGCCGTCATCCGCGCCGCGATGAGCTCGCGCCGCTTGTCGAGGTACTGGAGCGTCGGCTTCCAGAGGATGAAGCGCAGGAGGACCAACAGGACGGCGAACTGAAGCAGGGTGATGAGGAGCGTCCAGTTGAAATCGATGATCCTGCCCCACTCCACGTTACTCGACCCTCCCTACACGACGAACAACAAGACGATCGAGATCAACAGGGCGTAGATGGCCGTGGTCTCGACGAACGCGCAGCCGATGATCATCGTGCTGAACAACGCCGGCCGCGACTCGGGCTGGCGGGCGATGCCGTCAAGCGCGTGAGCGACGGCGTTTCCGATGCCCAAGCCCGGCCCGAACGCTCCGATCCCCATGCACAGACCGGCGGCGAGGTACTTCGCCACCTGGATCAGATCCGCGCCGCTGATCCCTCCGGCCGCTGCTTGCGCCTCCTGAAGCATGCACCCTCCTAATGTTTCTCGGTCGCGAGGTTGATGTAGGCGACCGCCAAGATCGAGAAGACAAACGCCTGAATGAGTCCGAAACCGATGCCGAAGATGACGCGCAAGGCGATCGGGACCGCGAACGGCTCGAGCTTGGCCATGACGATCGTGACGAGCACCATCTCGGCGAACACGTTGCCGAAGAGACGGAAGCCGTGGGACAGAGGCCGCGCGACGACTTCCGAGAGGATCGTGATCGGCGACAGCCACCACGGAGAGAAGAACTCCTTGCGATAGCCGCGCAGGCCCTTCGTGCGAATCAAGAAGAAGTGGACCAGCACGAGGATCATCAGCGCGAGGCCCAGGGTGACGTTCGGGTTCGTCGTCGGCGCCTCCAGCCCGGGCAGGAGCGACAGCCAGTTCGACGCGAGGATGAACAAGAAGAGCGTCGCGATGAACGGGAACATGCGCCGTCCGAACTCGGACGAGCCGAAGTTGCTCAAGAGCTGGCTCTGGAGCTGATCCATCACGAAGTCGAGCGCCGCCTGGGTCCGGCTCGGCTTGTCCTCGATCGCCTGACGCAGCCCGCGTCGCAGGAAGAGGGCGAGGAGGACGACGATCAGGGACGCGATGGCGGAGAGGACGATCGTCTTCGGATCGACCCGCATCGCGAAGCCGCCGATGTGCCAGGTCGCGATCTCTTTCTGCCCGAGGTGCTCAATCAGACGGCCGAGCTCTTCGCGCACTACGCTCCTCCCTTCGCGCCAGATCCGCTGATCAAGAAGCTTACCTGCGCCAACGCCAATCCTCCACCCGCTCCTAGGGCAGCCTCGCGCCCCAGCGCGGCGAAGGTTGCCCAGAGAGCGAGGCCGAGAAGGAGGAGCCTCCCAACGCTCGAGAAGCCCGCCAGCGCACGCCCCGCCTTGGAAGAACGCGCCTCGTCATCCAACGCGTCCGGCGACGCGAGCGAGGCGAGCGTCAGGTAGAGGAGGAACGAGTTCGCCAGGTGGAGCGCCCACCCGATGGCAACGCCGAGCGCGGCCATGGGCCGCCCAAAGGCAAGGAGCCCGAGGGCGAGCGCGGTAGAGAGAAGGAACGAGCCGCCGAGTCGGAGGACTCGGGCGGCTCCGGAAAAACGCTCCGACATCGGGCCGACCTAGATCGTCTGGATCTGCTTTGCCTTCTGGTCGATCAGGCCGTCGACGGTTCGCGAGTGCTCCTGCACCAGTTCGTCGGTCTTCTCGCGATAGCGCCGGTGCTCGTCCTCGGAGATCGTCCCCTCTTTCTTCATCGCGTCGTACTTCTCGTTCGCCTCGCGGCGCACGTTGCGCAGGGCGACCTTCGTCTCTTCGCCGCGCGCCTTGATGACCTTCGACAGCTCGCGGCGGCGCTCCTCGGACAGCTTCGGCACCTTGATGCGCAGGACGTTGCCGTCGCTCGCGGGGTTGAGACCGAGGTCTGCGGCCAGGATGGCCTTCTCGACCGACGCGATCTGGGTCTTGTCGAACGGCTGGACGACGAGCAGGTTCGCGTCAGGCGCCGCGATCGTCGCGAGCTGCTTGAGCGGCATGCGCGTCCCGTAGTAGTCGACGACGACGTCCTCGACCATCGCGGGATTCGCCCGGCCGGTCTGAACCTTCGCGAGGTGCTCCTTCAACACGTCGAGAGTCCGCTTCATGTGCTCGATCATCTCGCGCTGTACCTGTTCCGCTGCCATGAATCACCTCTCACGGGAGATTCTATGAACGCTTCGAGAAGGCGTCAACGAAGCAGCCCGCGCGCCGCGGTCACTCTTCCGGGCGCGCGACGAGCCGGTCGAGGTCGCCCTGCTGCTCGGGGCGCACAATCGCCAGGATCTCGTCGACGGCCTGCAGCACGGTGTCGGCGCGCGGCAGGATGAGGTCACCCTTGCGCAGGATGGCCGCGAGCACGCAGTCGCTCGGCAGATCGAGATCGCGCACGGCCTTCCCCGCGGCAATCGATCCCGGCGCGACCTTCACCTCGACGAGCGAGTACTGGCCCCGGCGCAGCTTGAGCAGCGTCATCATGTCGCCGACCGACATCTCCTCGGCGATCAAGGTCGCCATGAGGTTGGCCTGGTTCAGGGCGACGTCCACACCCATGTCCCGCGTGAACAGCCACGCGTTGTCGGGGTCGTTCACCCGCGCGATCACGCGGCGGACGCCGAACTCGAACCGGGAGATTGTCGACACAACGAGGTTGTCCTCGTCGTCCGACGTCACGGCGGCCACGACGTCGGCCTTCTTGATGCCAGCTTGGGCGAGCACCTTCGGATCGGCGCCGTCGCCCGTGACGACCATCTCGCGCGGGAAGCGCAGCTTGAGCGGCTCGGTGATTTCGGGCCGCGGATCGACAATGACCGCGGTGTGTCCGCCGGTCAAGAGGAGGCCGGCAAGGTGCGCGCCCGTCTTTCCTCCCCCCACAATCAGGACGAACATCTTCGCCTCCTCTCCTAGACGATCGCCATCAGGCTCTCGAGTCGACTCCGCGCCGTGGACAGCACGCTGATGACGATGCGGTCCCCGCTCTGAAACGTCGTCCCCGTTATGGGAATGAACGTCTGGCCCTTGCGCGCCAGGCTGATCACCGAGATCTCGGACGGGACGTTCACGTTGTTTACCGTGCGGCCGACCCAGTGGGGCGGAACCTCCACCTCGACCAACTCCACTTCTCCCGTCCCCAGGCTCGACACGACGTTGAGCTCGCGATGCCCGAGGAGCTGGATGATGCGGCTGGCGCCCCACGCCGTCGACGATACCGTCTGCAGGCCGAGCCGTTGGTAGATCTCGGCGCGGCGAGGGTCGTAGAGACGGGCGACGATTTTCGGAACGTTGAACGTGTTCCGCGCGACGCGCGCGATGATGATGTTGCGGTTGTCCTTCGCCGTGACGGCCGCCAGAGCGTCTGCCTGCTCGGCGCCCGCTCGGGCGAGGATGTCGCGGTCGAGGCCCGAGCCGGCGATCGTCTTACCCCGGAACGACGGCCCGAGGCGATCGAAGGCGCGGGGATCCACGTCGACGACCGTGACGTCCTGGCCATCCTCGATGAGCTGGTGGCTCAGTTCCGTGCCCATGCGCCCGCAGCCGACAATGATGACCCTCATGGCGACCTCCTTCCGCGGACCGTCCGCTCGCACCGCCAAGCCCGCGTTTCGCTACGGTACGGGATTTCCGCGTTCTCCCGCCCGGCGCCCGTCCCTCGGGCTACGGAAACACAGCCCATCATCCTACCGTGCACGTGTCCTCATCTCCTAGTCCGGCGCCTGTCCGCACCCGGCCGCCTCCTGGTGTTTGTCATGCGAGATGCTCCGCCACTTCCGCGCGGTGGGCGCGCCGTCGTTCCATCCTGCGCAAGACGGCCTTCCTGCCCTCTTCGGCGAAGAACATGATCGGCGGGTAGAGGAAGAGGAAGCCCCAGTACCCGAGCGGGAGGGGGCCTTCTTCGAACAGCGCTTGCAGAGGCGGCGCGTAGATCATGAGCGCGATGAGCGCGAGCTCGAACGCGAAGCCGAACAACAGGAAGCGGTTCGAGAAGAACCCGATCTTGAACACCGACGTCCTTTCGGTGCGGCAGGCGTAGGCGTTCCCGATCTGCGTCGTGACCACGCCTGCGTGGAACATCGACGTCGAGAGCACGTACGTGAGCCCGTACTTCATGCCGAACCGATCTCCGTACGGCTGAAGGTCCGGCCGCTCGGCAAACGGTATCCGGAGGGGATTCTGTCCCTGCGTCCACCACAGGAAGAAGAAGCCCGCGAAACAGAGCGCCGTCTGAAGGCTGCCGAGCCACACGAACGCGCGCACGATCAAGTGCCGATCCACCAGACGTTCGGTGGAACGACGCGGCGGGCGGTCCATGAGCCCCGGTTCGGGCTTCTCCGTGCCGAGCGCGAGCGCCGGGACGAGGTCGGTTCCCAAGTCGACGGCAAGAATCTGCATCACGGTGAGGGCAAGGGGAACGTTGAACACCATCTGCAGGATGACCGGCCACGCCTCCGGCGTGTTGCTCGTGAAGATGTAGGTCGTGAACTTGCGGATGTTGGCGTAGACGGCGCGCCCCTCTTCGATCGCGTTGACGATCGAAGCGAAGTTGTCGTCGAGCAGGATCATCGACGCGGCTTCCTTCGCGACGTCCGTGCCGGCGATGCCCATTGCGACCCCGATGTGGGCCTTCTTGAGCGCCGGAGCGTCGTTCACGCCGTCGCCTGTGACGGCGACGATCTCGCCCATGTCCTTGAGCGCCGTGACGACGCGCAGCTTGTGCTCCGGCGCGGCGCGGGCAAAGATGACCTCTCCCCCGAGCGCGTCCTTGAGATCGGTCTCCGACATCGCGTCGAGCTCGGCGCCCGTCACCAGACGCGCGCCCTCGCGCACCATCCCAACGCGGCGGGCGATCGACTCCGCCGTCAGCCCGTAGTCGCCCGTGATCATGATGATGCGGATGCCGGCGCGCCGACACTTGTCGACCGCGGCCGCGACCTCGGGCCGAGGCGGATCCTGCATCGCGAGGAGGCCCAAGAACGTCAAGTCCTGCTCAACCCACGCGATCGTGTAACCGTTCGGCCGTTCCGGCAGCGTTCGCCGCGCGACGGCCAGCACGCGCAACGCGTTGCGCGCGTAGGCGTCGTTGGCCGCAAGGATCTCGTCGCGCTTCTCGCGCGTGAGCGGCACCTCGACCCCGCCCTCGAGAATCGACGTGCAGAGCGACAAGACCTCTTTCGGCGCGCCCTTGACGAACGCGACCTCGTCTCTGCCGCGCGGGTGGATCGTGCTCATGCGCTTGCGCGCCGAGTCAAACGGCAACTCGCGCAGTCGCCCGTACTCCTTGGCCGCCTCGGCGTACGCCACGCCCGCTTTGGCTCCCGCGACGAGCAGGGCCGCCTCCGTCGGGTCGCCGAGGACGCCCCACCCCTTCTCGTCGTGCGGCGGTACGAGTTTCGCGTTGTTGCAGAGCACGGCAGCGAGGAGGAGTTCCCTCAGATCGGCCGGCGCGACAGGCCGACTGCCTGGCGCAGCGACGAATTCGCCCGCGGGCTCGTAGCCGACGCCCGTCGTCGTGAGGCGCTGGCCGGCGAGCCACGCCTCGCGCACCGTCATCTCATTCTGCGTCAGCGTACCCGTCTTGTCCGTACAGATGACCGTGCACGACCCGAGCGTCTCAACCGACGACAGCTTCTTGATCAGGGCGTTGCGCTTCGCCATGCGCTGCACGCCCATCGCAAGCGACAAGGTCACCGTCGGGAGGAGCCCCTCCGGAACGAACGCCACAACCATGCCCACGGAGAACACGAACCCTTCCGCGAGCGGGCGGCCGAGGATGAAGATCGACAGAACGAACAACAGCACGCCGATGCCGAGCGCCATGGCCGTGACGAAGCGCGTGACGCGATTGACCTCCCTCTGCAGCGGCGACAGGTCCTCTTCCACCGTCTGCGTCATGCGCGCGATCTTGCCGAACTCGGTGTTCATCGCCGTCGCGAAGACCACCGCGCGCCCCGTGCCCGCACTGACCGCCGTTCCGGCGAACACGAGATTCGGACGCTCGATCACCGAGAGGCCCTCGCGCAGCGAGGCTTCCGCCGTACGCCGCGCCGGCGCGGATTCTCCGTTTAGGGTCGAGAGATCGACGCGCATCTCGCTCTCTTCGACCAGCCGCGCGTCTGCGCTGACATGATCGCCCTCCGACAGGACGATCAAGTCGCCGGGAACCAGCTCCTCGGCCGGGATCTTCGCTTCCTGGCCGTCGCGAACAACGCGCGCGAACTGCGGCAGGAGCATCTTGAGCGCGTCGGCCGCCTTCTCGGCGCGGAACTCCTGCCAGAAGGAGAAAGCTGCGTTGATGACGACGACAATCCAGATCGCCCACCCGAGCTGCGGCATCTTGCCGATGAACGCCATCGCGCCGCCCGCCCAGAGGAGGAGGGCCATGAGGTGCGTGAAGTTGGCGAGGAACTTCCGCCAGAGCGGCTTCCCCTTGATCGTCTGGATCGCGTTCGGCCCGTGTTTGGCGAGGCGTGCGCGGGCCTCCGCGGTCGACAGGCCGTCGGGGGACGTGCCCGCCGTCGCGTAGACATCAGAGATCTGCAGGGTGTACGAACGAACGACTTGGTCTTCCGGCATCGAAACTACGTACTCGCTCGGATCGCGCGCGTACCGTTGCTCCTTGACCATCCTGGGAAGGCAACGAGCCCACCCACAGGTGGGCCCTTCCGCATGCTTACCTTCCGTGAGCCAGCATCCTACTGCCGGAATCCCGAGGTGTCAACTCGATTCTCAGGGCGCGGGTTGCAGGCGAAGGCCGTCGGGGGCGGCAGGAGCAGCTCATAGTCCGAAAACTTTCTCTCCGGCCAGGTCGGATTGGGGCAAGCGGCACCGAGTGAGTCTAGGCCTCGCGCTCTGTGACCGGTCCAACACGGCCCTCGGACTTGTTCGAGTCCAATAGGGCGTACCAGACGAGACGACTTCTGAACTCAATGCCCAGTTCGGAAGTAGTCCACTAAGGCGTACCAGACGGGGCGACTTCCGAACTCAATGCCCAGTTCGGAAGTAGTCCACCAAGGCGTGCCAGAGTCCGAGAAGCGCTACGTCGGGGCGCTCCGATGGACGACCTCAGAAGACGGAGCTCGGAGACAGTCTACTGGGGCTTGCCAGTCGTCATGGGGGAGCGCTCGAGGCGCAGCGGAAGCCAACTTTGTGCTCGCAGTACTCCGCAGCGTTGGCGCCTCGATTGGCCGAGCGAACGTCGTCTGGACGATCCAGCCACGACCCGCCCTTCGCGATGCGCGCCTCACCTGTTGCAGGCCCGCCCGCGTCCGTCTGCGCGACGTCGGAGTACAGCCCATACCAGTCGGCAACCCACTCCCTCACGTTCCCCGCAAGGTCCAAGGCT
Organism: Candidatus Bipolaricaulota bacterium; assembly: GCA_022711155.1. Lineage (GTDB taxonomy): Bacteria > Bipolaricaulota > Bipolaricaulia > UBA7950 > UBA9294 > CAIOGO01. The sequence goes on from JAKLFO010000024.1 coordinate 11,568, forward strand.
CCGCACCAGCTTGCCCCGGAGGGGTAGCTCCCCACCGGCGCAGTGTCGCTGTAGCCATCCGAGATGTCCGGGTCCTCTGGACCTAAGGCGCACTCTGCCGCGCAGTAGTTGAGTCGAGTCCCGTCGAACTCGTCTCCCCACGGGAAGAGTCCGCTGTCGGGCCCTCGCGCGGCGTACTCCCACTCGGCCTCGGTGGGGAGGCGCGCGCCGACCCACCGCGCATAGTCCACCGCCTGCTGCCAGGTAACCCAGATGACGGGGTATTCGCTGTAGTCCGGGTCTGCGTAGTAGCTCTCTCGGGTGAATGAGCCTTCCTTCTTCGGAGGAGAGCATGCGCCTGCTTCAACACAGCGCTGGTACTGCGCATTCGTGACCTCCGATCGGTCGATCCAGAACCCAGCGACGGCCACACGGTGCTCCGGCCGCTCGTCGGCGAACGCCTCGCTCCGGCAGACCGCGCTGGCGAACGACCCACATAGTTCCCGGCACAACTGCTGCGCGTAGCGAAGTCCCTCGAGCGTCGTGCCCATCTCGAACTCGCCGGCAGGCACGAACACCAGCTCCATCCCATCGGCTGGGCGTACCCGTACGTCTCCTGCCACCGGTGCGTTCTGGACGGATGCAGGAGGGGCATTGAGGGGCAGATCCAGAACCAGGCACAAAGCGATCATGCTCAGCTTGCGAGGGCTCCACCGCATGAATCCACCATAGGGGCGGCCCTGGTCTCTGCCAAGCACTATCTTGCGATCTGACGAATGGACCGGTCCGCGGAGCCTCCACCCCAGGAGCGGGCCCGCGGGTTCTGATAGGCTCTGGCGTGCCAGACTGCAGCGAGCTGGCTGGGGGCGTGCGCGGGCTGTGTCTTCTTGGCTCTACCTCTTGTCAGACCAGATGCGGAGCGGATAGTCTGGAAGTGACCTGCCCGATGGTCTCCTTGGTGTCGAGGGCGGGCGCGGGCGGGACTTTGTCCCGTGATCGCGGAATCAGGCGGGAGGGCGGATGGAAGGCGAGTTGTTCGTTGTGGGCGTCTTGATCATCGTCTTGATGATGCTGGGGGCGTCCCTCTTTTCGCTCTAGGCGGCGCGGCTGCGGGAGGGCCGCTCAAATGGGCTTCTTCCGAGGCCGCCTTGGAGCCTGGAGCTCTTTCTTGGTCAGAGGAGGCGCGTTGTGATACGGCGGGCATGGGTGCTGGTCGCTCTCTCCCTCTTCGCGCTGGGGGCGGCGTCGCTCGCAGGGTTCGCGAGGCTCGGGGACATTCCAGAGAACCTGGGCGGCGAGGTCGAGGTGTTCAACGGGGCGGCGACGGCGCTCGTCGTCTTCTACGACTACGCGACGATCTGGCAGCTCTTCAACGAGCCCCTGGCCACGACCAGCAACGCGGTCACGCTTCTCTTCGTCGAGGTCGCGCCCGAGCTCGCGGCGCACTTCCGCACGTTGTCGCGCGTCCTCTTCGTCTACGTCTCGCCGCACGTCGGGGGCGACGGGGCGGCGGCTCTGGCGCCGGCGGGCGTGTGGTTTGTGCAAGACGACGTCCTTTTCTCGATCACGGAGGCGGACACGCACGCGTGCCCTCTAGGTCCCTTCTTCGGTCCGCTCACAACGCACGCGGCGGGATACGTGCGCATTCCGGATGGCGTCGACACGGGGCGGCCGTTCTCGTTCACGATCGATGGGGTGAACTTCCTGACGCTTGGCCCGTTCTGCGGAACGGCCTACGTGGCTCCGTAGTCGACCCGATCTCCCGACGGCGCACAATGGGTTACGCGCTGCGTTTCGCTGTCGCGCCACGCCACGCGGTCATCTTGCCGCGCTTTCTGGGCTTCTCCCCGTCCGCACTGCTTAGCGGAGCACTGCCTTGTGGCGTGCCGTTCAGCGCGATGTGCTTCGACTCGTACATGCGCTGATCGGCTTCGGCGAGCGCGGCGTCGATCGAGAGCCCGCTCTTGGGCGTCCACGTGGCGTCACCCATGGAGAGCCCTAGGGGGAAGGGCAGCGAGCCAGAGTTGGCGGCATTCCAGCGGTCGAGCGCTGCGAGGATGCGGCCGCGGATGACATCGGGCCGGCCGGTCATCTCGAGCAAGACGATGAGGAACTCGTCGCCGCCGTAACGCACGACGAAGTCCTCGCCGCGGACCGTGCTGCGCAACAGGCCGCCGACTTCGCGGAGGAGGCGGTCGCCGGCGGCGTGGCCGAGGCCGTCGTTCACCTGCTTGAAGTGGTCGATGTCGGCAAGCATGAGGCCGATCGCGTGCCCGTGGCGCAGCGAGCGACTCACTTCCTTCGCGATGGCCATCGAGAAGTACCGGCGGTTGTAGAGCCCGGTCAGCGGGTCGAGGATGACTTGCGCGCGCAGGCTCGCCTCTTCGCGAATGCGCGTCAGCGCCTCCGCGGCGTACTCGGCCAAGAGGCCGAGCAGGCGCACGTCTTCTTCGCCGAATTCGCCGGGAACCGGCGACGTGGTTTCGAGCACGCCGAAGTTCCCGACGCGCAGGGTGATCCGCGACGGAAGGACGGGAGCCAGCCAGTCGGCGCCACGGGCTTCGCGAGCCACCTCGAAGCCGGTTGGCGCGGGCTCCCTCTGCGCTGCGGTGGGCGCTCCGTCCCGCGCGACGAGCCGGTCGCCGGCCGACATGTAGAGGGTGCAGGCGGGGAATCCGAGCGTGTCTTTGGCTCCCGCGACCACCACGCGGCACGCTTCGTCCTCGTCCTCGCAGCTTTCGAGCACGCGGGCGATCGCGTGGAGGCCGGCCATCTTGCAGGCCGCTTGATGGTTCGTCGTCGTCGCGGCGTCTCCCCACGACGCCTTCTCGTGCAGGGCGCACTGAACGACCTCGCCCGTTCCGACACGATAGGTGGTGGTGACGAGGTCGACGCAAGTGTGTCGTCCGTCCGCAGTCGTGAGCGGCACGGCTGTGTAGCGGCCGTAGCGGGCTCGCTGGGTCTGTTCGAGCAACTCCTGCCCCAGGGCGCGAAGCGACGCGGGGCCGTCTTCCCAGAGCCTGCGGCCGACGACGTCGCGAGACGAGTAGCCGGTCATCCGCGCGAACGCCGCGTTCGCGTCGATGACCTCGCCGCTGGCCGCGTCGAGCAGGAAGATGCCGTGCGGCGCGGTCTCGAAAAGACGACGGCAACGGATCTCGGCCGAACTGAGCAATTCAGGCAGTTTCTGCCCCACCACCAGACGGCCGGGATTGCCGATCTCCATGTCTCCTCCAGCGCGGCGGACGAATCTAGCGCACGAGCACGCGGCGAGGCAACTCGCCGATCGAGGGGAAGGAGGAGGGGTGTCAAGCGATGCTGGCTTCTGTACGGCGAATTTCGGATGAGAAGCGAAGAGGGAGAAGCGCATCGGCTTCTCCCTCGGTGGTGGAGGCGAGCGGATTCGAACCGCCATCCTCCCGCGTGCAAGGCGGGCGCTCTTCCAGTTCGAGCTACGCCCCCAAGTAGAGTCTGGAACGTCATTATACCTGTCGGCGCTCGCGCTACCATGCGCGGCCTGGCGTAGTCTGGCGTGGCCCGACGCGCCCAGCCGCGTTTTGAGGCTCCGCGCGGCCGCCGCTACCATGCCGCCAAGATGACGGAAGCGCTCGAACAGAAGCTCCGCGACCTCCCGGCGACGCCGGGCGTCTACCTGATGAAGGACAAGGACGGCGGCATCCTCTACGTGGGGAAGGCCGCATCGCTTCGTTCGCGCGTCCGCTCATACTTCCAGTCGCCCGACGGCCTCGCGCCGCGCATTCAGTCGCTCGTCGCCGAGATCGCCGACCTCGAAGTAATCCGCACGGCGACGGAGTCCGAGGCGTTCTTGCTCGAAGACGCTCTCATCAAACGCCACCAGCCGCGGTTCAACGTTCGGCTGCGCGACGACAAGCGTTACCCCTACCTGCGGATCACCGACGAGCCCTTCCCGCGCGTCCTCATCGTTCGCCGTCGCCAGAAAGACGGAGGCCGCACGTTCGGGCCGTTCACGAACGCGAAGGCGATGCGCGCGACCCTGAAGCTGGCGCAGAAGCTCTTCCCGATTCGCACGTGCACGCTCGACCTGCCGCTCAAGACGCCGAGGCGGCCGTGCCTCAACTTCGACATCGGCCGTTGCCTCGGACCGTGCGCCGGGAACGTGCCGCAAGACGAGTACGCGGCCGTCGTGGATGGCGCGGCCCTCTTTCTCGAGGGGCGCGTCGACGGGTTGGCGCGCCAGCTGCGCCGCGCGATGGACGATGCTGCGGCAAACCAGGAGTACGAGCGCGCGGCCGGCTTGCGCGACCGGCTCGGCGCCCTCTTGCGCACAACCGAGCACCAGTCGGTCGTGTCGCCCGACCTCGCAGACCGCGACGCGATCGGCCTCGCGCTCGGCGACGGGCGCGCCTGCGCGCAGGTCTTCCTCGTCCGCGAGGGGAGGATGGCCGGACGAGAGACCTTCCACCTGCGCACGCCGGCCGGCGCCGACGAGGCCGACGTCCTCGACTCGTTCCTGTTGCAGTACTACGCCCAGGCCACGACGGTGCCGCGCGAGATTCTCCTTCCCGTGGCGCTCGAAGACCCGGAGGCGATGGCGGCGTGGCTCGCGACGCAACGCGGCGGCCCCGTGCGGCTCGCGGTGCCGCAACGCGGCGACAAGCGCGCGCTCGTCCTCCTCGCGGCGGACAACGCGCGCTTCGCGCAGATGGCAAGCGAGAAGGAAGACCTCCTCCGCGAGGACGCGGCGGAGGCGCTGGTCGAGCTCGTGGACGCGCTGGCACTCGCGTCGTACCCCCAGCGCATCGAGGCGTTCGACATCTCGAACACACAGGGGCAAGAGGCGACGGGCTCGATGGTCGTGTTCGAAGACGGCCGGCCGCGGCGCGACGCGTACCGCCGGTTCAAGGTCCACATCTCGGGCAAGTCGGACGACGTCGCGATGATGCGCGAGGTCGTGCGCCGCCGGTTTCGCCGCGGGCTCGCCGAGCTCGCCGACCCCACGGTGGCGCGCGGCAAGTTCTCCGACCTGCCCGATCTCTTGCTTGTCGACGGCGGGCGCGGGCAACTGAACGCCGCGCTGGCCGCGCTCGAGGAGCTGAACGTGGAAGGTCTCGACGTCCTCGGCCTGGCGAAGCGCCTAGAGGAGATCTACGTCCCCGGGCGCGCCGAGCCAATTGCCCTGCCGGCCGACAGCCACGCGCTCTTGCTCTTGCGGCACGTGCGCGACGAGGCGCACCGCTTCGCGGTCAGCTACCACCGCCGGTTGCGCACGCGGCGCAGCCTGGGCTCGGTCCTCGATCAGGTGCCCGGCATCGGGCCGAAACGCAAGAGCGCGCTCGTGAAGGCGTTCGGCTCCCTCGACCGCGTCCGCGCCGCGTCGAGCGAGGAGATCGCCGAGAAGGCGTCTCTGTCCCTCGCCATGGCCGAGCGAGTTCGCCAGGCGCTGGTCGACGCGACGCGGCCCGAGGAGCGCACGGGAACGCCGTAGCGACGTTGCAGCTTGCCGCGACGTTCTCGAAGAGCGGGATCCGGCCCGCCGTGTGGAGTCCGCGCACTCGCGTCCATATACTCGCGCGGTTCCAGGGAGGACGGTCTATGCAGCCAGTCGATCTCTTGCGCGAGCTATCCGACGCGTTCGGCGTCTCGGGATTCGAAGATGAGGTCCGCGAGCTTCTGAAGGAGCGCATCGCGCCCTACGTCGACAGCGTGACGGCCGATGCCCTCGGCAACCTTGTGGCTGTCCGCAAGGGCAAGGACAGCCGGGTGCTCATGCTCGACGCTCACATGGACGAGGTCGGGTTCATCGTGAAGTGGATCGACGACAAGGGCTACGTCCGCTTCGCTCCGCTCGGCGGCTGGGACGAACGCATCATCGCCGGCCACCGCGTCGTCCTGCGGACGCGGGATGGCCGAAAGCGCCTGGGCGTCATCGGCTCGGCTCCGCCCCACATCCTCTCGGCCGAGGAACGCGCCAAGCCGATCCCGATGGACAAGATGTTCGTCGACTTCGGCGCCACGTCGCGCCAGGAGGCGTCCGACCTCGGGATCGAGATCGGCGATCCGTTCACGATCCACTACCCGTTTGACGAGATCGCCGACGGCTACGTGACGGGCAAGGCGCTCGACGACCGCGCCGGATGCGCGGTCTTGGTCGAGACGGCACGGCGGCTCGCCGAGGAGAAGCTGCCGATGACGACGGCCTTCTCGTTCGCGTTCGGCGAAGAGGTCGGCTTGCGCGGCGCGACGACGGCGGCCTTTCACATCGATCCCGCGCTCGCGATTGCAGTCGAGGGGACGATCGGGGCCGACATGCCGGGAATCGCCGAGGAGAGCCAGCCGACGCGTCTCGGCCGCGGCCCGGCGGTGAGCGTCGCCGATCGCTCGATCGTCGTCGCGCCGAAGGTCGTGCGCGTCCTCGAGAAGCTCGCGGCCGAGAACGGGATCCCGTACCAGTACAAGCTGCCGACGTACGGCTCGACAGACGCGGGAGCCATCCACCTGAGTCGCGGCGGCGTCTTGGTCGGCATCGTGTCGGTGCCGTGCCGGTTCATCCACTCGCCGGTATCGACCCTGCGATTGAACGACTTTGAGAACGCGGCGCGGCTCGTGACGGCGTTTACGCGTTCGGCGCCGAACGGCCTCCTCTCGTCGTAGCATCGAAGCTTGGCTCCACCGCGGGTGGGGGGCAAACCGCAGAGCGCGCAGAGGTCGCTGAGACGTCAGAAACAAGCATGCAGTAACGAAGATCGCTGCATGCCCAAGCGCTCGGCGCG
>JAKLFO010000025.1 GCA_022711155.1 Candidatus Bipolaricaulota bacterium
AGATGCGCGACGTCTACCTCGTTCCGATGCGCGAAGAGGGGAGCACGAACAGCCACGTCTACGGGGCGCTGCGACGGCTCGACGGGCAGTCGGGAGGAGACGCTCGTTTGGCGCCCATCCGCGTGCGGTTCGGCGAGCCCCGCCGGCTGGCCGACCTGGTCGACGCCGCGCAGAGCCCGCGCGCCATCTCCGCCTGCCTCCAGGCAGACTACGAGGCGACCTTCCCGCGCCCGAGAGCGCGCGTTTTCCGGTGGATTCGCTTGCCGTGGCGCGTCGCCTGGGGGCGCGGCCGCGGGTAGCCGAGGCGCCTGGGCGGCCCGTCCGGCTCCGAAGGAGGAGCATGGGGACTGCGAGCAACCGCCATTCCGAGACGAGACCTACGGCGCGCATCCTGTCGTCGCGTCGGGCATTCGGCCGCGTTCGAGAGGCCTTCGCCGGGTGCCGGGACGGGGAGTTCGCGGCCGCCTATGCGGACGCGCGGTGGCGGACCGTAGGCCTTCGCGCCGCTCTCTCCCTCGTCGACCGGGTCCTGCCGATGACGCCGATGGTTCAGTTCGTCGACGAGGTGAGCCGGTTGATCCGCGAGCGCGGCCTTGCCGAAGGGTGCGCGGCCGGCGTGCGGCGACTCGGCCTCGACTGCGAGTTCGTCCTGTCGAAAGACGCGGCGAGTGCCCTCCGGGCGTCACCCGTCCTCGTGTACGGCAACCACCCGACCGTGCTCACGCCGTTCCTGCTTGCGGCGGCGGCCCGGCGCGAAGACGTGCGCCTCCTCATGCTCGCCTACGTGCGCTGCCTCATTCCGAGCATCGGCCCGTACCTGCTTCCGCTCCAGCCGCGCAGCGATCGCGATTGGGTCGAGTATCGACGCGGCGGGCTCTCCCGCGTCGTCGCGCGCCGTCTGGCTCGGGCCGTGTTCAAGAGCCGCGAGGGGGAGGCCGCCAAACTCGCCAACCTGCAGTCGCTCCGCGAAGGAGCGCGCCACGTCGCGCGGGGCGGCTGCACCGCGATCTTCCCCGGCGGTGGCGGGCGCGACGAAGCGACCTGGTATCCGGGGGTCGGACAGATCGCGCGCGAGCTGCGCGCCTCTTCCGGAGCTCGCGAGGTCTTCCTCCTGCCGGCGTTCGAGGAGGCTCGGTCGGAGGCGCACGTCTACGCCGGACTGCGGCGACTCGGCGCGGAGAGAGAACCAGAGCGCGTCCGCGTGCGCTTCGGCGAACCGCGGCGGCTCGTCGACTTGGTCGACGCGGGGGACGACGCCTGGGCCGTGACGGCGCGCCTTCAGGCCGACTTTCGGACGCTGTGCGCCGGAGTGCATCCGTGAGGCGCCTGACCGTTCTGCCCTCTTGCTCTTTTCTCGTCTCGCTGTAGAATGACTGACTGGTCAGTCAGTCAAAGATGTGGAGGTGCCGTGGACGAGAGCAAGCAGGAGCAGATCCGCGAGGCGGCGCTCGCCGTGTTCGCCCGCCGCGGCTTTCACGAGACCACGGTGGCCGAGATCGCAAGAGAGGCGGGCGTCGCCAAGGGGACGATCTACCTCTACTACCCGAGCAAGGAGGAGGTCCTCATCGACATCTTCCGCCGCTACACCGACGGCATGCTCGACTTCGTCGACGGCCTCATGGATTCGGCTCTGTCGGTGCCCGACATCCTCTCTGCGTTCGTCAAGAAGCAGATCGATCTGTTTCGCGAGGAGCCCAACCTCGTGCGCGTCCTGAGCCGACGGTCGCTCCACGGGCTCAACCAGGGGAACGAACGGATGCTCGAGTTCCATCGCTACTTGATCGACCGCATCGTCAAGCTGCTCGAGAGAGGCCGCAAGATCGGCGAGGTGCGCGCGTTTGACGCGCGAGTCACCGCCTGCGCCCTCGTCGCGCTCCAAGAGACGCTGCCGATCTACCTGACGACCTACGCGGGCGATCTGCCCAAGGACGCGCTCGACCGCGTGACCCGCCAGCTCGCCCAGTTCATGTGGGCCGGCATCCGAAAGGAGGGCGTATGACCAAGAAGCGCGCGACGCTCTTGGCGTTCCTCGCCTGCCTCGTCGCAACGTCCTCGCTCGCGACCGCGTCGCTCGCGGCGACGGCTGCGGCGTATCGCGTCCTGATCGTCGACGGCACGCAGACGCTCGCCTCGACGATGCGCGTCGTGGGCCTCGCGGGCGGGATCAAGCGGAGCGGCGTCGCGGACGTCGCCGTCCTCGTGGCCGCGAGCCTCGGCCCGTTTGACGTTCCACTCCACGGGTGGCGGCAACCGGAGATCCCCTACGACGTGATCCTCCTCGTGCCGCGCGGCGTCGACGATCGGACGGCGCCCCGGATCTGGGTCCTCGTCGCAGGGGATCCCCGCGCGAACCCGCTCGTCGCGCAGGCGATGGGCCTCCTCGCCGGGGGTGTCGACCGCGCGTTCGCCGGGATCGCGTCGGCCGCCGGGCCGCTGGATGACCTCTGGGCGGCGCTGGCCGCGTCGTACTGCGTTCAGGAAGGGTGGCTGCGGTGACGCGTCGGTTCTTCACGTGGATCGTCGATCACGCGCGCTGGGTCGTCGGGGCCGTGGGAGCGCTGACCCTCGCGCTCGTCTTCCCACTCTTCTCCCTCGAGACGAACGTCGACTTCGCGACCTACATGAACCCGGAAGATCCGGCGTACATCCTCATGAAGAACGCGGAGGACCGCTACGGCTCGCAGAGCCTGCTGATGGTGGCGGTCATCGCTCCGGGCGGCGTCTTCCAGGCGACGACGCTCGCGAAGATCGAGGAGCTCGAAACGCGGCTCGCCGCCATCCCCGGCGTCGAGGAGATCCAGGGACCGCTCAGCCAGGACGTGATCGCTAGTTCCGAGACGGCGCTCGACGTGGGCCCCGCGGCCCGCGGCGGGCGGGCGCCGCGGACGGCGGAGGAGATCGCCGCGTACCGCGGCCGGGTCATGGGAGTCGCCTCCATGCGTGGTCTGCTCGTTGCCGAAGACGGTTCGGCCGCGGCGATCCTCGTCACCATGGAGAAAGACGCCTCGGAGTACGCGGTCTCCGAGGCCGTCCGCGATGTCGTCCGAGAAGTGGGCACGCCACCCGAGCGGTTCTCGATCTCGGGCGAGGCGTACATGATGCTTTCGCTCACTGAGTCCATGCAGAGCGACCTGTACCTGCTCATCCCGATCGTGCTCGCGGCGATGTGCCTCGTCCTGTTCCTGTCCTCGCGGAGCCTCCGCGGGATCTTCGTCCCGCTCGCCGTCGTAGCGCTGGCCGTCGTCTGGATGTTCGGCCCGATGGGCATCCTCGGGATCAAGGTCTCGATCATGACCTTCGTCCTGCCCGTTCTCCTGCTCGCGATCGGGATCGCCTACGGGCTCCACGTCATGCAGCGCTACGCGGAGGAGATCTCGACCGGGAAGCCGCAGCGCGAGGCGGTCATCGACGCGGCGACGGGGATCAGCGGAGCCGTCGTCATGGCCGGGCTGACCACGGTGGGCGGCTTCCTGTCGCTCCTCACCTGCTACATGCCCCTGTTCCGCGAGTTCGGAGTCACCGCCGCGATCGGCGTGGTCCTCGCTCTCGTCCTCGCCCTCGTCGTCGTCCCCGCCCTGCTCGCTCTTCTGCCTCCGCCCAAGCAGCACGGGCTCAAGGAGCGGGCCGTGGCAGACGGGCGCCTGGCGCGCACGCTCGGCGCCGCAGTGCGCGGCATCGTGGGCCGACCGCGGCCGTTCCTCGTCGCCGTCCTCGCCTTGGTCGTGGGGTTGGGGGTTGCGGTGCCGCTCCTTCGCACCGACTCGTCCATGGCCGCCTTCCTCGGAGAGGAGCATGTGGCGATCCGCGGCATGACGGACTTCGACCAGCACTTCTCCGGCGGCGAGCAGCTCATGATCGAGATCGACACGGCGCGGCGAGACGGGCTCAAGGAACCGGCGTTGCTCGAGGAGATGCTCGACCTCGAGGAGTACCTGCGGACGCTCGGCGTTCGCAAGACGTCGTCCATCACCGACCTCGTCCGGGAACTCAATCTCCGTTTCCACGCCGACGACCCGGCGTTTTACGCGATCCCGGCGGAACGGAAGCAGGTGTCGCAACTCCTCGCCCTGTTCGCGTTTCAGGGCGGCGACTTCGGGACCGTCGCCCTTCCCGACTTCTCCGCCGGGGAGATCGTCGGCTTCTACCCGCGCGCCGATGGAGCGACGAAGGCCAGCCTCGTTCGCGACATCCGCGCGTACCTGGCCGCGCACTTCACCGGGGACGTCCAAGCCGAGATGGTGGGGCCGACGCAGTTCTTCGACTCGATGTCGCGCCAGCTCATCCGGAGCCTCATCTCGAACATCTACTCCTCCGCCATCATCGTCTGCCTGATCGTCGCGGCGATCATGGGGTCGTTGGTCGCGGGCGCGATCAGCCTCATCCCGCTTGCTTTCACGCTTCTCGTCGTGTTCGCGTTGATGGCCTTGTCGGGCGTCACGCTCAACATCGCTTCGGCGACGATCGCGAGCATCACCATGGGAACGGGCATCGACTACGCGATCCACTTCCTGGCGCGCTATCGCTCCGAGATGCGGGCCGACGCGAACTGCGCCCGTTCGGCGGAGAAGACGGCACGCACGGCGGGACGGGCCGTCCTGTTCAACGCCGCCGCCGTCGCGGCCGGCTTCCTCGTCCTGTTCGCTTCGAAGTTCATGGCCTTCCGAAGCCTCGGAGGGCTGCTGGCGCTCGCGATGATGGCGAGCGCGGCCGCAGCGCTGACGATCATCCCCCTCGTCCTCGTGATGCGTCGATGGCGGTTCGCGGAAGCTCCCGCGTCGGACCGCCTGCGGAGCCTGTGGAAGACGAAGGCCAAGAAGAAATAAGGAGAAACGCCATGACGAAGAGATCGAGCACCCTGCTCCTTGCGCTCGCGTTCGTCGCGCTCGCTGCGACGTCCGCGTTCGCGATCACTGGAGATGAAATCCTGAACCAGATGGAAGACGCCTTCAGCATCGGCGGCGCCGACAGCAGCGAGGGCATCCTCCTCTCCATTGAGGTCCTCAATCAGTACGCGTCCGGCGCCACGACCGACTACCGCCTTGCCGTGGTCGCGCAGACGGTCGTGGACCCGAGCCGTCCCGCCGACGCGGACGAGACGAGCCGCGCGTTGATGTACTTCGTAGGCGGCGATGATGAGGGGATGATCTTCCTCGTCGCGATGCCCGAGGCGGCAGGGGAGCCGAGCACCATGTGGCTCTACATCTCGTCGTTCGGCCTGACGAAGGAGCTGCTGTCCGAAGAGGACCAGTCCGGCAACTTCGCGGGGAGCACGCTGTCGTACTCGGACATCGCCGGCGCGAGCGACATGCGCGAAGACTACGCGGCCACGGTACTTCGCGAGGAGACGCTCGCTGTTGGGAGCGAGGGGCGCGCCGTGTGGGTCCTCGAGCTCACTCCGAAGCCGGGCGTCGACGCGAAGTACGCGCGGATGCTCTTGTGGGTCGACCAGGCGGAGAGCATGTTCTTGAGACTAGAGGGGTACAGCGCTTCGGGCGTCCTGACGAAGGAGATCGTCGTCGCGAGCCTCGCCACGTTCGAGGACAGGCGGGTTCCCGAGGTCATGGTTGGGCGCGACCTTGAGACCGGGGATGTGTCCACGCTCACTCTGTCGGGGATGCGCCGGCCCGCCAGCGGCCTGTCGGAGACCACGTTCGACCCCGCGAACCTTGGCAGCTTCGACCCTGCCGCGTACGGGTTCTAGGATGCAGGGCCGGCGGCCCGCGGGTGCCGGCCGCCGGCGGCTGCCGGGTCGGACTTCGCCCAGCGTCGGATCCAGACGATGACGAGCCCCGTTCCGATGCAGCCGACGAGGCTGCCGAACGGGAAGACCGCCGCGAGCCCGGCGGCGTCCACGATGGCTCCGCTCACGAGGGGGCCGAGCAGCTGCCCCGCCGCGAAGGCGCTCCCCTGGACGCCTGCCAGGGTTCCCATGCCGTGCGTTCGGCCGAGCTCGGTGCGGATCGCGACGAGCGACGCCCGACCGAGGGCCGAGAAGGCGCCCATGGCGACGGTCAACGCGACGACCGCCCACAGCGATCCGACGAACGGGATGGCGAGAAGGACGAGCGGCGCGAAGACGCTTCCGATCACGATCTGGCGCACGCGAGGATAGCGGTCGGCCAGGTACCCGAACGGGATCTGGAGAAGCCCCTCGGCGAACATGTAGGCCGACAGGACGATTCCGACTTCCGCTTCGCTGACGGCGAAGGCTGCGACGGCGTAGAGCGGGTAGAACGTGCTGAATGCCTGCCTCCAGAAGCCGCGCGTCGCGAAGTACGCGAGCATGGCCTTCACGGCGTCGTGCGCGAGCACCTGGCGCAGCGGGAGCATGGCGGCGGGTTTCGGCTCGCGGCGCGTCCGCGCCGTCTCGTCGGTCGGCACCACGAGAAGGACGAGGGCGAGGGACAGGACCGTCAGCCCGCCCATGACGTAGAACGCCGCCTCGTACGACCACGCCGCGCCGATGCCTCCGCCGAGGATCGGACCGATGGCCATGCCGATGAACTGGGACGCGTAGAAGGCGTTCAGCGTCCTGCCCTCGGACCCGGCGCGCGTGAGGTCGCCGACGTAGGCCTGGGCGATGGGCGTCACCATGACCGAGGCGATGCCTTGGACGAAGCGAAAGAGGCCCAGTTGCCACAGCGCCGAGGACCAGGCGTAGAGGACGGAGACGGCCGCGTAGATCACGAGGCCGGCGACGATGATCGGCTTGCGGCCGATTCGGTCCGAGAGGCGTCCGATGAACGGCCCGAGGAGCGCGCGCGAGACGGAGAAGGCGGCGAACACGAGCCCAATCTGCAATCCTGTCGCGGCAAAGGTGCGCGCGTAGAGAGGCAGGATTGGCGAGATGATGCCGAGTCCCACCTGAGCGGTCGCGGTGGCGATGAACAGGCTGGCGAAGATCCCCCGAGTCGGCCTCTGACCTGGGCTCATGCCGAGGGGCCCGGCGGTTCGGAAGGCCCGGACGTGAACCTTCTCATGCCGGCCGGCGCGCCGCGCGACTCCACATTGCGCACCGCCGGCGCGAGGGCGGACAGGATCGCCACGGCGATCATCACGATTCCAGCGATGAGGAACCAGATGCCGATGCCGTACCGGTCCGCGAGCGGGCCGGCGGCGGCGAGGCCGAGCGGCGCGGCGACGGAGGAGAGGCTGATCAGGAGCGACATGATCCGCCCTTGCATCTCGTGCGGGACGGTCGACTGCACGATCGCGAAGAGCGAGCCGGTGCAGACCGGGTTCATGAGCCCCACAAGCCCCATCGCCGCGACGGCCCACGCGAAGCCGTTGGTCGGTACGAGTCCCACCGCGGCGAACCCGACCCCTTGGAGGAAGAGCGAGGCGAGCGCCGTCGTCATCCGCTTCTTGAACCCGCCCCAGATGCCCAACAGCGCCCCGCCGGCGGCGACTCCGAACCCGAAAGCGGACTGCAATCCGCCGAACTGAATCGCGCCGCCCCCGAAATGCTTCGTGACGAGCAGGGGGATGAGCGAATTCGCGGGATAGGAGAAGAACATGATCACGGCGGCGGCCGCCAGGAGGGCGAACATCGTCCGCCAGCGCAGCACGAAACGCAGTCCGTCGAGGAAGTCCCTCAAGACACTCGTCTGCGTCGCGTTCAGCGCGCGGCGCTGCGGCACAGGGATTCGGACCAAGAGAAGGGGCAGGATCGCGATCGACGCCGCGGCGATGTCGACCGTCAGGAGGGTGTACATCGGGAGCCCGAGCTCGATGAGCAACGCGCCGAACGAGGGCGAGATGATCGACGCGAGGCCGAACAAGCTGTTGTTCAGCCCGGCGACCCGCGCCAGGTGCTTCTGCGGCACCATCATCGCTGTCGAGGCCTGCATCGCCGGCCAGCGGAAGGCCGACCCCGTAGCGCGGACGAACATCGCGAGGTAGATCTGCCAGAGCTGAACGGTGTTGAACAGGAACAACAAGGCGAGCGCGATCGTGCTGAGCGCGATGCCGGCGTTGGCGAAGATCATGACCCAGCGGCGGTCCCAGCGATCGACGAGCGCTCCGGCGAGCGGAGCGACGACGATCTGCGGGAACAGCGCCACGAGCGTCGCTACGGCGAGCATCGTTGCCGAGCCGGTCGACTTCGTGATCCACCACACGAGGGCGAACTGCACGAGCTGCGTGCCGAAGAGCGAGAGCGCTTCCGCACCCCAGATCGCGGCGAAGGTCGGGACCCAGCGCTCCGGGTTCCACGGCCTCACAAAGCGCAAGCGGCCTCCATGTGACGCAGCAATAGGATCCCCCCTCCTGGATCAGCCCAGAAGATACGCGTCTCCGGCGCTTTCAGCAAACGTTCGAAGGATGCGTCCTCGTGGGGCTGCGAGAAGCTACACTCGCAACATGATCCGCCGCAACGCGCAGGCTCGATACGCCCTCTGTGCTCTCGTTCTGGCCGCGCTCGCCGCGAGCGGCGGGGTCTCGTTTGCGCTCGGGCGCGACGCGAAGGCGGAAGGGTTCGTCCCGATCCTCGCGGGCGGCGCCCTCACGCTTTTCGGGCTCGCCGCCGCGTCGGTCTTCGCGCTTCGCGCGCGGATCGTGGCCAAGCTGCGCATCGGAGAGGGAGTCCTGTTTTCGTGGCGGTACCCAGATGCCTGTGCGGCGGCGCCCGACGGCGCGATCGACGACGGGGCGCGCCCGGGGTGGATGGCGCTCTGCATCGCGGCCGCGGTCTGCCTCGCCTTCGGAGCGATCGCCCGTCTCACGGCTGCGGAAGGAGGGCGCGTCGCGGCGTACGTCCTCCTCGGATTGGGGCTCACGTTGGCCGCCGTGGCGTGGTGGCCGAGACGACGCGTTGCGCCCCGACCGAGCGAACTCGTCGCCATCGGATCGTCTGAGGGCGGTTACGTCCTGGGGCGGCTTTACGCGTGGGGGCGCGTCGGCGCCCGGGTCAAGACGGCCGAGCTCACGGCAGGGCGCGCCGTCGTGCTGGAGGTTACGTACTCCTGGCCCGGCCTCTTCGGAGCTCGGACGACGACCGTGTCGGTGGTCGTCCCCCCGGGAGAGGAGGCGACGGCCGCGGCCGCGGCTCGTGCGCTCCCGCGGCGCGACGACGAGGAAGAGGTCTGGTAGGGGCTGGCGCCGCTCCACGGGCACCCACCCGGGCGTCTTGACAGACAGGGACTGCCGCGATACGATCCTGGCAGTCAGATTACTAGAGTGCTAAGCGGGGAGAAGGCGTCTCCCGGCGAAGCGCTGAGGTGAAGATGCCACTTCGACGCAACGAATGCACGTCTTGCGGACACACCTTCCGGGTGCTCGAGGGACCTGGCGGTGCGCAACCGACATGCCCGGCCTGCGGCGGGCGGCGGACTCGGCGGCTCTTGCCGCACGTCGCCGTTCAGTTCCGGGGCGACGGCTTCTATTCGACCAAGTACCGAAAGGGCGGCGCCACGTCCGCGGAGAGCGCGGGCGACGACTGATCCGGCGGGCCGTGACGCGGCCGAAAGCGGCGGTTCTGCCGGCGTGAGGAGGGGGCAGTGAACGAGAAGTTGTGGCTAATCCTAGCAGTCCTGCTCGGCGCCGTGGCGCTCGTCCTTCTCGCTCCCGCCCGTCCCGAGCCGCCGGTCGAGGTCGCGACCGCCGACGAGGAGCTTGTCGCGGCGGGGCGCTTCGTTCTTGACCACGACGGCGCGCGATGGCTCGACGAGACGTACTCGCTCCTTCGCGCGGAGGACGGCAACTACCTTCTCGTCTCCAAGGCGACACTAACCTTGTCCGGTCAGAAGATCGCGCTCGCCGACCAGACGCTGTACACGACCGAGTACCGCCCCCTCTCCTATCAGATGGCGGCGGAGACGGCTGCCGGAGCGCAGGTGATCAGCGCCCAAGAGGCGGGCGGCGAGTTCACGATGGAGGTTCGCGTCGGCACGGCGAGGCAGTCCGTGGAGGGGACGTGGGACGAGAGCCTCTTCCTGCTTGACAACAACCTCATTGCCCACTACGCGATCTTGTTCCGAGCGATTGAGGAAGGGCTCGTCGCGCAGACCTTCTCCGCCGCAGTGCCTCAGGCGTTGGCGCGGATCCCGGGGCGCTGGGACGAGCCGACCGCGATTCGGTTCCGGTCTGGCGACGCGACCTACGAAGGCGAGGCGACGACGGTCCGCGTGGGCGACACGGTGATCGATCTTGTGAGCTACGGCGGCCGCCTCGTGGGGCTCGTCGGGCGAACCCAAGGGACGGTGGCCTACGACCCGTCGCTCCTGCCGGACGGCCTCTCCGTGGAGACGGCCGTGATCGAGAGACCGACAAGCCAGGCGAGGGAGCGCGAGATCTCGTTCCAGAGCGAAGACGTGAGGCTCGTCGGGACGCTCACTCTGCCGCCGCCCCAGACGCCCGCGCGGTGCGCGCTCCTGTTCGTTGCGGGCTCCGGCCCAGTCGACCGAGACGGCAACGCGGCCGGGCTCAAGATGGACGCGTACCGCCAGCTGGCCGCGAGCCTGGCGGAGGCGGGCGTCGTCTCGCTGCGCTATGACAAGCGCGGCGTGGGCGAAAGCTCGGGCGACGCCGCGACGGCGTCGCGGTCGGACCTCCTCGCCGACGTGCGCGCGGCGTGGAAGGCCCTGAAGGCCGCGCCGGAAGCGTCGGGCCTCCCGTGTTTCGCGCTCGGGCACAGCGAGGGGACATACCTGGTCGAGGATCTGGCGGTGGGAGACGCCGGCGTGGCGGGGCTCGTCCTCCTTTGCGGCACACCGCGGTCCCTCGCGGACGTCACGCGATGGCAGGTCGAGACGCTCCTGCGCCAACAGGGCGCCACGGATGCGCAGGTCGCGGCGGCGCTCGAGCAGGAAGACGAGTACATCGCGTTCGTCAAGTCCTCGCGCGGGCAGTGGTCGGATTACACGTCGGACGACCTGCTCCGCGAGATGCCGTGGCTCGGCGCGGCGGGCGCGGAGCAGATGCGGGCCTCGGCGCTCGGCCTGGCGTGGCTGCGCGAGCACTACAACGCGGACCCGGCGAGCGTCCTCGCGCGCGTCGCGTGCCCCGTCCTCGTGCTCAGCGCCGAGAAGGACGTCCAGGTGCCGCCGGGCGACGGACAGGCCGTGGCCGATGTCCTGGCGGCGAGCGGCAACGAGGAGGTCGAGGTCGTCTTTCTGTCCGACCTGAACCACCTGTTGCGGCACCAGCCGGAAGAGCCCAACATCGCCTATCGCCACCTGGACGAGCCCGTCGACCCACGCGTCGCCGAGGTGATCGCACGCTGGATCCGGGAGCGGTTCGGTGCGTGATGCGCCGCATGGCGCCGGCGGCGTGCGCGAGAGCCTCGATGCCTACGGCGTGCGGCCGAGCAAGCGCCTCGGCCAGAACTTCCTCGTCGACGAGAACGTCGTGGCGGCGATCGTCGAGGCCATCGGCCCCGACGCCGCGGGGGACGTTGTCGAGATCGGCCCGGGCCTTGGCGCGCTCACGACCCACCTCGCCCGGCGGGCGCGGCGGTTGGCGGCCGTCGAGATCGACCGGCGATTGGCCGCCCGCCTGCGCGAGACGCTGTCCGAGCCAGCGAGTCGCGTCGAGGTATGCGTGGGCGACATTCTCGATTACGACTTCGAGGCGACGGCCGCCGCGTGGGGCGAGCGGCTCGTCGTGGTGGGCAGCGTCCCCTACAGCATCACGTCGCCGATCCTCAAGAAGCTCATCGGCGGGCGAGCCGCCATCCGCGCTGCGTACCTAGTCACGCAACGCGAGGTCGCTGAGAAGATCCAAGCGAGCCCCGGCCCTGATGGGACAGCGCTCGGCACGTTCGTGCGGGCGTATGCGGAGGTCTCGATCGTGCGCCGCGTGCCGCGCGGCGCTTTCTATCCCGTGCCGGACGTCGACTCGTGCCTATGGAAGCTTGAGACGCTCGACCTACCGCGGTTCCGCGCCGACGAGGCCTCGTTCTTCGCCGTCGTGCGGGCGATCTACGGGGCGCGTCGGAAGACGTTGCGCAACGCGCTCGAGCGCCGGTTCCCCCGCACCGCGGTGGCGGCCGTGCTCGCGCGAGCACGACAGGACGGCGCGATTCGCGGCGAGACGCTCGGATTCCCCGAACTCGACTCGCTCGCGGTCGCGGCGCAGGAGCTGAACCTGTCGCCCGTAGACGGGGAGGGCGGGCCGTCGAAGGGCGAGTAGCGCAGGGCTGGCGACCGGCCGGAGTAGAGGTGAGATCTGCGTTCCCCGCGCCTGCGCGGCGACGTCTTATCACGGCCTTGACACAGTGAGAAGCGTCGGGTAATGTCTCGCCCGTCATGGCCGGAGCGGGTCCTTGACAGGCCCGGTCCGGTCGTGTTACGATCACAAACCACGTCGCGAGAGTGACGTTGCTCCTTGACAAGTGAATAGAGTGTGTGCCGCATAAGCGATGTAAGGGCAAACGGCGGACACCTTGGCAGTTGGAAGCGATGAAGGGCGTGGCTAGCTGCGATAAGCCCCGGGGAGCCGCTAAGCAGGCTTTGATCCGAGGATGCCCGAATGGGAGTGCCCACTATGGTGAAGCCATAGTAGAGCGCAGCGAAACCTATAGTAGTTGCGCTCGGCGAACCCGGCGAAGCGAAACATCCCAGTAACCGGAGGAAAAGAAATCAACCGAGATTCCCTGAGTAGTGGCGAGCGAAACGGGAAGAGCCTAAACCAGGCGAGTGTAAGACTGCAATCGTTGCTCGTTTGGGGTCATAAGCTGGTTCTCTCTCACTGTTGCAGCGGTGGGCAGGGTTAAAAGCGGAGTCTAGTCGAACCTCCCTGGAAAGGGAGACCGCAGAGGGTGAGAGTCCTGTAGACGAAAGGCCGAGCCACCCTGTGAGCCAGCTTGAGTAGCGCCGGACACGTGAAATCCGGCGTGAATTCGGGAGGACCACCTTCCAAGGCTAAAGATTACCAACTGACCGATAGTGAACTAGTACCGCGAGGGAAAGGTGAAAAGCACCCCGGGAGGGGAGTGAAATAGAACTTGAAACCGTTTGCCTACAGACAGTGGGAGCACCCAGGCGTGCCTTCGGGCGTGCCGACGGTGTGACCGCATGCCTTTTGCATTATGAGCCGGCGAGTTACTGTACGTGGCAAGGTTAAGCCGAATGAGGTGTAGCCGAAGCGAAAGCGAGTCTGAATAGGGCGATTAGTCACGTGTGGTAGACCCGAAGCCAGGTGATCTAACCATGGGCAGGTTGCAGTGCACTTGATCGTGCATGAAGGACCGAACCCACCAGCGTTGAAAAGCTGGGGGATGACCTGTGGTTAGGGGCGAAAAACCAATCGAACCTGGTGATATCTGGTTCTCCCCGAAATAGGTTTGGGCCTAGCCTCGCGTCAAAGGCAACTGGGGGTAGAGCACTGGTCGGGGAAGGGGGGCAACTCCCGACCCTAGCCAAACTCCGAATACCGGTTGTCCGTTCCGCGGGAGTTAGACTGCGGGTTCTAAGATTCGTAGTCGAGAGGGAAAGAGCCCTTCACCGCCAGCTAAGGTCCCAAAATCCAAGCTAAGTGGGAAAGGATGTGTTGTTGTCGAAACAGCTGGAAGGTTGGCTTAGAAGCAGCCATCCTTTAAAGAGTGCGTAATAGCTCACCAGTCTAACGGCGACGCGCCGAAAATTTAACGGGGCTAAGCTTGGTACCGAAACTGCGGGTTGGCGCCTTCGGGCGCCAGCGGTAGGGGAGCATTCCGTTCACGGTTGAAGCTGAGCTGTAAGGCTTGGTGGACGAGACGGAAGAGAGGATGCCGGCCTGAGTAGCGCGAGCAAAGTGAGAATCTTTGCCACCGAATGCCTAAGGTTTCCTGGGGAAGGTTCGTCCTCCCAGGGTTAGGCGGAACCTA
This sequence comes from Candidatus Bipolaricaulota bacterium, assembly GCA_022711155.1. Lineage (GTDB taxonomy): Bacteria > Bipolaricaulota > Bipolaricaulia > UBA7950 > UBA9294 > CAIOGO01. Next base: position 13,805 of record JAKLFO010000025.1, read on the forward strand.
AGCTGAACCCGAAAGGGGTAGGCGATGGACAGCAGGTTAATATTCCTGCGCCTCTAATCTTGCGTTTGAGCAATGGGGGGACCCTGTTGGTCTCTCTCCGCACGCTGACGGAATAGCGTGTCCAAGCACCAAGGTAGGGGGGATAGGCAAATCCGTTCCCCCGTTACGTCGAGGTGTGACGGCGAGCCCGTAAGGGTGAAGGGAGCCGGGATCAGTGGGCGAGAAAATCCTCTAGCGAGCAAGAAAGAGTCCGTACCACAATCCGACACAGGTAGGCGAGTAGAGAATACTAAGGTGGACGAGTGAAATCCGGTCAAGGAACTCGGCAAAATGACCCCGTAACTTCGGGATAAGGGGAGCCGTCTTCGGACGGCCGCAGAGAATCGGCCTGAGCGACTGTTTAGCAAAAACACAGGACTCTGCCAACTCGTAAGAGGATGTATAGGGTCTGAAACCTGCCCACTGCTGGAACGTTAAGGGGAGGCGTTAACGCGCCGAACTGAAGCGCCAGTGAAGGGCGGCGGTAACTATAACCGTCCTAAGGTAGCGAAGTTCCTAGTCAGGTAAGTTCTGACGCGCATGAATGGTCCAACGACTTGGGCGCTGTCTTGACCGGGTGCTCGGTGAAATTGAAGCACGGGTGCAAACGCCCGTGACCCGCGGTAGGACAAAAAGACCCCATGGAGCTTTACTATAGCATGGTATTGTGTCTTAGCATATGTTGTGTAGGATAGGTGGGAGGCGATGAAACTGGGGCGCCAGCCTCGGTGGAGCCATCCTTGGAATACCACCCTGCATGTGTTGGGACTCTAACCGACGGCCGTTACAGCGGTCGAGGGACAGTGCTATGTGGGTAGTTTGACTGGGGCGGTCGCCTCACAAAGAGTAACTGAGGCGCACAAAGGTCTCCTCAGGCTGGTTAGTGATCAGCCATTGAGCGTAAGGGCATAAGGAGGCTTGACTGCGAGACCAACAAGTCGAGCAGGTGGGAAACCAGGTCCTAGTGACCCAGTGGCGCTTTGTGGAAGGGCCACTGATCAACGGACAAAAGTTACCCTGGGGATAACAGGCTCAGACCCCCCGAGAGTTCACATCGACGGGGGAGCGTGGCACCTCGATGTCGGCTCATCCTATCCTGGGACTGAATCAGGCCCCAAGGGTCCGGCTGTTCGCCGGTTAAAAGGGTACGTGAGCTGGGTTCAGACCGTCGTGAGACAGGTCGGTCGATATCCACCGTGGGCGCAGGAGACTTGAGAGGATCTATCTCTAGTACGAGAGGACCGAGATAGCCGGACCTATGGTGTACCAGTTGTCCCGCCAGGGGCATCGCTGGGTAGCTAAGTCTGGCATGGATAAGAGCTGAAGGCATCTAAGCACGAAGCCAACCTCAAGACTAGGTCTCCACACTAGGCCCCTCCGAGACTAGGAGGTTGATAGGCCACAGGTGTAAGCACAGCAATGTGTTCAGCCAAGTGGTACTAATCGGCCGAATGCTTATGTGGCACACACCCTGTTCACTTGCGGGAGCAAAGTGAATGAGAAGATTCCAGGCGGCAAATGGCGGAGGGGAAACACCCGTTCCCATCCCGAACACGGCAGTTAAGCCCTCCAGCGCCGATGGTACTTACCGCGGAATGCGGTTGGGAGAGTAGGTCGCTGCCTGGTCAAGATCCGTCATTCGCGAGCGGCTCGGCATTCGCCGGGCCGCTTCTGTTTTCTGGGAGACGCGCGCGAGAAGCACGACCGCAAAGGTCGCGGAGCGTCGGCGTCACCCAGACAGAGCGAGTCGGGAGAAGCAGCCGCTTGGATCGGCTTCTCTCAAGCTGCTGAGCATGACACGAGCCGGCTCAGCGGCCAGCGTCAGGAGCAAGCCCCTGGCGTCGCGGCCAGGGGAGCCCCTGGCGTCGTGGCCAGGGGAGCCCCCGTCGCTGCCACCATGGGCCAAGACACGAGAGACAGCCGTCTGGATCGGGTTCTCCCGAGCTGCTGAGTGCAGAGAGTCAGCCAAGCAGCCACGTCGGACACAAGGTCCGACGCTACAGGCTGAGGCTGCCCTTCTCGAGCGCCAGGAGACGCTCCTTGAGCGGAAGCCCGCCGCGGTAGCCTGTCAGGTCGCCCGACGTTCCGACGACACGGTGGCAGGGGACGACGAGCGGGACGAGGTTCGCGCCGACCGCTTGACCCACAGCGCGGGTCGCCGTCGGCCGTCCGATGGCCTGGGCGATGTCGGCGTACGTGCGGAGGGATCCGTACGGGATCTTCTCCACTTCGCGCCAGACCGCGATCTGAAACGGCGTGCCGCGCAGGTCGAGCGGCAGGTCGAACGAACGCCGCGCGCCGCGCAGGTACTCGCGCAGTTGCGCGAGGATGGTCGCGTTGGGGTCATCGTCCGGTACGACGCGCGCGCCGAGGCGGTCGGCCAGGGCGGCGAAAGAGGCGCCCTCGAGGTCGACGAGGCGCAAGCCGGAGGGCGAAGACAAGACCTGGAACGTCCACCCCTCCCAATGGATCGAGCTCGCGTAGAGCTTCTCGGGAAGAGACTTCGGACTCCGGCGCATCGCACTCCTTCTCTCAATCTCGCCCAGAGTAGTCGGCGCCCCGCGCCGTGTCAACGAACTACTCGTCGTCGCCTTCCGAGAAGTGGTTCACCTGGTAGATCTCGACGCGCAGAAGGTCGCGCGTCTTCCAGCATTGCGCCGGGGCGCCTTGTTTGCGGCAGAGCTCGGTGAGGAACGTCTCGACGTCCGGGATCTGCTCCCAGACCTGAGGCAGGAAGGTCGACGTCCCGTACGCCGTCGTCAGGATCACGCCGTCGACGCCGGGGCGCAGCGCGGCGACCAGGACCTCGGGCGGGGCGTGGGGGATCGCGTACGGGCGACCGAGCACGCTGACCTCAATCGCGAGGTGGTCGAGCTCGTCCGCGCGGACCGTCGGGAACCGTGAGTCGACCGTCGCGGCGAGGACCGCGTTGCGCGCCACGTTGCGCGCCATCGACTCGTGCGGCTGGAACGAGTCGAGGATGCAGCCGCGCAGCGCGCCGACTTTCGTCAGCGTGACGAAGCAAGCCGCCGGCTCGCGGAGCGCGTCGGGCAGAGCCCGTTCGTCGATCGACGGCGCCGGAAGGCCCGCCAGATGGGCGCGCAGGCTGGCGCGCGCCAGTGCCAGGAGTTGCGACTTCTCCGCCACGCTCAACTCGATAGGTCCGGATCGCATCTCTGCCTCCCCGAACGGCGCGAGCGCCAAGGCCAAGCCGAGAACGGCGAGGCCGACCGCTCGTGCGACGCCGCGCCGGTTGATCGCCATGAAGACACGGTAGAGGAAGAGAGACAGCTTCGCAATGGAGCGTATACTTGGTCCAGTGAAAGCGAGGGACCCCGATGGCAGACAAGATCGTCGAGATGCTGTGCGAGCTCGTGCAGGTGGACAGTGAGTCCGGGAGCGAGCGGCCGTTCATGGAGTTCGCCGCCCGTTGGCTCGAGCGCGAAACGGGAGCCAAGGCCGAGCTCGACGCCTACGGCAACGTCATCGCCCACGTGGCGGCCAAAGACTCGAAGGCCGCCCCCGTCATGCTAGGCGCGCACGGCGACACCGTGAAGCCCGGGCGCGGCATCCGGCCGCGGGTCGTCGACGGCAACGTCTGCTCGTCGGGCGACACCATCCTCGGCGCCGACGACAAGGCCGGCATCGCGGCGATCGTCCGCGCGGTTCAGACGGCGAGCCGGCGTCCTCCGGTCGACATCGTCATCACGGTCGGCGAGGAAGTCGGCCTCCTCGGCGCGCGCAACCTCGACCTCAGCAAGGTGCGCGCGAAGCGCGCGTTCATCGTGGACGGCGAGAAGCTCGAAGAGGTCATCATCGGCGGCCCGACGCACGTCAACTTCGACATCACGATTCGCGGCCGCGCCGCGCACGCCGGCATGGAGCCCGAGAAGGGGATCTCGGCGATCCGCGTCGCTGCCGTCGCCATCACGCGCATGCCCGAGGGGCGGATCGACTTCGAGACGACCGCCAACGTCGGCGTGATCGAA
>JAKLFO010000026.1 GCA_022711155.1 Candidatus Bipolaricaulota bacterium
AGACTCGTTGAGGTCTGCTTGCAGTTTCCTCCCTGTATGCGACAGGCGCACCTAGAAGGGGGCTTCCTCCTACATCGGCAGGGTCAGGCGCAGCATCGCCGGGAGTTCCCCCGCTCTCCGAAAGAGGAAGCGGTAGCTTCGTGAGGAGCGGGTCGCGAAACCGACTCCACGGGGGAAGACCGGGACCTAATTCAAAACTAAGAAGCGCGACATCTTCTGGGACGGCGCATGGAGCGACGCGGCGGAGAGTTGAGGTGCGGTTCTAACGTCGGCCCCGCCCCGCACGAAGGAGACCCCTTCTGAGCCTTCGGAAGAGACTCGTTGAGGTCTGCTTGCAGTTTCCTCCCTGTATGCGACAGGCGCACCTAGGCCTAGGTGCGCAGTGGGAAGAAGCCCGCGGCAAGGAGAGCAACAACGCCGGCGATCAGGATGGAAAAGCCAACGATCTGCCACGCTTTTCTTCGATCGTATGCGCGGAATTCCGCCTGCTGAACTGTGCCGGTCGCGCCGAGGTCTGGCCCGACATTGAACAGCGAGGCAAAACCGAAATATGCACAGAAGTGCATGGTGGCCTGCAGAAAACCGGAAGCGGAGACTGCTGTGGGAAAGAACAACGTTAATCGCCAGAGCGGGGGAACATCGAACCAGATGAAAAATCCCACGAGAAAGATCGTGGCAATCAGACCACCCCAGCCGACCTGACGTCGTGTGGCAATCTCTGCAGGGCCGATATTACAGACGCCGGGAATGTATGAGACCGCATTCATGAGCATGCTGGGGTGACAACGTCGCGCGCGTTACTCAGAAACCGAGCGGCTCCTCGACGAATATGATGGTGATACGGTCGGGAGCGAATGGCTCCCCGTGAATAATAAGCGTCTTCCCGCGGGCTGTTCCCGGGAAGCCCAAGCCCTTCATGCGGGCGTCCTCTTTCGCGTAGACCACTGTGTCGATGCGCTGGAAGGCGGCGGTGAGGTCCGGCACGATCTTGTTCGTGCTCACGACGAGGACGAGCTGCCCAGCCGCCGCGTAGCCAGCGATGCGGCTACCCGACGCGTCCATGAGGACGATCTGGCCGTCCTGCGTCACCGCTGCTGCACTCCCGAGAAACCAGTCCGCAGTGGCAGAGTGGCGGCGCAGCACGTGACGCGTAGCCTCTTCCGGCTCGGCGGTGATTTGGTTCTTGCGGAAGCCCGGCTGTGCATCGAGCCAGGCGCTGGCGCCGATCTCATCGAGCGTCGTCGAGCTGCCGGCCATGACGTCCGCCTCATGCGGCAGGAGCTCCTTGAGCTTCGCGAGGGCTGCGCTCCGATCTGCCACGATCGCGGCAGAGATGTTGTGCTCGGCGAGAGCGGCGACAGTGGCATCCACGAGGGAACGCTTCGGGAGGTCGATCATGGTCAAGAGGGTGAAAGGAACTCCACTATACCCCTCAGAAGCCTCTGGTCAATCTGTTCAACGAACAGGCGCCCGGGATAGACAACCCTTTTCAAGGAACAACATCCTGGCGCATCACAGTTAGTGGTCTATTCATGGGCAGAGGGAAACGGGTGACACTCTGTCGTCAGTGACACTCTGTCGTCACCCGCCGCCCGAGAGACGTGAATTGTCCGGGTTAGTTATCGTTGGATAAAGCTAGCCTAGAAGAGATCGCGCTCCCTGATCAGAACGACGAACAGGGTCGGGACGATGAAGAGCGTGAAGAACGAAGAGAACATGAGTCCGAAGATCATCGATCCGCCGAGCGCCGTCCACGTATCGTTGGAGAGCGTGATCGGGATGATGCCGACGATCGTCGCGATGGACGTGATGAAGATCGCCTCGAGTCGGGAGCGACCGGCGTCTACGACGGCGTCGATGAACGGGATGTCGTTTCGGAGGTTCAGATTCATCTTATCGATGAGGATGATGGCGTTCTTCACGACGATGCCGAAGAGGGCGACGATCCCGATGAGCCCCGGGAAGGAGAGCGGGATGCCCGTGACCGCCAGCCCCCCGAACACGCCGATGAGGGCGAGTGGGATGGTGACGAGAACGATCCCGGCCTTCCGGAAGGAGTTGAACTGGATGACCATCGTGGAGACGATGAGAAGTCCGGCGAGCAGCATGGCTTGCAGGATGGATGCGACCGACTCGGCATTCTGCTCATTCTCTCCTCCGTAGGTGATGGCGTACCCCTCAGGGAGCGGCATGTGCGCAATGCCCTTCTGGAAGGCTGCGACGACGTCATTCGGACGGACGGCCCCTTCGACACCCGCGGAGAGCAGGACGACGCGCTTCTGATTGATACGCGTGATCGTGTCGACGGACGGCGTGAGCTGAACGGTCGCGACGTCCTTGAGCGCCACGGCCTGGCGACGGTTATTGAGGAGCGTAAGGTTCTGGACGTCCTCGAGATCTTGGATAGCATCAGCTGCGACGCGCGCCGTGACGTTTATTTCCTTTCCGTCACGCAGGACGGTCGTCACCGTCGATCCCGAGATCGCCATGCGGAGGAGCGAGCCGACCTGCGCCGCTGTGAGGCTGTACAGCTCGAGCCGGGTCTGGTCAACAGTAAAGGTATACTGCGCTGGCGCGTTCTTCAGCGAGCTGTCGGGGCTGAGGACTCCCGGGATACCCTGGAGAACAGGGAGGCGCTCCTGCGCGAGACGATCCAGGGTTTGGAGCTCGTCGCCGCTAATGCGCGCCTCGAAGGCGGCGCCCGTCGACGGACCGCTGCTGGCGTCGTTGATCGTCACTTTCGCGGTCGTGATGTCTGCGAGGTCTTCCCGCATGAGCTTCGAGATCACGTAGCTCTTCCGCGTGCGCTCCTTCGCCGGGAGGAGGTTCACGGTGATTGACGCGATGTTCGACTTCGACTGGCTGATTCCTGAGGAAAGCCGTTGCCCACCTCCTGAGAACGTCCCGACGAGGGCAGACGTGCTCTGCACCTCGGGGTACGTCTGCAGGCGCGGCTCGATCGCGCGAACGATTGCGTCCGTACTCGCAAGGTTTACGCCGATCGGCCCCTCGATGTTCACGTAGATAGTGTCCGCATCCGCAGCAGGGAAGAACTCCGTTGGGACGGCTCCGAGCAGTGGGAGGCTCACCGCTCCAGCGAAGAGGAGAGAGACGCCCGCGAGCGTCAGACCACGAGAGAGGCGCGTCGCCAGGATTGCGCGCAGCGTTCTCTCATAGAGAGGAAGGACTGCATTGAAATGGATGACGCCGTGGAGGAGGCGATTGAAAAATCCCGTATCGTGCGACGCCTGCTCGCGGAGCTTCGCCTTGATCGCCTCGTCGTCACGATGCTCCAGCGCTGTGAGGTCCGCATTGCGGCGGAGGACGGGGTGGAGCCGTAACGCCCAAAGCACGACGAGGATGAGTGCTGCCGCGATCCCGAGAGCCGCGAGCCAGAGCACTCCATAGGCGACACCTGCGCCGCCGAGGCAAGCCGCGCCGAGGACGATAAGCCAGTAGTAGAGTGGCGTGAGGCGAATGCGCTCCAGGGCCGCAGCGAGTGGGTGGTTCACCATCAGGGCAATGATGAGCGATGCGATGAGGGTCGTCGAAACGGTGATCGGGATGGAGCGGATGAAGAGGCCGATGATGCCCGATGACATGAGCAGCGGGAGGAATGCCCACACGGTAGTGAGCGTCGTTGTCGTGAGTACGACTTTGAAATCATCCAGGACAAGGAGGACGGCCTCCTCCGGCGTGAACTTCCCAGAATTGAGGTACTGTTTCGTCGCGGAGACGACGACGATGGCGTCGTCGACGAGTAACCCGAGCGCGAGGATGAGCGAGAACATCGAGAGGAAGTTGAGCGTCAGGCCGGTCGCGCGCATCGTCGCGAACGTCACGAAGAATACGAGGGGAATGGCGAGCCCCGCCACGAGCGCCTCCTTGAGTCCCACGATGAGGAAGAGGAGTCCGCCGACGAGGATGATCGTGAGGATGAAGTCGTGAATGAGTTGGTCGAAGTCGCGACGGATTATGTCTGACTGATCCACGATCGTCGTGGCCACCGTTCCCGGCGGGAACGACTCCTGCAGGCGCTCCACGGCCGCTTTCCCGTCATCAATGGTCTGAATGACGTTCCCGCCGACCTTCTTGATGAGGCTGAGCGTCACGGCGTCCTGCGACGACTTCCCCTGCAGTGTGAGGCGCGAGAGGATCGTGCGCTTCACACTCCGCTCCGTGACGGTCGCGACATCCCGCAGATGCACCAGTGATCCTGCGTCGCTGTGCACAAGAGCAATGGCGCCGAGCGTGACCGCAGAGAAGAAACGAGCGTCGGTCCGCACGGTGTATGTATAGTCCGTCCCTTCAAACGTACCCGCCGGAATGACGAGGTTCGTCGCTTTCACCACGGCGTTCGCCTGATCCGCAGTGAGACCGTAGCTCGTGAGTCTCTTCGGATCGTAGGCGATGTCGAACTCGGTCGTGTCACCGCCGGAGATGCGCACTTCGCGCACGCCGCTGATCTTTTCGAGTTCATCCTTGAGGTTGTCCGCTGCACGCCGGAGGTCCAGCCCGCTCGCTGGCCCAGAGAGTTGAATCGACCAGATGGGCGCGTCGTCGATCGAGATCTCGCGAACGATCGGATCCAGTGCATCTGTGGGCAGGTTCCCCTTGATCGACGTGACTTGGTCGCGGAGGCTGCGGATCGCGTCGTCAACGCTCTCACCCGCTTCGAATTCGACCGTCGTGACGGAGAGGGAGTTGCTCGTGCTCGACGTGAGCGTCTTCACGCCCTTCAGCCCCGAGATGCCGGTCTCCACCTTCTTCGTGACGAGCTCCTCCATGTCCGCCGGCGACACGCCCGGGTACGTGACGGCGACGATGGCGATGGGGATCTTCACCTCCGGGTTCGACTCGCGCGGCAGCGCGAGGAACGACACGACCCCGGCGATCGTGATGAGGAGGATGAGCAGGATGACGACGCGGACATTCGAGACGAAGAAGTTCAGGAAGGACTTCCGGAGCTCCGGGTTGAAGGTGAGCTTCGAGAGGTAGCGCTCGTCGGATGACTGCTGGCGGTGCGGATCGTCTGTCACGTGCGCTGTGGGAGTGAGGGGCGATTCAGCGTCGGCGTCGACGACGGGAACGACGACGGCACCGTGGTCTCGGACGCACTCACAGTGACAGAAGCGCCTTCAGCGAGCAACGAGGATCCACCCAGGACGACCTGGGTGGAGGGGGGTGCGTCGATCTCGACCTCGACGACCTCACCGACGATGCGGACGACCGTCACGGGGAGCTTGGCGACCTTCCCGTCCTTCACCGTGAAGACGGTCGTCTCGTTCTGGCTGATGGTGAGGGCCTGCAGCGGGAAGAACGCCGTGCCGCTCGGGCGCACGGGGACTCTCCGGAGGTGGAGCGTCGCATCGACGACGACACCGGGGACGAACCCCGTAGAGTTCGGACCGAGCGACGCCTCCACGGTGAACTTCCGCGTCTGCGGGTCTGCGGTCGGGGCGATGCGGGCGATGGAGGCCTCGAGGGTATGTCCACTGCGCGCGCGTATCGTCACGCGCTGCCCAAGCTTCAGCCCCGAGAGATCCTCCTCATCGGCACCAAACGTCGCCTTGAGGGAGCGCGTGTCACTGAGCGTCACGATGGGCGATCCGGGTGCAACCGTGTCACCTCCGCTCACGAAGCGCTTCGTCACCGTCCCGCTCGCGGGCGCGCGGATCGAAAGCAGCGAGAGCTGGTAGCTCGCGAGATCCAGCTGCCCCTGGGCGAGGTCGACCTGGGTCTTGATCGCATCGCGCTGGCTGGTGCGCCCCTGCTGCGAGAGGGCGAGCGCCGCGGCGGCGTTCTGCACCTGGAGGTCGGCGGGCCGCACCTGGAGCCTCGCGGCGTCGAGCTGCGCCGCCGCGCCAGCCTTCGCCGTCTCGACCGCGTTCGCGGCCAGCGCCTCGCCGCTCGCGGCCGCGTCGCGCTGCGTATCCGCCCCGATCCTCGCCTGGTCCTGGCCGCGCGTCGCGGCGTCGAGCTGGTACTCCGCGTCTTTGACGGCCCGGTCGAGGGCGTCGCGCACGGTGGTGCGCGTCGTGTCGAGGCTGTTCAGCCCCTGCAGGATGCCCGTGAGCTGCGTGATGGACCCCGCCGCCTGCGTCTGGGAGGCCCCGACGGAGCCACGCAGCGACGTGAGGGAGGTACCGCCCTGGGCCGCTACGAGGGGGAGCGCCGTCGTCGGGGTCGTGGCCTCCAGCATGAGCTTGGTGGCGTCGAGCGCCGTCTTCACCTGCCCGAGGACGTTCAGGCCGCTCTGGATGTCGCCCGTCGTGCCGGTGAGACCCTGGCTCCGGAACGTCGTTGCGGCAGTCCAGGCCGCCGTCATCTTCGCCTGGGCGTCCGTCTTCGTGGACGGGTTCTGGTTCCCGAGGTCGGCGGCGTAGGCAGGGGTGATGCCGCTGCCGGTGATGAGGCCGGTCTGGAGGTTCGCGCTGTCGAGCAGCGTGACCGCGAGCGTGCCCGTCGAGACGAGCGTCGTCCGCGCCGTCTCCTGCAGGTCGCGGAGGGACTGGTCCGTCGCGGCGATCTTCTGGTCGCGGTTCTCCTGCGCCAGGTCCAGGGCGTTCTGAGCGCGCTCGACGGCGACCGCCACGGTGTCGGTGGCCGCCGTGCCCGCGTCGTTGGCGTGGGCGTGGCCCGTGCGGGCCTGGTCCGCGGCGAGTTCGGCCTGGTGGATGCTGCGAGCCGTCGTGGCTTCAGCGCCGCGCAGGGCGGTCGCGGCGAGGTCGCGCGCGGCCTTGGCCTGCGAGACCGCCACCTCCACCTGGTGCACCTGGGCCGCGGTGGAGCCGTCGGCGTTGTCGAGGGCCCGCAGGGCGTTCATCTTCGCGCGTAGCGCGCTCTGCGCGGTGATGCGGTAGGCGTTGTCCTTCCCCTCGTCGATGGAGGCGAGCTGGGTATCGCCCTCGATGCGATCCCCGAGCTCGAAGGCGACCTTCGTCACGGTCCCGGCCGCCTTGGCGACGACGGTCACCTCCCGGCCTGGCGCAACCACTGCCGGGTACGTGACGTCGGAGACGAGCGCCGCCCCCTCTGCGACGGTGCGAACCGTGACGGGGATCGGCGGCTTCTCCGCCTTCGGCGGGGGCGCGACGGTCGACGTGCCGCATCCGGAAAGGAGCACGAGGATACCAATGAGGGTGACCGGCGTTCGACGTCGAGGGTGCATGGCGGCGCGGGAGGAAGCAACGCGTGGAAGATCGAACAATAGCCATGTTGGACAAAGATGTCAAGTGTCCGGGAAGCGTTGCGTGTCGTCCTCGGCCATGGTCGACTCACGTCTCAGCCGACGCGCTCGCTAGGAGCTCCGAGTGCCCGCTTCAAGAACGCCGTGAACCAGGCACGGAGGCGGGGCGCGCCCGTACTCACTGCACGGCGTAATCCTCGACGCTTGTGCGGCTCACCTACACACTCTGAGCTTCGTGCATGCGCAAGACGAGGAGAGGCGGCGACGCCTTCTACGGAGCACGGACTGTCGGCGAGAAGGGCCAGGTGGTCCTCCCAGCGGAGGCTCGGGCAGCAATGAGGATCAAGAGAGGAGACAGGCTCCTCGTGTTTGGCTCGTCTTCTACAGTGAGAAATCGCAAGTCTCTCGGAAATAGAGGTTTGCGTGGGCACGAAAAGTCGTTGGCACCACGGGGACGGTTGGTGCTGCGAGGTAAGGCGCGGGCATCATGAAGTGGCGCCCCCGGCGCTGATCAGCCGGATGCTGGGGGGCGCGGCGACGCCGACGGCCTGGAGCACCTTGCCGGCGCAGCCTGAGGTGCTCGAGCGGATCCGGAATCGCTTGCCTTCTTTCTCGACGTCCACGTGGGTGAGGCGGTCGAGATCGGCCAGCACGCGTGCCCACTCCTCGTCGATTCCTGCGGCTTCGAGCCGGTCCTCCAGGGCCTTGCGCAGAACGAGGGCGAGGTAGGTGCAGAAGACGTGTCCGCGGATCGTCTCGTCGCACTTGTGCCAGATGGGGCGGGCGGTCAGGAGCGACTTCATCGACCGGAACATCTCCTCGACCTTCCAGAGTTGCTTGTAGGCCAGGGCGACGTCCTTGGTCGGAAGGTTGGTGTTGGTGCGCAGGACCCACTTGCCGTCGTAGCGGGCCTCCTCGGCGATCCGTTCCTCGTCGACCGAGAAGGCGGGGCCTTCGGACCGCAGGTAGCAGCGGTAGCCCTTGTTGCCCACCAGGCTCTTCTCGCCGTGTCGCAGTGCTTCGCGCAGGGCCGCCACGATCGCCTCGCGGTCGTGGGCGTCCTTGCGGGCCTCCTCGTCGTTCTGGCACACGACGTAACGGCGCTCCCCGCTCTCGTCGGCGACCCAGACTTCTTTGACCTTCAGCGGAGAAGGATCCTTCTTGGAACGCCGCGGCGGCGTCACCTCGTGAAAGCGGCCAGCCCTGCCGAGAACCTGCTCGGACACTTCCTTCTGCGCGTGCATTCGCGCGCCGAGGATGTATTCCAGGTCTCGTTTCTCGAGAGCGGCGATCGTCTTCTCGCTGATCATCCCGCGGTCTGCGATGACGCAGACCCGCACGATTCCGAAACGACGCTTCAGGCGGTCCACGACCGGGATCAGGGTCGTCACGTCCGTCGTGTTGCCCGGCCACATCTCGCAGCACACCGGCCGCCCTTGGCCGTCCAGGATCATCCCGACAACCATCTGCTTGAGGTCTGGCCGATGGTCCTTGCTGTGCCCGTGCTGGCCGAGAGTCTCCCCGCCCTCTCCCTCGAAGTAGATCGAGGTCGTGTCGAAGAAGACCAGCTCCAGCCCCGAGAAAAGGTCCCGACGCCGGGAGAACAGGGCTTCCTCGATCTGGTCCTTCACGCAACGAGGCGAGAACGGCGTTGCGCCGGCCTGCTCTTGCTCGGGCAGCACCTCGCCGAGGAAAGCCATCGCGCGATACAACTGGTGAAGCTGCAGACCGCCCAACCCCTCGATCTGGTAGTCCTCCTGCCAGCTCTGGAACGCCCCGCGGTCCGAGCCGCTCGTCAGCAGGCGATGCAGGACCGTGAAGAAGACTGCCCGCTCCAGCGAGAAGCTGAACTTGCGCTCGTGGGCCAAAGCCTGGATCACGTCGCGGCAGCCCGTCTGAACCCAGAGACGCTCGAACGCCAGAACCGTCCCGAAGCGCCGCGGTGGCGTCGACGTCAGCTCTCCGCGCTGATGCTCGGTCAGCACGAGCATCGATTCCGAAAGGCGGCTGCCTGAGGCCAGAAGCGCGTCGATCTGACCGGACTCCTTCAGCTCATCGAGGGATCCGAGGGTCAGCAGGACGCGCTGCTTGTGATGGCCGTCCTCGCGGTGGTTTTCGACGAGCTGCACGTAGGAGTGGGGTCCGACGGTCTTGACGCGGAAGAACATGAGGCCCTCCAGCTGCTACCACCACGAATATGGGCCTCTACACAGTTCTCCGCAAGGCATATCATCTCTCTCATTGGCACCACAAACCGCCTTGAAAGTCAATCCTCCGGCGGCCAAATCAAGTGCTTGCAACCACTTGCGTTTTCAGCACTCTCGCCAACTGTAGAAGTCGAGTCAAGCTCCGGCCGGGACTCGCGGGACCACTTCACCTTCTTCTTCACGGGGCTCCCGTCGAGGACTGTCGAGCTCGACCGCCCAGCCGATGACGACCCGAAGGACGTGAGCCTCGCCGTTGATCGCCGACCCGGCGTACGGCCGCCTCACGCAAGCCGGAGTGCAGCCGTGAGGCTCTCGATCCCGGCCACGCCCCGGCACGGAAGATCTGTCCATGTTGTGCAACCCACTCAGGCAATCTGTGCGCCAATTCCTCAACCCGCAATGGGCACCGCGTTCTCGCATCCTGCTTCTTCAATTGAAGACCGGGGCGCACCCACCTTCCGCTGCACTCGGACCGAGCCGTCCTCTCGCATTTCAGCACGGGGTGTAACCCACTCTCAATGAAGAACTTAACTGTGACAGAACAGAAACAGTCTTCGATCCATCGACTATTCTCGTCCTCGAGGAGATCTCCGATGCACCGCGACGGACGGACGAACCCCGATGTCCTGACAGAGGAACAGGTCGCATCCCTCATTGGCGTCGCGACGAAACTCGGTGCGATTCGCCAACCCGAGGAACTCATCCGTTCCCTCGCCCAGGAGCTGCGCACGCTCCTCGTCTTCGACTACCTGAGCCTCTATCTAGAAGGCGTGCTGGGAGATGGGCCGAGCTGGCACGTTCTGGATGTCGAGAGCCAGTCGGTATTGACGCCTGCCATCGAGACTCCGATCGACGGGCTGATCGGTTCTTGGGTGCTCGAGCACCAGGTCCCGTACTTCATTCCATCGGCTGAAGGCAGTCCGTGCCTCCCAGCGTTCGAGAATAAGGTCGCGAGTCACGGCGTTGCCTCCATGGTCGCGGTCCCCCTGACGACGGTCCGCAAACGGCTGGGCACGCTTGCGGTGGCAAGCCGCTTGCCAGGCGCCTACGGGGAGTACGAGAGGCGCTTCCTATCGCACATCGGAAAGTTCTTCGCGCTCGCGATGGACGATGCCGCGAACTTCGACCGCCTTCGCGTCGCGCAAGCGGAGCTGGCAAGGAGCAATGAGGGGCTTCGCCTCGTTCTGGACGTCGGTCGGCGCCTCCTGTCGGACCTCGACATGGAGGCCCTCCTCCGTTCCATCGCGTCGACGGTCCGAGCTTCGCTTCAATACGAGGCTGCGGCGATCATTCTGGTCGACAAGGAGTTGAAGCGGGGCCGCGTCTTTGTTCTCGACTTTCCGGAAAGCCGAGGCGTCACGCCGGAGGGGACCTCGATTCCTATCGCAGGAACAGCCGTCGAGGAGATCCTGAGGCTCGGGGCTCCCCATGATCTACGAAGCCTCCCTCCCGACGAGCCCGCTCTGTGCAGTCTCAGAGCTGAAGGTCTCGCTGGCGGCTTCGCCTTTCCTCTGGTCGGCCGAGACGGGGTTCTCGGCATCCTTGGGGTAGCGGCGCGCGGGGAAAACGGCTTCGACGCCCATCGGCTCGAGCTGCTCGCGCAAGTTGCCGGCCAGGTCGCGACCGCGATCGACAATGCCCTCGCCTATCGCGAAATCGCCGAGCTGAGAGACAAGCTCGCCGGGCAGAAGCTCTACCTCGAGGACGAGATCAGGAGCGAGCTGAGCTTCGGCGAGATCGTGGGTCGGAGCGAAGCACTGCGTCGCGTCTTGAGCAGAGTCGAGTCCGTCGCGGCAACCGGCTCGACAGTCCTGATCACCGGCGAGACTGGCTCAGGCAAGGAGCTGATTGCTCGTGCCATCCACGACCTGAGCGGTCGGCAGGGCGGGACCTTCGTCAAGCTCAACTGCGCGGCCATCCCGACGGGCCTCCTCGAGAGCGAGCTGTTCGGCCATCAGAAGGGCGCATTCACCGGAGCGATCGCCGACCGCGTGGGCCGTTTCGAGCTCGCGAACGGAGGAACGATCTTCCTCGACGAGATCGGCGAGGTTCCGCTCGAGATCCAGCCGAAGCTCCTCCGTGTACTGCAGGAGCGGGAGTTCGAGCGAATCGGGACCTCGAGAACGCGCCTCACAGACGCTCGGCTCATCGCTGCCACGAACCGAGACCTCGCCGCAATGGTCCAGGAGCGTACTTTTCGTGCCGACCTCTACTACCGGTTGAATGTCTTTCCCATCCATGTGCCCCCGCTGCGGGAGAGGCCGACGGACATCCCTCTTCTGGTCCGGCACTTCGTGCAGCAGCTCGAACGACGGCTCAACAAGAAGGTGGAGACGATCCCCTCCAAGACCATCGCGGCACTCACGCGGCACGCCTGGCCTGGCAACATCCGCGAGCTCCAGAACCTTATTGAGCGGGCGATGATCTTGACTCGCGGACCTGTTCTTCAGGTCCCGCTGGGAGATCTCGACCTGCGTGAAACGCCGGTCGGCGCGCCGGAAGGAGTGACGCGCGAGATGGCGGAACGGGCGCACCTTCTTGCCACGCTGGCTCAGGCGGAATGGGTTCTCGCCGGCGCGAAGGGTGCGGCGGCCCGCCTCGGGATGAAGCGCACCACGCTTCAGTACCGGATGAAGAAGCTTGGAATCGTCCGCCCAGAAAAGCGATCAGCTGCCGAATAGTCGGCACAGAAGAAGGGCAACGTCCCCGCCCCTCGGCTCGGCGTCGGAATAGCCGTTCCGCACGGTAACCCTCGATCCGCACGCACCGACGGTACTCGTCGCCTGGTTCTCGGTTGCCGAATATCCGGCACCACTCGGCCGGCACCGCCTCCCCGGCGGAGGCTCGCTGAGCGCACATAAAACTCATCCGCTCAGTTGTTTACAGACTTCCGCCGTGAGCCATAGGTGTCGGTATCTCCCTTGCTAGCTCCGGTCGCGAGGCCACGTAGATACTCGAGATCACCGAGGTGTCAGACACCAGGCGCCGGTCGGCGGGCCAATGAGCTTCCTTGTAGCCTTCGGAAGCCTCGTGCTCGCTGTGCTGGAGTTCCATGGCCGCTGCGTCGAGCTCATGGCCTTGACGGTGCGCGGACTTCTGCGTCGGCCGTTCGACGGTCGCGCCATCGCGACCCAGGTCGTGAGGGTCGGCGTCGAGGGGCTCCCGGTCGTCCTCCTGACGGCCGTCTTCACTGGCGCGGTCCTCGCCCTCCAGACCTACACCGGATTCCAGCGGTTCCACGCGGAAGCCTGGGTCGGCTCCGTGGTCTCGCTTTCGATGCTACGCGAGCTGGCGCCGGTCCTGACCGCCTTGATGGTGGCTGGGCGATCGGGAAGCGCGATGGCGGCCGAGATCGGCTCGATGCGGGTGACGGAGCAGATCGACGCCCTCGTCGCGCTCGCGACCGATCCTGTCCAGTACCTCTTCGTCCCGCGCGTCGTCGCGGGGATCATCGTCCTGCCGATGCTCGTCGCCCTGGCGAACGGGTTCGGGATCATCGGGGGGTACCTCGTTGCCGTGAGGCTTCTCGGCGCGAATCCGGTCGCCTACGGCGAGAGCACTTTCCAGTTCCTCGACCTGAACGACCTCTGGTCAGGCCTGATCAAGGCCGGCGTGTTCGGCCTCCTGATCACTCTCATCGGCTGCCAGCAGGGGTTCGACACGAAGGGGGGCGCGGAGGGAGTGGGCCGCTCGACTACGGCGGCCGTCGTCCTCGGGTCGCTCGCAATCCTCGTGTCCGACTTCTTCCTGACGAAGGTGCTGTTCTGAGCTCCCTACCGTTCGCCCCCGCCATGCACGAGCCGCCGGAGATCCAACTCGCGGGCCTCAGGAAGAGCTTCGGGCCGAAGCTCGTTCTCGACGGACTCGACCTGAGTATCGCGCGGGGCGACTCGGTCGTCGTCCTTGGCAAGTCGGGCGCCGGAAAGAGCGTTCTCCTTAAGCACCTGGTCGGTCTCCTCGAGCCCGACACGGGAACGGTGGCGGTGCAAGGGGAAGATCTCTGGACCGCCCCCCGGTCTCGCCGCGACGAGATTCGGCGCCGGTTCGGCATGTCGTTTCAGGAGGGGGCTCTCTTCGACTCGATGACGGTTGGCGAGAACGTCGCCTTCCCCCTGAGGCGGCACACACGGATGACCCCGGCAGAGGTGCGCGGGAGGGTGGCGGAGTGCCTCGCGCTGGTCCGCCTTCACGGCATCGAGGAGAGGCGCCCTGCGGAGCTCTCGGGCGGGATGCGGCGGCGCGTTGGTTTCGCGCGCGCCATCGCGCTGAAGCCGGAGATCCTCCTCTTAGACGAGCCGACGACTGGCCTTGATCCGATCACGACGGACGTGCTCACCCGCGTGATCGTCCGAATGCGGGACACGCTGATGCCGACGATGGTGACGATCACCCACGACCTGAAGGTCGCCTTCGCCGTGGCTGAGCGAGTGGCACTCCTCGACGGCGGGAGGATCGTGGCCGACCTGCCGCCAAGGGAATTCGCAGCTTCGAGCGATCCGCGGGTGGCTGCTTTCGTGCGCGGCGACGCGAGCGAGGAGCTCGAGGCAGCCGGAAGCGAGAAGGGATCGGAATGAACGCGACTGCCAAAGTCGGCCTCTTCGCGATGGCCGTGCTGCTCGTCCTGGCCGCTCTCGTCCTCAAGATCGAGGACCTCTCGCTCCCGGGGAAGGCCCGGCGGCCGACGGCCGAGGTGGCGTTCAAGGACGTCGCGGGGCTGGACGACAAGTCGGCCGTGAGGATCGCGGGGGTAAGGGTCGGCCGCATCGACGGTATCCGCCTCCTGCCGGACGGGACCGCCGTGGCGCGGCTCCTCTTCGACGCCGACGTCGAGCTGCGGGACGGCGCCTACGGGCAGGTGAAGAACCTCGGTCTTCTCGGCGACAAGTACGTCGACCTCTACGCGGGCGACCCGGCGAAGCCCCGCCTTCCGGATGGCTCCCGGATCCCCGGGGGCGTTCCGGTAGAGTTCGATCAGCTGACGAAACTCGCGCAGGAGATCGGGCGGGACGTAAAAGAGATCAGCGGTGCCCTCTCCTCGTCGATCGGCGGCAAGGCCGGAGAGGCGAAGATCAACCGGATCGTCGACAACGTCGGCGCGCTCGCCGAGGAGCTTCGCGCCCTCGTCGCGGCGAACCGGGCGAACGTCGACGTGACGGTAGCGAACCTGAAGGAGTTCTCGGCCTCGATCCGCGAGACGCTCGCACGGCTCGACCGAATCCTGGACGAGAACCGGACGGGCGTGAGGGGATCGGTCGCGAACATCGAGGAGCTCTCGGAGAAGCTGAAGACCTCGGCCGACAACATCAGCTCGATCACGGGAAAGATCGACAAAGGCGAGGGGACCATCGGCAAGCTGGTGAACGACGAGACGTCCCACCGCAATCTGAACGAGGCGCTCACGTCGATCAAGACGGGCGTCGAGGAGCTCCGGACGACGCTCACGCGGATCAACCGAATCGATCTCGACCTCGGCTTCTACGGCGAGTACGCGACTCGGACCGAGGAGTGGCGGGGCGCCTTCCGCATCGATGTGACGCCTCGAGAAGGCAAGTTCTACCGTCTCGAGCTCGTCGGGCTGCCGAACGGGCGCCGGGTCGATGAGACCTATCGCTACGAGACGAGCGTGGACGGCGGGCCGCCGAGCGTCGTGACGACGAAGGTGACGCGGACCGAGGACAAGTTCGGTCTCTCCGCCCAGCTCGGCCGCCGCTACAAGGACACCACCCTTCGCGCCGGCCTCATCGAGTCGCGAGGAGGCTTCGCGATCGACCAGCACCTCCTGAAAGACCGCCTCCAGCTGAGCGCAGAGGCCTGGGATTTCGGCCGCGACGACGGAGACGCTCAGGTGAAGCTCTACGGCCAGTGGCAGAGCCGCGGTGCGGTCTTCCTCCGGGCCGGCGTCACCGACGCCATCAACCCTGAGAGACGGTCTTTCTTCCTGGGTGCCGGGATTCGCTGGAAGGACGAAGACATCAAGACGCTCCTGCCATCGGCACTCGGCGCGCTCCGCTGATGGCGAAGTGGGCGCGGCGCGTCTTCACTCGTGCTGCGAGCGACGTGAAGTGTCGGACCGGCTGAGGATAGGGCCCTCCACGCTTCTGTACCGGATGAAGAAGCTGGGAATCGTCGGTCCGGCACGGCGACCTGCTGCCGAATAGCTGGCACGACGGACGGGCACTGACTCCCGCCTTCGTTTCGCCGCCGGCAACGCTGTTTCTCAGGGCCACGCGATGATCGGTATCCGTTGCCGGCACCCGTCGCCCAGGCTTTGGCTGCCGAATACTCGGCACAGCTCGGCTGGCACAGGGTCCTCTGCCGCGGCTCGCACCATGTGCATAACACTCGCCCGCACAGATGTTTGTGGAAACTTGCAGAAGTCCTACGGTCTCGGGCATCCCCCTTGCGTTCTCTGGTGGTGAGGCTACGACGATGTTAAGAATCACCGAGGAGTCCGGCACCGACGAAGTTCGAGTGAGACTCGAAGGTGATCTCACCGGAACGGGAGTCCAGGTTCTGGAGGACTTCTGGTCGACGACGGGTTCGTCCTACGCCGGCGGTCGCGTCCTGTTCGACCTTTCCGGGGTCTGTCGCGTCGACAACGCTGGACGCTTCCTCCTCGCCCTGATTCACCAGACCGGTGTCCGAATGAGCGCCTCAGGTGTCGAGATGAGGGCGCTCGTAAGGTCGATCGATCAGGACTGGCCCGCGAGCCACCTCGAAGGGCCGGGCTGGCGAGCCGTGGTATCGCCCATGAAGCCGCGTCGATGACCCTCCTCGCCGGCGAGGGCACGACGCGCTGCGGCCCCGCACCACAGGAATCGAGTCGGCCGCGCGTCGTGGAGAGTGCAAGCGGCAGCAAGCAGGTGCCGGCGCTCCATGGCCCCGTGCGCAACGGCGACGCGACGTCGACCGTGGCGCCCACAGTCTGCGCTCCGGTGAACGGCGGGAGAGTGCGGTGAAAGAAGGTCCGGCCTCCGTAGAACGTGACGGAGCGGCCCGCCTTCTCGATGCCGCCCGTGAGTCCCTCGCCGAGGGGCGCGGCGAGACGGTGAGCGTAAGGGAGCTCCTTTCGGCCGCACGCGTCACCCGGCCGGTTCTCTACTACCACTTCGGCTCCAGGATGGGGCTCCTTCGCGCCGCGGACTGGAGCCTCACCGCCCAGGGAGAGACCGCTCTCTGGCGGGCCGCAGCGCTCGAGGGTTCGTTCGAAGAGCGAATCTGCCGAGTCTGCCGCGTCCAGGCGACACACTCGCGCGTCCGTTCCCGCGCCATCGCGATCGTCGAGCGCCTCGTGGCCGGCGGAGTCGCGAGCGGCGCGTTCGAAAACGTCGACATTCAGGGAGCGGCGCTATCGCTCGTTGGTGCCGCCGCGGCCGCCACGGCCGTCAGCGTCCATACCTTTCCTTCAACTGCAGAAGAGATCGACTCCGCCCTCGCCCTCGTTTTTCGGGGTCTGTGCCGCTATCCGAAGGGTGCACTCCCGAGCGATGGGAAAGCGATCAGCGATAGCCCGAGTTTCGACTCCGACGACTCAATTCAGAAGATCTGACAGGAAGAGTGACAAAGAGATGAAGACCCGCCATTACTTCGCCATAGCCCCCCGGACCGTCGCCGTAATCATGGCAGCAGCTCTCGCCGTGGCTTGCCGAAAGCCGCCCGCTCGCCCGCCCCAGGGACCGGCGGAAGTCGGCGTCGTCACCGTGGCCCCCGAGAGGGTCGTCCTGACGACCGAGCTCCCCGGCCGGACCTCGCCCTTCCTCGTGGCCGAGGTCCGCCCCCAGGTGAACGGGCTCATCCGGGAGCGGGCCTTCGAGGAGGGCACCGACGTGAAGGCGGGCGCGCTCCTCTACCAGATCGACCCGGCCCCGTACCAGGCCGCGTACGACCAGGCGAAGGCGTCGCTCGCGATGGCCGAGGCGAATGTCCCCGCTGCCCGCTCGCGCGCCGAGCGGCTGAAGGGGCTCGTCGAGATCCGGGCCGCGGGCCAGCAGGACTACGACGACGCGGCGGCGGCGGCCCTGCAGGCGGAGGCGAGCGTCGCGGCGGCGAAGGCGGCGGTCGACAGCGCCCGCGTCAACCTCTCCTACACGCCGATCCGGGCGCCGATCCCGGGGCGCACCGGCCGTTCGAGCGTGACCGTCGGCGCTCTCGTGACGGCCTACCAGCCCGTCCCGCTCGCGACCGTCCAGCAGCTCGACCCGATCTATGTCGACGTGACCCGCTCGACCGTCGACCTGCTGCGGATGCGCAGCGATCTGGCCAGCGGCCGGTTGACGACCGTCGATGGCGGCAAGGCGAAGGTCAGGCTGCTGCTCGAGGACGGCAACACCTATGCGAC
>JAKLFO010000027.1 GCA_022711155.1 Candidatus Bipolaricaulota bacterium
TCACAAGGCACGTAGATGTCCGGCAGGAAGTGCATCTCAATCTTCTCTTGTCCCTGTCCTTGGCACGTCTCGCAGCGCCCACCCTTCGTGTTGAAGCTGAACCGGCCGGCCGTGTAGCCGCGCAGCCGCGCGTCGGGCGATCTCGCGAACAACGCGCGGATGTCGTCGAACAGCTTCGTGTACGTCGCCGGATTCGACCGCGGCGTCCGCCCGATCGGGGACTGGTCGATCTCGATGACCTTGTCGACGTGCTCCGCGCCGACGATCTCGTCGTGCGCTCCCGGCCGGCGCATCGTCAGACGGAGCTTGTAGGACACGCCGCGATAGAGGATGTCCTCGACCAACGTGCTCTTGCCCGATCCCGACACTCCCGTCACGCAGACGAAACAGCCGAGCGGGAACTCGACGTCGATTCCCCGTAGGTTGTGGGCGCGCGCCCCCACGACCCGCAGGAACTTCCCATTCCCGGGCCGTCGCCGCTCGGGCACGGCGATCGTCAGCCGCCCGGACAGGTACTGGCCGGTGAGCGACGTCTCGCACGCCGCGACTTCGTCGGGCGTGCCGCACGCCACCACTTCCCCTCCGTGCGCGCCCGCGCCCGGCCCGAGATCGAGGATGTAGTCGCTCTCCCGCATGGTCTCCTCGTCGTGCTCGACCACGAGGACCGTGTTGCCGAGGTCGCGCAGCCCCTTGAGCGTCGCCAGCAGGCGCCGGTTGTCGCGCTGGTGGAGGCCGATCGACGGCTCGTCGAGCACGTACAGGACGCCTGTAAGTTGGCTGCCGATCTGCGTCGCGAGCCGAATCCGCTGCGCCTCGCCGCCGGCCAATGTGCCTGCCTGGCGGTCGAGCGTCAGGTAGTCAAGCCCGACCGAAACCATGAACTGGAGGCGCGCGCAGATCTCCTTGAGGATCTGCTCGGAGATGCGGGTTTCGCGCGGCGACAGCTCGATCTCCTCGAAGAACGTGAGCGCCGCGCGCACCGATAGGGCCGTCACCTCGTGGATGTTCAGCCCGCCGACCGTCACCGCGAGGACCTCCGGCTTCAGGCGCGCCCCATGGCACACGGGACAGGGCAGCGTGGCGAAGTACTGCTCCATCTCGGCCCGCCACGTCTCGGACGTCGTCTCGCGATACCAGCGCTCGAGCGTGGGGACGATGCCGCGGAACGGGCGCTTGATCGTCCGCGTCGTTCCGCCGGTCGACGTGTAGTCGAACGTGATCGCCTTCCCCTCCGTGCCGTGAAGGATCATCTGGAGGGTCTTCTTCGGCAGTTCGCCGAGCGGCGTGTACGGATCGATGCCGAGCGCTTGCGCGAGCCCCGTCATCTGCCCCTCGTACCAGCGGCTCTTCGTGTCGGCGAACGGCAGGAGGCCGCCGTCGAGCAGGCCCTGCTTCGGGTCGACCAGCGACTCAGGATCGACTTCCTTGCGCTGCCCCAGCCCACTGCACTCGGGACACGCGCCGTACGGGTTGTTGAACGAGAACATGCGAGGCGAGAGCTCTTCGTAACTGACCCCGCAACGGATGCAAGCGTAGTGCTCGCTGAAGAGCTGCTCCGTCCCGTCGTCGAGCACGATGGACACCAGCCCGCCCCCGTGCTTGAGCGCCGTCTCGATCGAGTCCGCGATCCGACCGCGCTTCTTCGCCTCGACCTCCACGCGATCGACGACGATGTCGATCGTGTGCTTCTGCGTCTTCGCGAGTTCGATCTCCTCGTAGAGCGTTCGCGTCACCCCGTCGATGCGGACGCGCGTGAACCCTTCTTGCCGGATCTCCTCGAAGGTCTTCTTGTACTCGCCCTTCCTTCCCCGCACGACCGGCGCGAGGATCTGGACCCTGGTCCCGTCCGGCATCCCCATCACGTTGTCGATGATCTGCTCCGCCGTCTGCTGCGAGATCGGGTCCCCGCACTGAGGGCAGTGCGGATGGCCGATGCGCGCGTAGAGAAGGCGCAAGTAGTCGTAGATCTCCGTCACCGTCCCGACCGTCGATCGCGGATTGTGGCTTCGCGTCTTCTGATCGATCGAGATGGCGGGCGACAGACCTTCGATCGAGTCCACGTCCGGCTTCTCCATCTGGCCGAGGAACTGCCGCGCGTACGCCGAGAGGGACTCGACGTAGCGGCGCTGGCCTTCCGCGTAGATGGTGTCAAACGCCAGCGAGCTCTTGCCCGAACCGGAGATGCCTGTGATCACGACGAGGCGGTCGCGCGGCAGGACCACGTCGATGTTCTTCAGGTTGTGCTCGCGCGCGCCCTTGATGTGGATGACGCTCATAGTTCCTTTCGGAGCTTCCGGATCTCATCGCGCAGCGACGCGGCCAACTCGAACTCGAGCCGCTGGGCCGCCCCGAGCATCTGCTCTTCCAGGTCGTGCAGCGTGTCGAGGAGGTCGTCGCGGCTCGCCGGCCTCGCCCGTTCCCGCACCGCGGCCGGCTCCGGCGAACCGGCGCGCAGGGCGGACATGATGTCGGTCACCTCGCGCTCGATCGTGCGAGGCGTGATGTGGTGCTCGGCGTTGTACGCCTGCTGAATGGCGCGGCGACGGTTCGTCTGATCGACCGCGTGGCGAATCGAGTCCGTCATCTGGTCGGCATACAGGATCACCTTGCCGCGCACGTTGCGCGCCGCGCGGCCGATCGTCTGGACGAGCGACGTACCGGAGCGGAGGAACCCCTCCTTGTCGGCATCGAGCACCGCGACGAGCGCCACTTCCGGCAGGTCCAGACCTTCGCGCAAGAGGTTGATGCCGACGAGGACGTCGAACTTGCCAAGACGCAACTCGCGCAGGATGTCGATGCGATCGAGCGTCTCGATCTCGGAGTGCAGATAGCGCGCCCGCACGCCGAGGTCGACGAGGTACTCGGTCAAGTCCTCGGCCATTCGCTTGGTCAAGGTCGTCACGAGGACTCGATCCCCGCGCTCGACGACCGTCCGGATCTCGCCCACCAGGTGGTCGACCTGCGCCTTGACCGGCCGGATCTCGACCTCCGGATCGACGAGACCCGTGGGGCGGATCACCTGCTCGACGGTCTTCTGGCTCCTGCGCTCCTCGTACGGCCCGGGCGTCGCGGACGTGAACAGGACCTGGCCGATGCGCTCCTCGAACTCCGAGAACGTCAGCGGGCGGTTGTCCAGCGCCGAAGGCAGGCGGAAACCGTAGTCGACCAACGTCGTCTTCCGCGATCGGTCGCCGTGGTACATACCGCGGATCTGCGGCACGCTCTGGTGCGACTCGTCGATCACCAACAGAAAGTCGCTCGGGAAGTAGTCGATGAGGACCGACGGAGGCTGGCCTTCGCGCCGCCCATCGAGGTGCCGCGAGTAGTTCTCGATTCCCGAGCAGTAGCCCATCTGCTCGATCATCTCCATGTCGTAGCGCGTCCGTTGCTCGAGCCTCTGGGCTTCGAGGAGCCGGCTCTCCGAGCGCAGGACGGACAGCCGCGCCTCGAGCTCCTCCTCGATCCCGCTGAGCGCCTTCTTCACCTGAGCCTCCGGCGTGGTGAAGTGCGACGCCGGGTAGATCGTGATCTCCGCCTCGTCGCGGACCGGGTGTCCGGTGACCGGGTCGAGGATCGCGATGCGCTGGATCTCGTCCCCGAAGAACTCGAGACGGACGATGCGCTCCTCGTAGGCGGGGATGATCTCCACCGTGTCTCCCCGAGCGCGGAACGTGCCGCGCTCGAATCCGATCTCGTTCCGCGCGTATTGCATCCCGATCATCGCCCGCATCACGTCGTCGCGATCGATCCGCGTGCCCCGTTCCAACGCGAGCGACATGTCGTGGTAGCTCGACGGCGAGCCGAGGCCGTAGATGCACGACACCGAGGCGACGATGATCACGTCCCGCCGCTCGAACAGCGAGGCCGTCGCCGCGTGGCGCAGCCGGTCGATCTCGTCGTTGATCGACGAGTCCTTCTCGATGTACGTGTCCGTCTGCGGGATGTACGCCTCCGGCTGGTAGTAGTCGTAGTACGACACGAAGTAGTGGACCGCATTCTCTGGGAAGAGCTCGCGGAACTCGTTGGCGAGCTGCGCCACCAGCGTCTTGTTGTGGGCGATGACGAGGGTCGGCCGCTGCAGCCGCTGAATGACGTGCGCGACTGTGAAGGTCTTCCCCGTGCCCGTGGCGCCCCACAGCGTCTGGAACTGCAGCCCGTCGCGCAAGCCGGCCACGAGCGCATCGATCGCCTGCGGCTGGTCGCCGCACGGCTCGAGCTTCTGCGATATGCGAAAACCTGCGTCTTCCCCTACTCGTGGCAGTTTCATGGCAATCTTAGAATGGTACTCCGCCGCAGGGAAGGCGGCAACGAGGAGACCGATTCACCCGACAATGCGGAGGTCGCCCGTTTCGCCTCGTGGCTCCGTCCACTCCGCATCCACGCGCTCGACCTCCGCGCGGTCCGGCCCGTGCCGGAGCCAATCGAGCAGGACTTGGAGGGCTGCCTCGTCTCCCTCCGCGACGACGCGCACCGTCCCGTCCCGCTCGTTGCGCACGGTGCCGGACAACCCCAGCCTGACGGCCTCAGCCCGCGTGCTTTGACGGAAGTAGACACCCTGCACTCTTCCGTGAACGGTCGCCGTGACGCGTCTCACCACCGTGGCCACCCCCTCGCCTCCGCACGAGCACCACTCCGGCTCCACCGACTCTCCACACGCGTCGGGCATCGTACACTCAGCAGGCTGGGTAGGAGAGCGCTTCGAGCAACCTGCCCTACGCGGGAAGCGGGGAGGGACGCCCCTGCTTCCCGCAGTCTCTTGTACGTCACGCGAGGAAGGGATTGAGCAGCGTGAGGATGCGCTCGAGCGGCGCCACGTCGGCGTCCGTCCACTGGGCCGGCTCCGCCGAGTCGATGTCCAGGACGGCGACGACTCGCCCCTCTGCCATCACGGGCACGACGATCTCGCTCTTCGCGCGCGCATCGCACGCGATGTGTCCCGGGAAGCTCGCGACGTCGGGCACCACGACCGGCGCGTGCTCCTCCACGGCGTGGAGACAGACCCCGCGGCCGCGCAAGATCTGGCACGCGAGCGGGCCTTGGTACGGACCCACGTGCAGTTCCCGTTCGCCCGCGACGAAGTAGAAGCCCGTCCAGAGGTGATGCGGCATCTTCGCGTGCAAGACGGCGCACACGGTGGCCATTGCCGCCACCAAGCTGGGGGACTTCCCTTCAATCTCGCCCCGCAGCTGCTCGAAGATTCTCGCGTATCGTCCCGCTCGGTCGCCCACGCCGGCCCTCCCGCGCCGCCCGCTGCGCGACCTCATCTTACCGCGAACAAGGACGCCTAGATCGCGGAACCGCCGGACGACGTCGGCGCCCGCTCCGCTTCCGCGGCCGAAGGGGCGTCCTGGGCGTCGCTCGACTCCGGCTCGCGAACCCAGTGCAGGATCAGGATCGCCAGCGCGAGGAACCCGGCGCCGCAGGCGAAGGCCGCCTCGTAGCCGGCCCAACGCGCCAGGTACCCGCTCCCAACGCCGGCGATGATCCAGCCGACGCCCGCCACTCCGTTGAAGACGCCGAGCGCGCGTCCGCGGGTCTCCGACTTCGAGAGCCGCGATGCGATCGCGGTGCCGGACAACGAGAATGCCGACCACGTCGCTCCGAACACGGCGAAGCCGACGACGAGGACGGGCACGGGGATCGGCCTCGGATAGAAGGCAAGCGCGGCCGCCGTCGCCGCAAACAAGACGAGGCGGATCGCCAGGGCGCCCTTCTGCACGCGCAGGTTGCCGGCGCGCCCGATGCGCCGCGACGCCCACGGGTAGGCCGCGACCACCGCGGCGTTCTGCAGCGCGAAGAACAGGAACACGATGCTCGTCGGGAACCGGAAACGCTCCGCCAACAAGAGCGGAAGCGGAATGCCGAACAGGCCGATCCCCACGTAGGCCACAAGCGTTGCGAAGAAGAAGGCGCGTGTCCCTGGGGCCAGGCCCGCTCCCCACCCGCGAAGCCGCACGCGCAGCCTGCGCGGATCGAGTTGGCGAATGGGCCTAAGCAAAGCGAGGTCGACGAGCGCGCTGCCGAGAGAGAGGGCGAGAGAAGAGACCACGGCTCCCAACGCCTGCGGCCGCGTGCCAGGCACCGTGCGCGCGGCGAGGATGGCGGCAAGAACGCCGACGACGCCGACGAACGCGAAGGTGACCCGCAACGCCGTCGACTCGTCGAGCCACGCCCCTCCTACCGCCACCGTGGCGCTGCCCAGGAGGAGACCGAACACCCACCCCAGCGCGCCCACCTGGTTCAAGTGTGCGATCTTCGTCTCCCACTCCCGCGGGTCACGGTTCTCAATCGCGATGAGCACGGTCACCGATGCGTTCGCGACCCAGAACAGGTTCAGGAGCATGTTGAGGGCGACGAGGAGCTCGAACGACCGCGCAAGCGCCATCCCCGCCAGGCAGGCTCCCGGCACGGCGTAGCTCAGGATCACGAAGGGCTTCCGGCGGTGCGCCGCGTCCGAAAGCTTGCCCCACAAGAGATTGCCGCCGACGCCGACCACGCTGACGAGGCTCGATAGGATGCCGAGCGAGTCGACCGAGCGCCCGAGCATCGATCGAAGGGCGAGGGGAATCAGAATCGACGACGCGCCCAGCACGAGGTTGGCGAGCCCGACCGCCGCGTACCAAGACTCCCCCCCACTCCACCAGGTCCGTAGGGACGCGCGCACGATGACCCCCTTCGCGTCGGAGCGCCTTCCGAACTGGACGAGTATAGCGCCACCCCTCGGTCGGACGTTCGGGTATTCTTTCGGCCAGGGACGGGCAAGGAGGAGAGATGAACGACATTCTCGAGAGCATTC
This sequence comes from Candidatus Bipolaricaulota bacterium, assembly GCA_022711155.1. Taxonomy (GTDB): domain Bacteria; phylum Bipolaricaulota; class Bipolaricaulia; order UBA7950; family UBA9294; genus CAIOGO01. Next base: position 6,797 of record JAKLFO010000027.1, read on the forward strand.
AGGCCCGGCGGTCCGTGCGGACGTTCACCGGCGCTCCCGTGTCGCGCGACCAGTTGACGTCTGCGCTCATGGCCGCGATGGCCGCGCCGTCGGCGCGCAACCTCAAGCCGTGGAACTTCGTCGTCGTGACGAGGCGCGACACCGTGTCCGCGCTGTGCAAGCTCCACCCGTACGCCGGATTCGGCGCCAACGCCGGCGCCGTGATCCTGCCGTTCGGGAAGAAGCGCGACTTCAAGTGGTTCGATCAGGACATGGCGGCGGCGACAGAGAACCTGCTCCTCGCCCTCTCCAGCCTCGGGCTCGGCGCCACATGGTGTGGCATGGATGACGAGAGACAGGCCGCTGTGCGCGCCCTCGTCGGCCTGCCCGAGGACCAGTACCTCTTCGCGTTCATCCCGGTCGGCGTGCCGGCAGAACGGCCGGCGCCGCGGACGCAATACGAAGCCTCCCGCGTCCACTGGGAGACGTTCGGCGGCGCCTAGGACCGCCCTAGTCGGAGGGTCCGAGCACGAACCCGACGCGCATCGCGCCGCAACACGCCTCGAGGAGTTCCGCGTACCGCGCCGCCCAACGCTCCGCCGCGGCGCCGCCGAGCGCTCGTGGCACGTACAGGATCGCCGCGACGTCCGTCGTGACGTCGCGGATCTTCGTTTCCATCGCGTCCTTGACCGGGTTCCCGCACGGCACCCAGGCCTCGCCTACGCCGCGGCACACGACCGGGAGATCCTCGAGATCGATCGACTGCCCCGAGGGGTTGAAGACGTACGACTCCCCAGGCTCTCCGTACCGAAGGTGGAAGCGCGGACCCGAGAGCGCGACATCGAAGATCGATCCGGGAAGTCCCGAGACGAGGCTGACGATGTTGTTGACGTCGACGGGAGCGTTCTTCCGCGGGAACTCGCCGGACAGCGCGGCGCGGAGGAGGAACTCGCTCGCCGGCTTGCCTCGCCCGCTCGGCTTGTACTTTCCGTGCCGCAGCATGGCGCGCACTTCGTCGCGCACACGAGCGGGGACCAGTTCCTCTCCGCAGGCCACGGCGCGCTCGAGTTCGTCCTGGAGCGCGTTCGGCGCGCTGCCCGGCACGAGTCCCTCGGCCCAGATCCACGCAGGGAGGATCTTCGCCCGCGTCGCCTCGTCGTCCGAGAAGGAATACGGCATGGTCATCGGAACCTCTCTACAGCGGAGTGACGACGTCGCCCTGATCGATGAGGAACGGCGCCTCCACGCTCCCGCAGACGATCGAGTACTCACCGGGGCGCAACCCGCGCAAGACGAGAGGGACGGTTTTCTCGAACGCCACAGGTCTCTGCTCGCACAGGCCTTCGATAGGACGGCGCGTCGTCACCGTGACGGTGAGGGAGCGGTTCTCGAGCGACTGGCGCACCGACGCGATGGATGTGCAGGAGTCCGGGAGAGTGCCCACGAGCGTCACGCTGGCGCGCTCCGATTGCGGCGAAGACGCGCGGACGGTGATCGAGAGGACGTCGGCCACGCCGTAGATCGAGTCCGGAGACGACTTCCTCGCACCGCACCCGGCGACCGACAGCAAGCAAGCGGCCAGGGCGAGCGTCAGCCCCATCCACCGCCCTCTCTGCATCTGTCCTCCGATCGGCCGGCACATCGTACACGACGGAGGGTCGACCGTCGCGCCGGACGACGCTAGCGCCGCGCCGCCTTGACGATCACGGCGGGAGCCTCGACGAGGTGCCGGGCGACCGCGCACTGCATCGCGGCGCGCTCGCACGCGCTCGCGGTCTCCGGCGGCACGTCCCGAGGGAGGAGGATCTCGATCTCGACTCGAGCCACGCGGTGTTTCGTCTCGTCTCGCACCGCCGTGAGGACGAGCGAGACATCGTCGGTCGGGATCTTCCGCGTCTGGCAGAACGCGAGGACGTAGAACCCGGCGCACGTGCCCAACGACGCAAGGAAGAGGTCGAACGGGCTCGGCGCGGTTCCTTCGCCGCCGGACTCCAGAGGCTGGTCGGTGTGAATCGTGTGTCCCTTGTAGAGGGCGTCCACCCGCAACCCGCCGGGGAAAACGATCTTCATGCTCACTGCGCTCTCCTTTCGCCGGCTCGCCGCACCGCGCTGGCGGTCGACCGAGGGCGCCTTAGTCTACGTAGACTTCCCAGCCCCATATGTCGGTGTACTCTCCCGCCTGGATGACAAAGTACGCTCGGCTGTAGGTCTCGAGAAGCGTCTCGACGGCCAGCACCTCGCCGTCCCTAACGCGTTCTGCGACGAGTTGCCCTACGCCGCGCGCCGTGTCGCAGAGCAGGAGGTCGACCCACGCCGCGCAGGTGCCCAGCTCGCTCGCGGCCGTACTGGACAAGACGTCGGGGGACAGCGCGACGAACGCTCCAACTCCGGGAACGTACTCCTGGTGCGCGCTCGTGGGCTCGATCGGCGCCACCTCGAGGAGGAACTTGCGGAACTCCTGAAGCCACGCGACAACATCCCGCTCGTCGATCGTGTAGGTCGAGTACGCCGGCAGCCGTCCCGCAGCCAGATCGGCCGGGCTCAGGACGTAGTACCCGTGAGGCGATCCATACAGCCCCGTGGTGATGACGATCGCCAGCTTCTGCGCTCCCAGCAGTTGCCCGATCTGCGGCCCCACCTGCGCGATGAGCAGCCCGATCGTCGTCTGGAGGCTGGCGATCGAGCGAGATCGCTGCAGGCGGATGTCAAGGATGTAGGCGCGATCAGGGATCCAGACCGGCTGCAGGACCGTCGCCGTGAACCCCGGCTGGCCGGTCGGCGGGCTCACGCTGGAGAGGGAGAACAAGGCCGCGAGGGCGGCGGGAACCCCGGCCTCCTCCGGGGCCACGGCCACCGCGTCTTCGCACGTCGTCGCCGCGACCCCGAACGAGAAGAGGAGGACCAGCACAAGGCCAGCTCTCCACCATCGAGACGGCTCGGTCACCCCATCTCCTCTCTCGCCCGCGCGCCCATGGTAGTCGCCGCAGCTGGCGCGTTCAATCCCCATGCGCGTCTTCGCCTGGGATTGACGCGATGGAGACGATTGCTCATGATGGAGGAGGACTCGCGAGGGCCACGGGCGCTGCGCACCGCGACGCGCCGACGTGGGAGGTGGATCCGAGAGGGTTCAAGTTCCAGAGGAGGTGGACCGTGCCGTCTGATCCTGTCTGCCGCATTGACCTGGACGAACAGAACGCGATCGTGTCATCCGAGTACCACGGAAAGGTCTTCTGGTTCTGCACCCACACCTGCAAACAGGCGTTCGACGAAGATCCGGAACGCTACCTGAGGGACATCGCGGTCGCTCCCCCTAGGCGGTCGTTGTGGAAGCGGATCGTCCTCCGCTCGCGCGACTAGCTGTCCGCAACGCCCGACGAGCCGCCGCAGCCTAGACGCTGCGGCGGCTTCTTCTTCTCCACGCCGCGAACCCGAGAGCCGCGGCAGCGCCTAGCGCCGCACCAAGTGCGTCGAAGACCAGGCCCGTCAGGTTGAACGACCGCGTCGGCGCGGGAATCTGCGCGACTTCCAGAGCCCACCCGTAGCCCGCCGCGGCGAGAAAGGCGAGGAAGGCGCGCCGCCACCGTCGGCCTCGCTCCGGCAGGACGACGAAGACCAGCGCGCCCAGAACGGCGTACGCGGGAAGGTGGAGGTAGGCGCGGCCGATGCGGTCGATGGCCAGGTCGAGCGGCACGTCTCGGAACGGCTTGAGGGACATGTAGGCCACGAACGCCGCGTAGCCCACGACGCCCGCGCGTACCCCCGCCCGTCCGAGACGGGCGGGCACCGACTCACCAGGACTGTGCTGGCGCTTCACGCGTGGGCGGGCCATCGTCCTGCCCTACCACAAGGCGAGAAACGCGATGACGAGGGAGATTCCGGCGAGGAAGAGCGCTTTGGCGGCCGCGACGAAGCGCGGGTCCGGCCCCGCCTCGTGGAACGTCCGCACGCTCTCGATCACGGTCCGCAAGCTCATGAGATCGCGCCAGCCGAACGCCTCCCGCTCGCCTACGGCGATCCACGCCTTCCCGTCGATCCCCGTCGCCGACCACGCAACGAGGTAGTAGCGGCCGCCCGTCGGCAGGTGGAGCGTCGCCTCTCCGACGATCCACGAGTTGGTGTCCGTAACCGGCTCGTGCAGCCGCGATGCGTCGTCGACGCCCGACGAGAGGATGAGCGTGGCTCCGAGACCGCTCGGGATGGAGACCGGCAGCGGGCTGAGCGGCAGGTCCGGGCCGAGGAGCGCCCACTGCACGCGATACGTTCGCAGCCGATCGATCGCCGGAACGCCCAACCGCGCGCGGACCAGGCTAGCCTCCGGAACGTCGAGCGCCACCCAGAGCTGGGGGCGTTCGAGAGGCAGGTAGCCGTAGACGACCTGCGACAGCGTCACATCAGTCAGCTGCACGGCGGAGGACGGCCCCCCGTACGCGCCTCCAATCGCCACAGCTCGGTGCGCGGAGGCGCTCCAACAGGCCGCGCCAAGCGCCAGGACAAAGCAGACCATCCGCGCCCACTGCTTCTCCACGCTGCCCCCCTTTCCGTCCGGCCCTGGCGACTAGTCTACGCTTTTCGCGGCGCTCGGCCAGCGGCGAAGCCGGACGAGGGGACACGTGGGGGAGACGGGAGCCCTCCCATCGCGTACCGTGGAACGGAACATCGCTCGGCAGTGTAGATCGAGCAGACGGTCGCACGATGAAGGGGGGACCATGAGAAGGGTGCTCCTTGTTGTTGCCAGCCTCTTGGCCGCGTCGCAGATGATGGTTCGTGCCGTCGACTTCGGGCCCTTCGTCCTGGGCTTTCACCTGATTCCGGAGATCGAGACGAAGGACGGTCGCCGTTCGTGGGACCTGTCCATGTCGTTCGGAGTAACGATGAACGTCACCGACGCCGATTCCGTGGAGCTCACGGCGATCATCGACTCGGCGCCGTCCGCGCTCGGAGCCACTGTGACCTACGAACGCGCGATCACCGAGCACGTGATGCTCGGCGCCGGGCTCACCGCCCTGTGGCCGATCACGCGCGAAGAAGAACTGCGCACCCCGCTGTACGAGTCATTCGCCCGCGCCGGCACCCAGACAGGTCTGGGGGGAGGGATCACGGGCGGCATCTCCGCCTCGCTCCCGTTCCTCACGGTGGCCTACGTCTCCGACCGCTGGACGATCATCCCGCTCGCCGACCTGCCCTCGATCAGCCTGACCGGCGACATCGCGCTCACGGAACTCGGCTCGCTCGAGCTCGATCTCACGTTGCAGCCGGTGATCACCGATACGACCGCGCTCGAAGAGCCGTTCGGGCGCATCACCGATGATCTGCTCGTCCTGCCGATGCTGTCGGCGTCGACGAAGTACCGTCCGTAGCCATCGAGCGCCGCTAGTACATGGTCTGCATGTCGAGCAGGCCCTTCGCCCGTGCCCTGCGCTCCGCCAAGCGGAAACAGACCGTGGCGAGCGCGGCGAGGACGACGCTCGAGCCGGCGATGATCCCCACGAGGGCGACGTCCGAGAGCCCGGCGAAAGACGCCGCGCTCTGGCCCAACAGCGCGCGGCGGAACGCCTCGAGCCAATACGTGATCGGAAGCGCCCGTCCAACGGCCGCCAGCCACGGCGGCAGGGTATCGAGCGGGAACACGACGCCGCAGAGAAGGTAGAGTCCCCCGGCCACGGCCTCTCCGACCCCGTAGTTGTGGCGCGCCGTGACCATCGTGACTGCACCCAAAAGGATGCCGAACAGGGCCAGCATCGCGGATCCCAGGACGAGCGCAGCGGCGACGAGCGGCCAATCGATCGCCGCAAAGCGGATAGGAACGCCAAGAGCGAGAGTCCCGAGCAAGAGCGTCAGGACGACGGCGACGGTGGCGACGAGGGCCTTCGCCACGCCGCGCCCGATCAGGTACGCGAGCACGTTGACGGGCGCCGCGTACACGTACTTCAGCATGCCGTAGTGCTCTCGGTCATCCATGATCGTCCAGCTGATTCCGGCCAGCACCGCCGGAACGTAGATGAACAACGCGTTGCCGACGAACACGCCCGGAAAGAGCGGGCTCCCGAGCCCGTCCTTGGCGATCACGGCGTACATGAACACCAAGATGAGCGCCCCGGAGAGCGGCTTGACGAGCGAGTAGATCGCGAACACGAACGGGTCGGCCCAGTTCGACTCGATCTGCCACCCGAGCCACGTCGCCGTCCGGAAGCTCCGCCAGGTCACGCCTCGACGCCGCTCCATCGCCATCACTGCCCCCTCACGGAGAGACGCCCCTCGCGCCGCGCCAGCGTCTCGAAGAACGCGAGCGCGCGGTGCGCGAGGAACAAGAAGACGACCGCCAAGCCCGACAGGATGCCCAGTTCTACGAGCGGTGACAGGAATCGCAGATCCCCGAGCATCGCCGGGAAGAGGAGCTGGCGCATGGCATCGAGGCCGAGCGTGATCGGGAGGATGGAGGCGGCGGCCGCGACGACCTGCCCGAGCGCGCGCACCGGGAAGTAGAAGCCCGATACGAGCGACACCGGCTCCTGGAGAAGGTTCGAGAAGTGCCACGCCTCGCGCCCGAACAAGAGGAAGAGCGACGACAGGAGCATGCCCATGCCGTACAGGGCCACGAGCGTGGTAACGAACACGCCGAGCAGGATGGGTACGCTCGTCGCCGCCATCGGAACGTGGAACAAGAGCGTTCCAATCGCGATGATCGCGACAGCGCGCAGGGTCGTCTGGAACACCCCGCCGAGCGCCATCCCGAGCAGGATGGCCATCCTCGAGGTCGGCGCGACGATGTACAGCTCGAGGTTCCCCGTCTCCTTCTCCCAATAGAGCTGGCTCGCCATGCTCCACAGGACGTTCAGCCAGTACGCCGACATCGCCCCGCCGAGGACAACGAAGCCGATGAACTCCGGCGGCGCCTGGACCGCGCGGTAGATGAAGACGTAGGCCGTCACGGAGAGGAGCGGCAAGAAGATCTCAAAGAAGACCCAGCTCTTCTCGCGCTGCGCTCCGATGATGCGCGGGTAGGCGCGGCCGATGACCGTGCGCCAGAAGACCGTCCAGGCCGACGGGCCTTTCATTCCGATCCTCCTTCGCGCGCCTCGTCGTCGAACCCGTGCCCGACCACGTGGAGGAACACGTCCTCCAGGGTCGGCTCCCTCTTCTCGAGCGACAGAAGCCGACCGCCCGCCGCCTGGACCGACCCGAGCACGCCGGTGAGCGCGCCGTCGCTCGTGAGGATCGCGTCGACGTTCAGGCCGTCGTCCGACCGAGTCTGCGTGAACCGGCTTACGCCGGGCTGGGCGCCCACCGCCGCGCGCGCGTCGCCGAGATCGGCGATCCGCAAGCGAAAGATGGCATCCCGCTGCAGCTCACGCTTCAGGACGCCAGGAGCGTCGCAGGCGAGGATCCGCCCCTTGTCAATGATCGCCACGCGGCTGCACAGCTCGTCCGCTTCGTGCATCGCGTGGGTCGTCAACAGGATCGTCCGGTCGCGGTGCTCGGCAAGCCAGCCGGACACAAACCCGCGCAGCGTGTGGGCCGTCTGCACGTCGAGCCCGAGCGTCGGCTCGTCGAGGAACAGGATCTCGGGCTCGGTGAGAAACCCGCGGACGAAGTTCATCTTCTGCCGCATGCCCGTCGACAGGTGGTAGATCTTCGTCCGAGAGCGGTCGGCCAGCCCCACCACCGCCAGCAGTTCCTGGATCCTCTTGCGCGCCACGTTCGTCTCGATCCCGTAGAACTGCGAGAACATCCAGAGGTTCTCTTCGATCGTCAAGAGCCCGTACCCGGACGTCTCCCCGCCCGAGACCATGCCGATGTGATGGCGGACGGCCTTGGAGTCCGTCGTCACGTCCAGGCCGGCCACCCAGGCTCTCCCGGACGTGGGAGAGAGGAGCGTCGCCAGGATCTTGATCGTCGTCGTCTTGCCCGCGCCGTTCGGGCCGAGGACGCCGAATAGCTCGCCGCGATCGACGGAGAAGCTGACTCCGTCCAGCGCGACGACTTCGCGCTTCTCGCCTTTCGCCTCGCGTCGCTTCGCGCGGAACACGCGACGCAGGTCTTCGGTACGAATCGCAAAAGAGTCAGACACCATAGGGCCTCCGCCTATCTGCAAGGGAACCCGAACCGGGCACGTGGGAATGCGACAGGCTACTCCGCGCGCCTCCTTCGTGCAAGCGCGATCGCGTCGGCTAGGCGCTCTGGCGTCCTCTGCGCCACGCCCCGATCACTTTGCGCGCTTCGAGGATGAGCGCGGGCAGGAGGACGAGCGGCGCGATCAGCTCCCACATCCAGCCTTCGAGCGTCACGGTGTCGAACGCCTTCTGGAGCCCCGGGACGTAGAGGACGAGGAAGACCATCGCGACCGAGGTGAAGACGGCCCACTGCATCGCCCGGTTCGACAAGAGGCCGATCCGGAAGACCGACACGCTCTCTGAGCGGACCGCGTACGCGACCGGCAGTTCCGCCAGCACGAGCGTCGCGAAGGCGATCGTCATCGCGTCGGCGTGCACGGCGCCCTTTCCCAAGACGCCCCAGGCGTACACGCCGAGCACGACCGCCGTGAGCGCGCCGGCTTGGACTGCGATGCCCGTTGCCATCGAGCGGTCAATGATGCGCGTCTTCGGCGACCGCGGCTTGCGCCGCATGACGTCCGGCTCCGCCCTTTCGACGCCAAGCGCGAGCGCCGGAGCCCCGTCGGTGAGCAGGTTCAGCCACAAGAGCTGAATCGCCGTCAACGGCGCCGGCCAGCCGATCAAGATCGCGCCGAAGATGATCGCGACCTCGGCGAAATTGCACGACAGCAGGAAGTAGATCGTTCGGCGGATGTTGGCGTAGATCACGCGTCCCTGCTCCACCGCCGAGACGATCGAGGCGTAGTTGTCATCGGTCAAGACCATGTCGGCCGTGTTCTTCGCCACGTCCGTCCCTGTGATCCCCATCGCGATCCCGATGTCCGCCCGCTTGAGCGCGGGAGCGTCGTTCACGCCGTCACCCGTCATGGCGACGATCTCGCCGTTCGACCGCAGCGCCTCGACGATCTCCACCTTGTGGTGCGGCGAGACGCGCGCGAACACGTCGATTGTCTCGATCTCGCGCGCCAGCTCTCCTTCGCCCATCGTCTCCAGCTCGGCGCCCGACACGACGCGGGCGCCCGGGCGCAGGAGGCCGATCTGCCCCGCGATCGCCTCCGCCGTCGCGACGTGGTCTCCCGTGATCATGATCGTGCGCAGGCCGGCCTCGCGGGCCTTCGCGATGGCTCCGGCCACTTCGGGCCGCGGCGGGTCCTGCATCCCCAGGAGTCCCAGCAAGACGAGGTCGCGTTCGACGGCCTCCGGCGTCATCGACTCCGGCGCGTCACGGAACGTTCGGTACGCGACCGCGAGCACGCGCAACCCCTGCGACGCCATCGCGTCGTTCGCCCGCCGGGCCTCCTCCGCACCGCTCGCGTCGAGCGGGCGGGGACCCTCGCGGCTCTCGATCCGCGAGCACAGCCCCAAGATCACGTCCGGCGCGCCCTTCACCAGCGCGATCTCCGCCGCGCCCGGCGCGCCGACCCGCGCCCCCGCCGTCCCGTGCAGGGTGCTCATCCGCTTGCGTTCCGAATCGAACGGCAGCTCCGACACGCGCGGACACGCCGCGACGTCTTCCTTCCCGAGGCCCGCCTTGGCCGCCGCCACCACGAGCGCGCCTTCCGTGGGGTCGCCGACGATACGGCTCCCCGTCCCTCCCTGCAGGAGTTCGGCGTCGTTGCACAACAGCCCGGCCCACAGCGCCGACGCGAGCACGGGCTCAGCGCCCGCATCGACCGGCGTTCCGGCGCGCGTGAAGCCTCCGGAGGGGTCGTAGCCCTGCCCCGTCACCCCGAAGACCTCCATGCCCGCCCACACCGACGTAACCGTCATCTGGTTCTGCGTCAGCGTCCCGGTCTTGTCCGTGCAGATCACGGTCGCCGAGCCCAGCGTCTCGACGGACGGCAACCGCCGCACGAGCGCATGGCGCTTGAGCATCTCGCGCGTTCCGAGCGCGAGACACATCGTCACGATCGCCGGGAGGCCTTCGGGCACGGCGGCCACGGCCAGGCTGACGGCCACCATGAAGAACCGGAGCAGGTTGCCGGCGCCGGTCGCCAGGTACGCGCGCAGCCCTTCTTCCCACAGGACCGGGAGGTTCGGGTCGCGAACGATCTCGAGCACGAAGACGGCGGCGCACACGACGAGGATGACCGTCCCGAGGATCTTGCCGAACTCCTCGAGCTTCCGCTGCAGCGGGGTCTCTTGATCGCTCGCCTCGATCATCTCCGCGATCTCGCCGAGCTGCGTCGCAGCGCCGGTCCCGACGATCAGGCCTCGCCCTCGCCCGTAGACCACCGTCGTCCCGAGGAAGGCGCAGTTCGCACGGTCGGCGACTCCGACCTCCGCCGCGAGCAGGGCCCCGGCGTCCTTTTCGACCGGGACGGACTCGCCCGTGAGCGACGACTCGTCGACGCGGAGCTGCGCCGACTCGAGCAGGCGCAGGTCGGCCGGGACGACGCTTCCCGCTTCGAGGAGCACGACGTCGCCGGGAACGAGGTCGCGCGCCCGGACGGTGACGCGGGCGCCGTCTCGGAGCACCTGCGCCTCGGGCGCCGCCATCTTCTTGAGGCTCGCAAGCGCCTTCTCCGCCCGGCTGTCCTGGAGCGCGCCGATGAACGCGTTCAGGACGATGATCGCCGCGATGACGACCGTGTCCAGCCAGCCGAGGGGCTCCGGCTCGATGAAGTAGACGGCGAGCGAGACTCCGGCAGCGAAGACCAGAATGAGCACGAGGAAGCCCTTCAGCTGCCCGACCATGCGCAGCCAGAACGGCGTGCTTCGCTCTTCCGGCAGCGCATTGGGGCCGTACGTCTCGAGTCGCCGCGCCGCGTCGGCCA
>JAKLFO010000028.1:0-3591 GCA_022711155.1 Candidatus Bipolaricaulota bacterium
GTCCTTTTTACGCACCCCAATGCGGATCGAATAATCTCCATTGATGACCTTTTCAAGGTTGTTCTCGATCCGGGGAAATGCGCCGATCGTCCTGTGGAGAGTGTTGAAAATAATGAATAACAGCGAGGCGTTCGCGGCGGACGTCGACGCCGGAACGGGCGCCTTGCTGGCGAGCTCGGCTGAAGCCACCACGCTAACGGGGTCCACCGCGTTCACCAACTCCGAAGGCAACCGAGCCGAGCTCTTCTTTCGCGCCGAGCGCGCCCGGCTGACGTTTGAGGACGGCGAGCTTGCTCTGCTCGAAGGCTACGCGAGCGAGCTCACGACATGCCACTGCTGCAACGTCGGAGTCGTCGGCCAGCCGTACAGCCTTCGCGCCGAGAAGCTCCTTCTATACCCGGACCGCCTGTTCGTCGCCTACGGCATCACGGGCCGCGCGGCGGGAGTCGCCATCGTCTGGCTCCCGCTCTACGTCCAACCGCTGAAGGAGACCCTGGAAGCGCCGCTCTTCCCCGCCGTGGGCCGGAGTGCGACGCACGGCTGGTTCGCGAAGTGGAGCCTCCCGTTCTTCGCCAGCGAATCCCTGTATGGATACGTCAGCATCGACGCGTATCCGTTCACGCGCGAGCTAGGGCTCGGCGGCAGCGTCCGATACGACGTCGGCGGGCAAGAGGGCGAGCTCTACGTCTACCGGCTTCCCGCCAAGGTCGGCGACAGCGAAGCCAAGGTCCGCTTGCGGCACACGTCGCAGTTCGCGGAGGGTTGGTCGGCCACGGGTGCGCTCGACTACGCCCAGGTCGGTGCGAAGGAGAAGACGACGTACTCGTTCGCGCTCGACGGAGCGACCCGCCTCGGCGACGTGACGCTCGTGGCTTCGCGGGCGCTCAGCTCGACCCAGGCGGCGGCAACCCACGTCGAGGAACGCCTGCCCGAGCTCACCCTGGACGTCGACGCACTCCGCTTCGGAACGCTCTCCGTACAGCCCCGCCTCGCATTCGGCTGGCGGCGCGAGGGCACGCTGGGCGAGACGCTCGACGAAGCGATTCGCCTCGTCGCGCAGGCAACGATCGCCGCGGAGCCGTACGATCTCGCCGGGCTCCGCCTCACGCCCGCGGCTTCCGTGCGTGGCGCGATCTACGATGGGGAGACCGGGCGCACCACGCAGGCGTCGTTCGCGATCACACCAGGCGCGTCGATCGGCGACCTCGACCTGTCCTGGTCGAGCACGTGGGTGATCGGAACCAGCCCACTCGAGTCGGACCGAGCGAGCGCGGGGCACGTCTTCCGTTGGTCGTTCTCGCCGAGCGAACCTCTCGACCTGGTGTTCCGGGGGAGCCTCGACCTCGCCGCCGGACTCGGTCCTCTGAGCGTGGCCGTCGCTTGGAGCGCAATGGCCGACTGGAAGGCCTCCGGCACGTTCGAACCGCAGGACAATGCCGTGACCGCATTCCAACTGAGCGGGACGTGGACGGACGACACCCACACGGCAACTTGGCTTCTGCCGTGGGACGCCTCGAGCGGCCGGTTCGAGAAGTCGACGCTCGAGTTGTCGGCCGTGACCGACCCTTTGTCCCTCTCTCTCGCCATCACTGCGGATCTCGCGCGCCGCGCCGTCTCGGCGTGGAAGGTCGACGCCGAGCTGACGGCGTCCGGCGGCTGGGGCCTCTCGGCCGGCGCAGCGTACACGGCCGCATCGCGGACGCTCGTCCCGAACTTCGGTCTGTTCCAGGACATCGCGGATTGCCTGCGCGTTGGCGTCGAGTACGCACACAGGGAGACCTGGCTCTACATCTCCATTCTCGCCTTCCCCGAGGCCGTCCTCCGCTACGCGCCTCGCACGTTCGAGGTCGAGGTTGGGGACTAGGCCCTGGTAGAATGGACCTGACGCCCAACCGGGCATCACGGGAAAAGGAGCGAAAGCTATGATCACGGACCTCTCTGCTCTGTTCTACGTTCTCGTCGCGGTCATCCTTGCGGTGAAGACCTTCGGCAGCGGCGGCGGCTGCGCCTAGCCGTCGGCTCCGGTCCCGTGGGTAGGAGGAGGGAATGCGCGTAGGCCTCGTCCAGACGGATCCCCGATTCGGCGAGCGGCGACGGAACGTGGACGACGCCCTCGCGCTCATGGAGCCGCAACGCGCCGACCTCTGGGTCTTGCCCGAGTTCTTCGCGACCGGGTACCAGTTCCTGGACTCGGCGGAGGCGGCACGCCTCGCCGAGCCCATCCCGGAGGGGCCAACGACGCACGATCTCGCGGCGTTCTGCCGCTCGAACGACTGCTGCATCGTCGCCGGCCTGCCAGAGGCTGCGCCCGACGGGACGTACAACTCGGCGCTCCTGGTCGGCCCGGACGGCTTCATCGCTACCTACCGCAAGATCCACCTCTTCGCGCTCGAGAAGACGCTCTTCCGCCCGGGAGATCGGCCGTTCTCCGTTTGCGTCGCGCGCGGCGCCCGAGTCGGGATCATGATCTGCTTCGACCACCTGTTTCCCGAGTCGGCTCGCTCGCTCGCCCTACTTGGCGCCGAACTCCTCGCCCACCCGGCCAACCTCGTGCTGCCTGAGATCGGCCAACAGACGATGGCCGTGCGCGCGCTCGAGAACGGCGTCTACGCCGCGACGGCGAACCGTGTGGGCACGGAGTCGCGCGCCGGCAAGGTGCTGCGCTACACGGGGCAGAGCCAGATCGTCGGCCCGCGCGGCGAAGTCCTCGCACGTCTCTCGGCTGACCGGGTCGAAGTGGGGATTGCGGAGATCGACCTCGCGCGGGCGCGTGACAAGTCGATCACGTCGCACAACGACAAGCTCGCGGACCGCAGGCCGGACCTGTACACTCCTCCCGGCGCCGCATGAATCGGTGCGCGGGTTGCGAGGAGGCGGGCATGGTCGACGTCGGGACGAAGCGTACGCAGGCGTGGGTCGTCGGACGCGAGCACTTGGCGAGCGCGTTCGGCAGCGGTCTGGTCGACGTGCTTGCAACGCCCGTCCTCGTGGGGTTCTGCGAGGAGTGCGCGCGGGGGATGATCGATCCCGAACTCCCCAACGGGCAGAAGACCGTCGGGACGAAGATCTCCCTCGAACACGTGGCGGCGACGCCTCCCGGCATGCGCGTCCGCGTCACCGCGGAACTCGTGGCCGTCGACCGACGCCGTCTCTCTTTCCGCCTCGAGGCGCACGACGACGTGGAACTCGTCGGACGTGCGACGCACGAGCGGTTCGTCATCGACGCGGCGCGGTTCGCCGCGACCGTCGACGCCAAACGCCACGCGGTCGGCTCGCCCGATTGACGCGAAGCGCATCTCGGAGCAGCCGATGACGCGGCGTGCGCCGAGGCGATGCACACGCGTCGGTCATGGGCGCTTCACAAGCACCTCACATCGCCGCGGCACTCTCTTCCTGCAGCCTCAGAGCTGCTCTTCCGCTAACCTCCTTGCGGATAGCCACCACACCGATCGGGGAGCCCTCCGGGACTCCCCGATTCCGTTTCGAAGGTCCTAGGGAGACCACGCCGGTCAGCCGATGGCGGCCGCCCATCAGCCGCCATTGGCCCTAGCTGTCCGCTCGGCGGACAGCCCCGATCGGGGAGCCCGGCCG
>JAKLFO010000028.1:3687-17597 GCA_022711155.1 Candidatus Bipolaricaulota bacterium
GCCGCCGACCGCACTCGTTGTCGGCGGCTCACGTCCCAGCCCGGCCGCCGACCGCACTCGTTGTCGGCGGCTCACGTCCCAGCCCGGCCGCCGACCGCACTCGTTGTCGGCGGCTCACGTCCGGAACATCCCGCTTCCGTTCTGAGGAACCGAACCCGGCCAGCCGATGGCGGCCGCCTATCAGCCTCTGGGACCTGGGGCGCCGGAGAGCGGCCAGCGGGCACCTACCCGCCGCCGACGGGCGGCAGGAGCGTCAGCCGGTCGCCGGAAGCGAGCAGCGTCACTAGGCCGTTGCGCCGCATGACGTTCCCGCCGTTCACAAGAACGCTGACGTCGCGCCGCACGGCGCCTTGCGCTGTGAAGATCCGCTCCGCCACGGATGGATAGAGGGCCGCCAGCTCGCGCAACGCCGCGAGGACGCTCGAGCCCTCGCGGAGCGACAGGGTCCGATACTCGGCGGGCAGGTCGCGCTTGAACGAGAAGGCGATCTCGAGCTCGATCTGGATCACGGCCGGACGAGCTTGCTGGCCAGTTCGTTGTGGCGCGCGATCCACTTCTCCGCGTCGCTCGCCAAGAGCTGCCCGCCGCGCACGCGCCACTCCCCGTTGACCATCGAGAGGGAGACGCGGTCGGCTGCGCAGTGCACGATGGCGGCTACAGGATCGGCCGCGCCGGCAAACGCGATGTCCGAGAGGTCAAACGCAATCAAGTCGGCCGCCTTGCCCGGCTCGAGCGATCCGAGTTCCTCCTCGCGTCGCAACACAGACGCGCCTCCGATCGTCGCCATCCGGAGCGCCTGCCGCGCCGACAGCGCGCTCGCGCCGGAGCGCACGCGCTGCAACAGCATCGCCTGTCGCACCTCGCGGACCATGTTCGAGCTGTCGTTGCTCGCGGACCCGTCCACGGCCAGTCCGACCCGCACGCCGGACCCGAGCATGTCCATCACGGGCGCGATGCCCGATCCGAGCGTCATGTTGGACGTCGGGCAGTGGGCCACTCCGACCTTCGCCCGTCCCAGCTTAGCGATGTCCGCATCACTCAACACGACGAGGTGCGCGAACCAGACGTCGTCGCGCAGCCAGCCGAGGTCCTCCATGAGGTCGACCGGCCTGCGGCCGAACCTCTCGAGGCAGTACGCCTCCTCATCGCGGGTCTCAGCGAGGTGCGTGTGCAGGAGGACGCCGTACTCGTCTGCCAGAGCGAGCGACTCCCGCATCAACCCGGGCGTGACCGAGAACGGCGAGCACGGCGCCACGGCGATGCGGACCATCGCGAACGGCTCCCTGTCGTGGTATCGCTCGATCACCCGACGGCAGTCGGCGAGGATCTCGTCCTCCCTCTGCACCACGTTGTCCGGCGGCAGCCCGCCATCTTTCTCGGACAGCGACATCGACCCGCGGCAGGGATGGAAGCGGATCCCTGCCATCGCTGCCCCCTCGATGTCCGCGTCGAGGATGGCTCCGCCACCGCGGGGAAAGAGATAGCAGTGATCGCTCGTCGTCGTCGCTCCCGACAAGAGGAGCTCGCTCGACGCCACCGCGGAAGAGATCCGCGCCGCCTCTTCGTCGATGCCCTTCCACCGCTTGTAGAGAAAGACAAGCCAGTCGAACAGCTCGGAGTCCGCGGCTCCAGGAACGCACCGAAACAGCGACTGGTAGAGGTGGTGGTGTGTGTTCACGAACCCCGGCAGCAAGACGCTCCCCCTGCCGCTCACCGTCTCGTCAGCCCGGATTCCCGAGGGATCCTCGCCCACGCGCACGATGCGGTTTCCCTCCACCAGGACGAAGCCGCCAGGGATCTCCCGCCCGGCGGGATCCATGGTCACGACCACATCGAAGTCGCGGAACAGCGTGCGGCGCGTCATCCGGCGAGATCCACCTTGTTCGCCGTCTCGAGGAACGCGGCCAGGAGGGAGATCGCCGCCTCGACGTCCGCCACGCTGACCGTTTCGACCACCGAGTGGACGTACCGCGCCGGAACGGACAGCGTGATGGCCGCCGACCCATCGCGGGCCAACTGCAGAGCGCCGGCGTCCGTTCCGCCCCGCGACGAGAGCGTGATCTGATAGGGGATCTTCCGCACCTCCGCGAGTTCGCGGAACGCCCGCACCAGCGCGGGATGCGAGATCGATCGCGCGTCCTTGAGCGAGATCGCCGCGCCTCCGCGCATCCGCGAGACCTGGTCGCGCTCCGGCACGCCGGGCGTGTCCGCCGCGATGCATACGTCGAGCGCGATCGAGATCTGTGGGTTGATGCGATACCCGGCGACCGTCGCCCCGCGCACGCCCACTTCCTCCTGCGTCGTCGCGACGAGATAGAGGTCGCAGCCCAGCTTCTTGACGCGCTTCATCGCCTCGATCGCGATGTACACGCCGACGCGGTCGTCGATCGCCTTGCCGGACACGACGTCTCCGTACTTGGCGAACTCCTGCTGCATGGTGACGACGTCGCCAACGGCGACGCGAGCATGCACGTCGTCGCCGGGCAGGCCGAGGTCCACGAACAGGTCGTTGATCTCGATCGGCTTCTTCTTCTCGTCCTCCGTCAGGATGTGGATGGGCTTGCGGCCGATGCAGCCGAGCAAATCGCCCTTCTTGGTGTGTACGACGACGCGCTGCGCAACGAGCGTCACGGGATCGAACCCGCCGAGCGGCTGAATCCGTAGGAAGCCGGTCTTCTCTTCGACGTGCGACACGAGGAAGCCGATCTCATCCATGTGCCCCGCCACCGCGACGACCGGCCCCTTGCCCGCCTTGTGCGCGATGACGTTCCCGAGTAGATCGACTTCCGCGGAGTCGACATGACCCTCGAGCGCCTTGAGGATCGCCCCTCGGATGGGTCCCTCGTAGCCCGGAACGCCCGTGGCCTGCGTCAGCTTCTTCAAGAGTTCCATCTGGCCTCCTTGCCCGGCGCAGAGTGTAATGCCCGCCGATACGGCGTCAATCGTTTGCCGGCCCTTTCTTGCCCCGCTACCATGCCACCATGATCCCGATCCGCGATGCGCTGCGCAGTCAACGCTTTCCGGTCGTGACCGTGCTCCTCATCATCCTGAACCTCCTCGTGTTTGCGTACCAGGTGTATCTCGAGACGACGCCGGCCGTCCTGGTGGATCTCGCCCCCTGGACAAGATCCGGGTTGACGCCCCCCGTCGTCGACGCGCGCACGTCACTCGGCATCGCACGGCAGGCCGCCACCGGCTCGGCGCAGTACCCGGTCGCCGCCGCCGACGCCTTCGTCATGCGATACGGTCTCGTCGCGGCCGAGTTCACGGGCGGCGTGGACCTTCCTCCCCTTCTCCCCGTGCCGATCTGGTTGACGCTCCTCACCTCGATGTTCCTTCACGGAAGCTTCCTGCACGTCCTCGGCAACATGCTCTACCTCTGGGTGTTCGGCGACAACGTCGAGGAGGCCATGGGATCGGCGCGCTTTCTCGCCTTCTATCTCTTGTGCGGCGCCGCCGCGGGACTGGCGCAGCTGGCGCTCGACCTTCACTCGGCGACGCCCTTGGTCGGAGCCTCAGGAGCCATCGCCGGCGTGCTCGGCGCCTACATCATGCTCTTCCCGAGCTCGCGCATTCTGACCGTCATCCCGATCTTCTTCTTCATCCGCCTCGTGTCGATTCCGGCTGTCATCGTCCTCGGAATCTGGTTCGTCTTGCAGGTGGTGAACAGCGCGGTGTCGATCGGCTCGTCCGGGGGCGGCGTCGCGTGGTTCGCCCACATCGGGGGCTTCGCCGCCGGCTTCGGGCTCGTCGTCCTCTTCCGCCGGCGAGGCGTGCGACTCGGTCTCGTCGACCTGTTGCGGCGCCGAGCCTCCATCTAGGGAGGAACTGCGTCGCGTTCGGAGGGCACGCGTGGCTTCACGTCCTCCGCCCGAGCGGCTATCATGGGGCGACGTGCCCCGCATGGAACGCCAAAAGGAGTGGTGAGCTATGAAGCACGGTGCATTCTTCGCCTGCACCTTTGTTCTTGTCCTGTTCTCGACCCTGCTCGTCTCCGCCGCCGATCGCACGAGCCACGCAGCGATCGCCATCGCGAGCGACCACCAGTTCACGGCGGAAAACGGCGTCTGCTCGGGCAGCGGCACGTTCGAGGATCCCTACGTCATCGCTGACTGGGAGATCGATGCGGGAGAGGACGCCTACGGAATTCGCATCCACGGGACCTCCCGCCCGTTCGTGATTCGGAACGTGGCCGTCTCCGGCGCCGCGAGGGCCGGCATCTCGCTTTCCTACGTCCGCAACGCCACGATCGAGGGCTGCCTGGTGGAGGCGAATTTCACCGGCGTGCTGCTCAACTTCTGCACCTTCGTCCGGGTCCGCGGGTGCACGATGGAGAAGAACACGGACGGCCTTCGCCTCCTCTTCTCGAGCGAGAACCAGATCCTCGATTCCGTCTTCCGCGACAACGACACGGCACTGTGGTTCGATGCCTCCAACTCGAACGACGTCTGGGGCAATCTCATCGCTCGTTCCGACATGGGCGCATACCTGAACCTCGCGTCGACGGAGAACTCGTTCCTGGAGAACGCGTTCGTGGACAACGTGCACAACGCGTTCAGCGACGAGCCGAACTTCTGGAACGACGATGAAGGCGGCAACTACTGGAGCAACTTCGCGGCCGTCGACGTGGACGGAGACGGGATCCGCGACACTCCGTACACGATCAACCAGGACGGCGACCAAGACGCGCTCCCGCTCGTCGCGCACCCTCTCGTGCCGGCGCAGGCGCCCGCGACGTGCGGCAGCTAGGTTTTCCGCCGCAGGAGCGAGCGACCCAGAGCTAGTGTTGCGACGGCAGGAGATCGGACCTCGTCCGACTCGCGCCGCGGAAAGGACGCGATGTCACAGCAGGAGCGGTTCATCGATCGTGTCCGAGGGGAGATTCCGTATCCCCTCCTGCACGTCCCGATCTCCGATTTGCACGAGGGAACGCGCGTCACGCAGTGCTTCCTCGTGAAGAAGAAGACGCAGCGCTCGACCCGCACGGGCGACCCCTACCTCGAGCTCGTCCTCGCGGATCGCTCGGGCACGGTGCCGGCGCGAGCGTGGGCCGAGGCTGCCCAGCGCTATGCGAGCGAATTCGAGGAGGGCGACTTCGTCGCCGTGCAAGCGCGCGTCGAGACCTACCGGAACGCGCTCCAACTCATCGTCGAGTCCATTCGGCGCCTCTCGGCGGAAGAGAAGGACGGCGGCAAGCTCCCGGGATTCGACTCCGCCCTCCTCGTTCCCACCTCCGAGCGGAACCTGGATGAGATGTGGACGAAGCTCGTCGCCCTGGCGAACACGATCGAGCCCGAGCCGCTCCGCGCGTTGACGACTCGCCTCTTGACGAAGACCGAGAGTGAGTTCCGCGAGCTTCCCGCCGCGGTGTCCAACCACCACGCGTACATCGGCGGTCTGCTCGAACACACGCTCGAGGTTGCCGAAGGTGTGGCGCGGTTCGCGACCGACCAGGCCGGCCTGCGCCTCCACCGCGGGCTCGCGGTGGCCGGCGCCATCCTGCACGACATTGGGAAGCTCGAGGAGTTCGAGAACCCCATCGCGCCGCGCTACAGCTTCACAGGACAGCTCATCGGCCACCTCCTCCTCGGCCGGGACATGGTGCGAGGCGAGGCCGCGGCCTTGACCTGGGCCGACCCGCGGATGCCGATCCTGCTCGAGCACATCCTCATTTCGCACCACGGCGAGCTCGAGTACGCCGCCGCGATGGTCCCGAAGAGCGCGGAGGCCGTCGCCGTCTACCACTTCGACAACCTGTCGGCCAAGCTCAACATGATCAAGAGCCACATCGCGATGGACGGCGAGGAAGGCGACTTCACGGATTGGGAGCGGAACATGGACCGCCGCTTCTTCAAGGGCTCCCTGCCCACCGCCTAGACTCGGACGTCTCGGAGTCCTTGCGGGCCTCCCCGGCGGAACTACAATCGATCCATCGATAGCTTCGGAGGTTTCTCATGCGCACGACGTACTGCGGTCACTTGTCGGCATCCGACATCGGTCGGAGCGTGATGCTCGCGGGATGGGTCAACCGCCGCCGCGACCTCGGCAAGCTCACATTCGTCGACCTTCGCGATCACACGGGGCTTGTGCAGCTCCTGTTCGCGAGCGACCGCGACGACTTGCGCGACGCGCACACGCTCAACCGCGAGGACGTCCTTGTCGTCCGTGGGACGGTCCAGAGACGCTCCGCGGGGAATCTGAACCCTGAGATGAAGACGGGCGAGATCGAGGTGCAGGTCGAGGAGTTGCGCATTGAGAATCGCTCCAAGACGCCGCCCTTTCTCGTCGACGGCGACGGCGCCGACACGACGGAAGACACCCGCCTTCGCTATCGCTACGTCGACGTGCGCCGCGAGCGCGTGCAACGCGCCCTGCGCCTGCGGCATCGGGTCTTCCACGCGACGCGCTCGTATTTCGACGAAGGCGGATTCGTCGAGGTGGAGACGCCCGTCTTGACGAAGTCGACGCCCGAAGGGGCTCGGGACTTCCTCGTCCCGAGCCGCCTGCACCGCGGCTCGTTCTACGCCTTGCCGCAGTCGCCGCAGTTGTTCAAGCAGCTCTTGATGGTCGGCGGCATGGACAGGTACTACCAGATCGTCAAGTGCTTCCGCGACGAGGACTTGCGAGCCGACCGTCAGCCGGAGTTCACGCAGCTCGACCTCGAGGTCTCTTTCCCCAACGGCCCCGAGGAGATCTACGCGCTCGTCGAGGGCGCCGTAGCCCGCGTCTTCCGCGAGGTCCTCGGCGAAGAGCTGCCGTTGCCGTTCCCCCGCATGACGCACGCCGAGGCGATGCGTCGCTTCGGAATCGACAAGCCGGACATGCGGTTCGGGATGGAAATCGAGGACGTGTCCGCCGTCGTCGCTTCGAGTGGCTTCCGCGTCTTCGCCGACGCCGTCGCCGCCGGAGGTCGGGTGGCCGGCATCCTCGCCAAGGGGTGCGCTCGTTACTCACGCTCGGAGATGGACCGCCTGCAGGCCCTCGTCGTGGCGGCCGGCGCGAAAGGGCTGTCCTGGATCAAGGTCGAGGATCCGATCTCCTCGTCGATCAGCAAGTTCCTGACCCACGAGGAGATGTCGGCCCTTGTCGCCGCGTTCGGCGCCGAACGGGGGGACCTGATCCTCCTCCTCGCGGGCGAGCGGATCGACAAGCCGCTTGGCGAGCTTCGCCTCGCGGTGGGCCGGCAGGAGTCCATGGCGCAGCCGGGGTGGAAGTTCCTCTGGGTCACGGAGTTCCCCCTGTTCGAGCTGGACGAGGAGGGGAACCTCGCGAGCGCGCACCACGCCTTCACGTCTCCTCGCCCCGAGTACGTGGATCGGATCGAGTCCGACCCGCTCCACATTCCGTCGAATGCGTACGATCTCGTGCTGAACGGGACGGAACTCGGAAGCGGCTCGATCCGCATTCACTCGCGCGAGCTGCAGGAGAGGATCTTCCGCTGCCTTCACATCACCCCCGAGGATGCCGCTCTCCGCTTCGGGTGGTTCCTGCAGGGCCTTGAGTACGGCGCGCCCCCGCACGGCGGTTTCGCCCTGGGCATGGATCGCCTCGTCATGATGATGACCGGCGAAGCGTCGTTGCGGGACGTCATCGCGTTCCCCAAGACGGCGAACGGCATGTGCCCGCTGACCGAGGCCCCGATGCCCGCCACCGGCCGGCAGCTTGCCGAGCTCGCGATCCGCGTCGAGGAGGCGGAGTGAGGGGACGCGCCGGGCGCTGGATAGCGTTCGCTGCTCTGCTTGCCCTCGTCGTCCCGATTTTGCTCCTCGCCGGCGGCCTTCCCGGAACTCCGTTTTCCGACGGAAGGCCGTTCGACGAGCAGGAGGTCGCGCGTCCCTCGCGCCTGCCTTCCGGTCAGAGCACGATGCGCCCGCTGGACTACTGGTTGTCGTACGCGCCTGCGATCATCCTGATCGTTGCTGCCGTCACGTACGCGGCGCTCAAGCTCCGCGGGCGCGCGGCCGTCCGCAGAAGGAGCAGCATCTTCCAGCTGGTGGCGCTGAGCCTGCTCATGATCGCCCTCGCCTTCGTCGCCCGGCAGCAGATGATGAAGAATGCGGGTCTCCAGGACGCCGACGACGAACTTGAGGTGGCAGGCGAGACGGCTGCCTCCCCGACGGTTGGCGCCATCGGATCGCCAGAAGAGCGGCTGCCCTCCACCGGCGAGTCCGACGCGCAGACCACGTCGCTCCTCTTGCAGATCTTCTTTGCCGTCCTCGCGCTGGCGGCATCGGCCGGGCTGGCCGTTGCGATCGCGCGGATGAGAACGCGGCGCCCGCGCGGCAAGCTGCCGCCGCATCCGGACGACCTCCTCGCGCCGCTCGACACGGCGCTCGCCCGACTCCGCCAGGGTCGCGACGCGGCCGGCGTCGTCGAGGAGTGCTACCGCGACATGATGGCCGGGCTTGCCAAGGCGTTGGACGTCGACCCGCGTGCGATGACGCCGCGCGAGTTCGCGGCGGCCGTCACCCACCTCGGTTGGGGAGAGGCCGCCGTCGCCGAACTCACCGATCTCTTCGAGCTCGTGCGGTACGGACGCCGGCCGGATGCCCCGCTGGCGATCCGCGCGCAGGCGTGCATGACGCGGCTGCGCGATCAGCTCGCCACCGTGGGAGCCGGCACGTAGGAACATGAAGAAGAAGTCGTCTCCCGGTCCCGTGGCCCTGATGGTGCTGACCGGGCTGATCGTGATCCTCTGCGCCCTCGCCGTGCCCATGCGCCGCGGCGCAACGCTCTGGGAGGCCATCGCCGTCTTGCCACAGGCCGTCCTGTGGCCCATCCCCATCGCGCTAGCGCTTCCGGCCCTCGTCTCGCTCGGCCTCCGAGTCCGCCCGCGGCGCGTCCATCGTCCGGACCCGGACCGGGACCCTCTTTCCGACGGGTCTCTCGCCGCGTTCGCCGACCTGTTGCGGCGCGCGACCGACGGACGCTGGGCGCGATCGCGCGCGTCGTCCCGCCTCGCCCACCTGGCCATGCACGTGGCCTCCGTCCGCCACGGCACGTCCGAGGACGTCGCGTGGGCTCTTTTCCAGCGCGAGACCGCGGAGCGTGAGCCCGATGTGGCGCGGTTTTTCCGCAGAGAGGGGCTGTTCAGCCTCTCCGGAGAGGAGTTCGCGGACCTCGTCGAGCGAACCCTCACGTACCTCGAGCACTACGAGCAGGAGGCCTAGATGAAGATTGACGCAGTCCGCGGTCGCGTCGGCTCGATCGTTGAGGAAGTCTCGCGCGCCGTGGTCGGGAAGGACGCCGTGCTGCGGCAAGTCGCGGCCGTGCTCCTCGCCGGCGGGCACGTCCTGTTCGAGGACAACCCCGGGCTCGCCAAGACGCTGATCGCACGCAGCTTCGCCCGCGTCCTCGGCATCGACTTCCGCCGGATTCAGTTCACTCCCGACCTCTTGCCAAGCGACATCACGGGGTCGCACGTCTTCGATCGCGACCGCGGCACATTCACGCTCGTTCCCGGCCCGGTCTTCGCGAACATCGTCCTCGCCGACGAGGTGAACCGCGCGACGCCGAAGACGCAGTCGGCCCTCCTCGAAGCCATGCAAGAGCTCCAGGTGTCGGTCGCCGGGGAGACGCGCGCCCTGCCGCGGCCCTTCGCTGTGCTCGCGACGCAGAACCCGATCGAGTACGAGGGCACGTTCCCCCTCCCCGAAGCGCAGCTCGATCGGTTCATGGTCCGCCTCTCCGTCGGGTACCCGTCGTCCGAGGACGAAGCCGAGATCCTGCGCCGGCGGGCCGGGCGCACCGACGAAGAGGTCGAGCTCCGCGCCGTCTCCAGTGCGAGCGAGCTCGTCGGAATGCGCCAGGCCGTCGAGGGCGTCGTCGTCGACGAGGAGCTCATGGCATACATCGTCGAGATCGTCGCTCGCACGCGAACCCACCCGAATGTCTACGTAGGCGCGAGCCCGCGCGGCTCCCTCGCGCTGCTCAAGCTGGCGCGCGCATGGGCCGCCGCCGAGGGCCGCGATTTCGTCATTCCCGACGACGTCAAACGCTTCGCGGTCGTCGCGCTCGCCCACCGACTGGTCCTCCGCCCGGAGTTCTGGGGACGCCAGACGACAACCCAGTCGGTCGTCCAGTCGATCCTCGACACGACGACGGTTCCCAAGGTCTCGTGATGGTCTACGACGCCCGCTACACCGTCTCGCTCCTCTTCGGGGCCGCACTTCTCCTCATCGGCCTCCTGGGCCGGGCGCCCGGGATTCTCCTCCTTTCGATTCCGCTCTTCGTCTACGCCGCATCGCTCCTCCTGTCGTACGCGATGCTGCGCCGTCCGGCGCTCGACGCACGGCGGACGCCTGGCGCGCGCCAGGTCGTCGAAGGGGACACGGTACACGTCGATCTCACGGTCACGAACGGTGGGGCAAGCGTTCCCTACCTCATCGTCCTCGACGATCTCCCGAGCGGCGCGACGCTCCTCGACGGGGACGCGTCATACGGAGGCCCCTTGGCGCGCGGCGGCTCCATCTCCATCAAGTACACGCTGCGGCCGCCCCGCGGACTGCACGAGCAGAGGGGAGTCCGCGCCTTCGTCTGGCCCGTCTACGGACTCGCCATGGACGAATACCGTTTCGACTGCCTCACCCACGTCTCGGCCATCCCTCAGGTCGACCCCCTGCCGTTCATCGTCATCCGCCCGCGGCGCCGCCACGCGTTCGTCGGACCCGTGCGCGCCAACACGCCCGGCCCGGGCATCGAGTTCTACGGTTGCCGGTCGTTCGTCGACGGGGACGACGTGCGGCGCGTGAACTGGCGCGCTTTCGCCCGTCACGACCAGATCTTCATCAACGAGTACGAGCAGGAGCGGATGACCGACGTGATCGTGGTGCTCGACGTCCGCGCCGCTTCGCACCTCCACGCCGGCGGCAACTCCACATTCGAACCTTGTTGCCGCGCCGCGGCGAGCCTCGCCGCGCACTTCATTCGTCAGGGCAACCGCGTCGGCCTCCTCCTGTACGGCAAGAGCGTCGACTGGATCCAGCCGGCAAGCGGCCGCTTCCACCTCGGGAAAATGATCGGCGCGATCACGCGAGCCCAGCCGGCCCGCAGCATGGCGTTCGAGAACCTGGCGCAGCTGCCGCTGGAGATGCTGCCGACTGGGTCACAGATCGTCGTGGTGAGCTGCCTCGCCCAGGAAGGAGACCCCGTGGTCCTCGCCAAGCTGCACGCCCGAGGGTACTCGGTCCTCGCCGTGTACGCGGACACGCTCGAGCTTGAGCGCGGCCATCAACCGCAGGACCAGGCTGTCGCGCTCGCCGCCCGCGCCAAGATCCTTCAGTCGGTCGTCGCGACGCGCCTCATGGAGGGACTCGGCGTGCACGTGGTGCCCTGGGACGTCCGCCGGCCGCTCGCCGAGGCGATTCACGCGTCGCGCCTCGACCGAGCAGCGAGGAGACTCACGTGACGGCCCTCGTCCTGGTGCTTTCCGGCTGCGCCTACGGCCTCCTCGCCGTCGGCATCGCGCTCCAGCAGCTTCCCTGGTACGCGCCGCTCGCCGCGGCGGGCGCCGGACTGGCGTGGATCGTCGTCCACGCGGTGCGTCCCCGCTGGCCGGTCCACGACCTCTTTTTCGGCTTCGCGCTCGCCGGGGCCTGTTTGGTCGCGCGCGGCGGCACGGCCAACGCCCTCGTCGGTCTCGCCATCGCGTCGCTCGCCCTCGTCGCCTGGGACCTCGCGGCGATGCGGCGAACCCTGGTCGCGCTCCCGCGCGCCACGCGACGCCTGTGGGGACGCCGCTACGCGCCCCAGTCGGCCGCCGTAGCAGCTCTCGGGCTCGCGCTCGGCGGGATCGGGCTCGTTGTGCGGCCGCGCATCAACTTCCCCGTAGCACTCGTCTTGTCCCTCGCGATCGTGACCCTGCTCGTCCTGGCCCTCTGGCAAAGCGGCCGGTTCCGCGGCGAGCCGAGGCCCGCCTCCGACGACGAGGAAGGAAAGCCGACGAAAGATTGAGGCGCTCGCGTCCTCCGCGAGCGCCTCACGCGAGAGAGAAGCCTCTCTCCCAAGATCCCACTTTCGCCGGCTACGGAATCGCAAGCTCGCCGCACACGGGCGCCGCAAAGCGCGCGCCGTGCACGTATCCGCTCACCTCTCCCGACAGCGTCGTCACCTGGGTCGAGTAGTTCGAATAGAGGCGATATGTGAAGACCACCTGGTCACCCGGCGCCGCCTGCGTCAGCCAACCCACCTCGATGGTGCGCGTCTCGCTGTTCACCTTCGCCATCGCGCCGGCCGTGTCGACGAGCTCGACCTGCCACCCCGAGGGGATCGACTCCATGAGTCCAATCGCGTTGGCCGTCGAGCCGATGACGATTGTGATCGACACGAACACGGCGCCGTCGGCCTCCGCGATGACCTCGCGCACCCCGTACGCGGGAATGGCTCCGACGAGGACGCCCTTCGACCTCGTCTCTTCGCGGCCGCCGGCGTCTCGCTCCGTCAGCTTGACGGCGTAGAAGCCGGCCGTGCTGAACGTGCAGGCCGTCAGCGTCGACGAAGTCGCGGCGTCCACGACGCCGTCGCTGTTGAAGTCCCAATCGTACGTGTACGACCCGCTGCCGAGGCAGGAGTCGCACGCCGCAAAGTTGACGACGTCCCCAACGGCCGGGTTCCAGGACGACGGGGTGAAGTCCGCCACCCACGCAGCGGGCACAGCCCACGCGGTGGCGGCGGCAGCCAGAAACCCGATCATCGCTACGCGAAATCCCTTTCGCATGACCCCTCCTCTTTCACCATTCCCAGACCGGACCAGCGGCCCCCGGGATCCCGCCGGTCCGCGACCCGCCCCCTACGGGAGCGGGTCGAAGACCGAGCGATCGGTCAGCCAATACGCAATGAGGTCCTGCAACGTCAGAAGGTCGACCTTGCTGTCGTTCGTCAGCGGCACCGGCTTGCTCTCCTGCCAGAGTCCGATCGCGTACTGAATCTGGTCGAACTGGATCTTGCCGCTCAGACTCAGATCGATTGCCGACGTCTTCACGTTCCAGCAAGAGATGGCGACTGGGACAGGCAGGGTCTTCCGCAGCGTGATCCGGTCCTCACCCTGGATCGGCTCGTTCAGGCGCGGCGACGAGCTGACCAGACTTCCACGCACCGTGACGGCCTGGCGCTCCGCCGCCGGAGTTCCGGCCGGAGCGGTGAGCGTGTATTGGATCTCCCTCTGGACATTCGCCGTGCTGTCATCCAGTCGATCGCCGAACACCCACTCGACCACGCCGGTCGCCGCCATGTTCTTCAGCGAGGCGCCGTCCGTCTTCACCGACGCGAACGTCCACCCTTCGGGCACCGTCTCCGTCACTCCCAGCCCGTTGAGGATGGCGTTTGCGGAGATCAGGATCGTGACGCGGACGACCGCGCCGGCGATCGTCTCGTCGTCGGGCAGCCCCGTCTCGATGATGCGTTGCGTGGTCAGGCTCGACACGGCCAAGAACGTCGCCGTCGTCGATGCCGTGCTGCCGTAGTCGTCGGTCACCGTCAGCCCAACCGTGTATTCGCCCGCCGCCGGGAACATCACCGTGTAGGTCGGCTTGGTCGTCGTCTCGTCGATGACGCCGTCGCCGTTGATGTCCCACCCGTACCGGGCGATGGTCCCATCTAGGTCGTAGGACCCAGTGGCGTCCAACAGGACTTCGCCGCCGATCAGCGCGTCGCTCAGCGTCCGGAGGGTGTCCGGATCGCGGAGGATGAAGCTGGGAACCGGAATGCCGTTCCCAACGACGATCGTCCTCGTCGTGGCTTCCGACTCGACGCCCTGCGCGTCCGTCACGTAGAGCGACACCGAGTACGTCCCGGCTTCGCCGTACGCGTGCTCAGGACGCTCCACATCGGCCGTCGACCCGTCTCCGAAGTTCCAGCGCCAGGCCACGACGTCATCGTCGTCGACATCTCGCGACTGGTCTCTGAACGACACC
>JAKLFO010000029.1 GCA_022711155.1 Candidatus Bipolaricaulota bacterium
TCCTGTCCGCCATGGGCCTCCTCGTCGGCGTGCACGCGTTCGGCGGCGGCCTCACTCCGTCGTCTCTGCCGACGTCCGCCGTGTTCAGCCTAAGCGCCTCGGCGTTCGGCTGGATGGTCGTCGTCCTCGTTCCGCTGGCCGTGATTCTCGCCGCGCTCGTCGTGATCGTCGGCACGTACGCGCGAAGCCAGAAGGAGGCGAGCACCTACCTCTTGCCCATCTACATGGTGATCGTGCTCGTCGGCATGGTCTCGATGGCCGGCACCGCGACGTTCCGCGGCGCGCAGTTCCTGATCCCCGTCGCGAACGCGCTCTACGTGCTGCAGTCGGTGATCGTCGGCGACGTCGCGGTGCCGGACATCCTCCTGACGCTCGGTTCGAACGTCGTCTGCGGCGCCGCGCTCATCGCGCTCGCCATCCAGATCTTCAAGCGCGAGGCCGTGCTGTTTCGGTCGTAGGGCGGCTTGTGGCGCGTGGCCTCTAGCCTGTGGGACGGGAAGGCCATGTGCGCGGCATGCCAGCAGCAGCACGCCGGTGGAAGCGCGCGCTACAAGCAGTGTCACACGAGCGCGAAGCCGTGGCCGTCGTGTCCATAGCCCGCGAACGGCGCACACGTAGCGGGCACGACGCAGTTCGCAAGTCCGCTGACTCGTCCCCACGAGCCACCTGCTACACGCCACGGGCCGTGGCCTACACCCGCTCGCCGCGGGCGAAGCGCTTCATCGCTTCCTCGACCTTGCGCTTCTCGTCTTGCTCCCGGAGCTGGTGGCGCTTGTCGTAGAGCTTCTTCCCCTTGGCGAGGCCGAGCTCAACCTTGGCGTGGCCGCGGAGGAAGTACACCTTGAGCGGGACGAGCGTGTAGCCGCGTTCCTTGAGCTTCGTCGAGAGCCGGCGCAGCTCCTGGGCGTGGAGGAGCAACTTACGGTCACGCACCGAGTCGACGTTCGTGTACGAGCCCTGCTCGTAGGGAGCGATGTGGACGCCCTTCAGGAACGCCTCGCCGTCGCGCACGATCGCGTAGCCCTCCTGAAGCGAGCAATGGCCGGCGCGGAGGCTCTTGACCTCCGTTCCAGTGAGCACGATGCCGGCCTCGAGCGTGTCCTCGATCGAGTACTCGTGCCGGGCCTTGCGGTTCGTCGCTACGGCGTCGGGCATGCGGCAAGGCTAACGGATCGGCGGAGACAGGCGCAAGTCCCGCGGCCCCGCCGTTCGTGCGGTCGGGTCCGCCGCCCTTCTGGGGGGATGCTCCTCGCGACCGTGCGCCTTGGGGCGCTGCCTCTCGGGCTGTGGCCCTTGGGGCGCTGCCCCGTCGGAACGGGACAGGCGTCCTGCCGAGGCGCGACAGAGACGCGAGCGCCCGCGGACGTGACTCTCGCCACATTCGGCGCCTTCTACCTATACTGATGCCGGAATGCTTGGCGAGATGATGACTTCCTTCTTAGACATTCGCACAGGAGGACGAGAATGAGAACGACGTGCCGGCGCGTCCTCGCGCTAGTCGTGCTGGTGGCAGGGTTCGCATCGCTCAGCGCCGCGGCGCTGCCGGGCTTCTCGGACCAGAACGTTTCCGCCGGGAACCTGAACCCGACGGACACCATCGAGGTCCAGCAGATCCGGATCACACGCGGGGCTGGCGAAGTGGTCACCCTGTCCTCGATCACCGTGCAGAACTTGGGCACGGCGGGCGACGGAGACATCGACAAGATCACCGTCGTGGACGGCGGTGACGTGCTCGGCGAGTCGACGGCCATTTCGGGGCTGTCGAGCGGGATCACGATCAACCTCGGCGGGTTCAACATGACGTCGACGACGCACTTCCTCAAGATCCTCGTCACGGTGGGCACGGCTGTTGACGGGGGGGAGACTGTCAACCTGCGGGCGCGCGTTCACTACGTATCCAACAGCGCGTCGTATACGTCTGCTTGGATCTCGGATTTGACGGGCGAGACGATCCGCAAGGGCGGGTTCGACCGGATCGAGGATGCTTCTCCAGATCCCGGGTACATGAATCCCGGCGACGCGGATATCGTTCAGACAACCGTCTTCACCGACGTGGACGCGAATGGGATGCCGGTCGAGTGGCAGGGTGTTGCCGCGGCGTCGCCCATCCTCCTGGTCGAGAACCTTGGCACGGCCGTGAAGACGACTGACATTTCGCAGGTCAGTGTCTCCGTGACGATCGGTGGGACGGAGTACCGGTGGGACGGAACTGATGGTGGGCCGGCGCGCGAAGAGTGGGGAACCTGGAATCCCGCGAGCCCGCAGACGTTCGCGTACGGCCGCTTCTTCGACGTGACTACGGGGCTCGTGGCGTTGCCCGTGAGCGTGGCAGACAACGGAGTGATGACGGTCACGGTTCGGATGCGGATTGCGGCTGTCTCCGGAGCGAGCCCCGTTGATGGGCGGACCATCCGCCTCAAGACCACGGCAAAAGTGCAGGAGCAGGGCGAAGATTCGACCGATGCGGCGGTTGACTACGACCAGGCTAGCACGTCGGAGACAACGCAGACGATTCGCAAGCAGGGGTTCGAGGAGGTCGCGGAAGAGAGCCAGAGCCTTGGGTCGGGCACCGCAGCGACTGGTGACGTTATCGTTCAGACGATCCGCGCGACGGATGAAGATCGCAACGGCGACCCCGTGCGCGCTTATCGCATCTACATCCGCAACACCGGCACGGCTGAGGGACCAGAGATTGACAGGATCGAGGTCAAGGCCGGCGCAACCACGTTGCTCGTCATTGACAACAGCGCTGCGCCGCACAACCTCCTTCCTAACTTCAAGACGGGATTCTGGCGTGACTTCGAACTGCCGGCTGGGACTCCGTGGTTCGACGTAGACGACGACGACGACCAGGTATTCAAGGTCTACTACACGATCGGCGATCCGGTCGACGGGCACACGCTGAAGCCTGCGGTGCGACTGGAGGCGAAAGAGCCGACCGCTGGACAGACCTACACGAGCGACGAGGTCGTCTACCCAGATGCGCTAGCCCTGTACCTGCCTGGCTTCGAGTTCGTCGAGAACCAGACACCGCCTGAGGGCGGAGTCGCGTACAGCGGGCAGCGGCTGCTCGCCCAGACGATTCGCGTTGAAGACCTCGACGAGGATGACGACAACGTCACCATCCACCCGGTCGTGGCGAAGAACATCGGGACAGCTGCGAGTTCGGACGTCGCGAAGGTGGAGGTGTGGCGCCGCGCGAGTGAGACGGCGACAGCGGTGAAGCTCGGTGAGACGACCGATCTCTCGGGTTTCCGAACCGGCGGTGCCCGTGTGGAAATGACGCACGACAACGTCGTGACGGATGTTGCCGGCGGCAGCGAGGCCTTCCTCGACATCTACATCACAATGTCTGAGCCGGAGACGATGGTTGCCGGGCGTACGATCCAACTCGAGACGCGAGTTCTCCACACCGAGAATCTGCAGAGCTTCGACAAGATGGTAGTTAGCAACCAATGGACGCTCGAGACGAACCACCGGCCGGCCGTGGACTTCACGTTCGCACTGTCGACGGCCACCGCCTCTGTCGCGGCGAAGGCCGACTTCACATACGAACAGACGATCCAGTTCACGGGGACGGCGACCGACTCGGACGGGGACGCGATCAGTTCTTGGAACTGGGACTTTGGCGACGGCGGTACGTCGACTCTGCAGAACCCGACGCACCGCTACCCGAACGGCGGAACGTTCACCGTGACGCTGACGGTGACGGATGCGCGCGGCGTGACGGGTTCGAAGTCGAAGACGATTACGGTAGAGGGTCCGCCGAACGTAGTTCCGACGGCTGCCTTCACGTGGACGCCCGAGAGCCCGGCCGAGAACCAGACAGTCACCTTCACGTCGACCGTCACGGATTCGGACCAGCCGTCGGGTACGCCGCACACGTACGAATGGGACTTTGGCGATGCGACGGCGAAGAGCACGGCGGCGAACCCGACGCACCAGTTCGCAGAGAAGAAGGCCTACACCGTGACGTTGGTCGTCAAGGACGCGCAGAGCGCGACCGTGACCGTCACACACACGGTGTCGGTCGGCAACACGGCTCCGACGTTGGCCACGCTGACCGGGACGCCGACCGCGCCGAGCACGGGCGACACGGCGACCTTCACTGCGGGGGGCTACGCGGACGCCGACAGCGACGCCGTCGACTACTACCGCTGGAACTTCGGCGACGGGGCGACGATCGCGGAAGGGACCGCTACGGCGACGCACGCGTACAACGCGCCCGGCACCTACACGGTGAGCGTCATCGCGGTGGACGCGCGCGGCGGCGAGAGTGTGGCGAAGACGCTCCAGATCACCGTCAGCGGCCCGACGCGGGTCGTCGTCTACGCCTACCCGAACCCGGCCTCGACGCAGGCGACGTTCAACCTGCTCTTGCCGGACGGGACCACGGATGTGACGCTCCGGGTGTTCGGCATCGACGGCCGGCTCGTGCTCGAGCAGAAGCTCGCCAACGGCACCACGACCTACGTCTGGAATCTGCTCGACGAGGCCGGAGACCCGGTGGGCAACGGACTCTACTTCTGCGTGATCACCGGGGACGCTGCGGAGGGCGGCACGGTCCGTTCGGAGACGTTCCGGCTGCTCGTCGTGCGATAAGGAGGGACGACACATGAGACACAACATGAGGTTCCTTGGAGTGGCCCTCCTGGTCGCAGGGCTCTGCTTCGGGGCGGTTGCGGCGGAGCGTGAGGCGACCACCGTGCTCGACATCGTTCCGGGCGTCGCCCAGGCGGGCGCCGGCGGGACGGGGATCGCCACGGTGAGCGGGGCCGAGACGGTCTACTACAACCCGGCCGGCCTCTCCGAGCTGCCCGGCATCAGCTTCAGCTCGTTCTACGCCTCGCACATGGGCGCGGCGAACCTCACGGCGTTCTCGCTTGCCATCCGCGGTTTCGCGGTAGCGGCCGAGCTCTACAACTCGGGCAGCATCCAGGGCTACGACGCCGAGGGCAATCCGACCGAGGAACTTACGTACTCGAGCACGTCGTACATGTTCGGGTTCGGCGTGGACCCGTCGATGCTGTCCTTCCTGCCGAAGATGCCGTTCTCGTTCTCCGTCGGCGGCCTACTGAAGGGCACGACGACGAAGATCGCCGACGAGTCGGGCAGCGGCTTCGCCTTCGACCTCGGGTTCCGCATGGGGATCCCGTCGGTCTCGCTCGGGCCGATCGTGATGTCGGACGCGGCGTTCGGCGTCACCTTGCGCAACCTGTTCGGCGGCGTCAACTACGACGGGTCGCAGGAGAACGTCCCGATGGATGTCGGTCTGGGGCTGACCGCGACGCTCGCCAAGGTCGCGACGATCTCGGCCGACCTGCATCTCGCCGGCGCCGTCGGGCTCGGTGTGACCTACAAGCCGGTCCCCGCACTCGCCCTCCGGTTGGGCGTCCTGAGCAACGGCGGGCTCGCGATCACGGCCGGAGCGGGGCTCGACGTGCAGGGCTTTCTGATCGACTATGCGTTCGTGTCCCACGCGATCGGCGGCACGCACCGCATCGGACTGACGCTCGACTTCTCGGCGCTCGACATCGGGGCGCTGGGCAACTCCCTCCGCAGAATCCTCCCGTAGGTTCGTCCAGGGAGGATGCGCTAAGCAGGGGCGGGGCGCCGCACGTGCGGCGCCCCGTCTACTTTCTCTCTACCCGAGGGTCGTTCCCCACTCCGCTGCCAGCGCCGCGAGGCGCTCGCCGCGCACGGCGTCGCGGATCTCGTCGAGCAGGCGCACGAGGAAGCGCAGGTTGTGCAGCGTCGCCAGGCGGTAGTAGGCGAGTTCGCCGGAGCGGCAGAGGTGCTGGAGGTACCCGCGGGAGTGCTCGGCGCACGTCGGGCAGTCGCAGCTCGGGTCGATCGGCCGGTCGTCGGTGCGGAACGCGGCGTTTCGCAGGTGAATGCGGTGGCGCGGCGCGCCCTTCAGGAAGACGCTGCCGTTGCGCGCCATGCGCGTGGGGGCGGCGCAGTCGAAGGTGTCGATGCCGCGCGCCACGGCGGCAAAGATGTCCTCGATCTCTCCGATTCCGAGGAGGTGGCGCGGCCGATCGCTTGGCAGGGCGGGGATCGTCCAGTCGAGCACGCGCCACATGTCGTCCTTGGAGCGGCCGAGCGAGCCGCCGATCGCGAAGCCGGCGAAGTCCATGTCCCCGATCACGCGGGCGCTCTCGCGGCGGAGATCCTCGTACGCGCCACCCTGGACGATTCCGAACAGCTCCTGCCCTGGGTTCGGAAACGTCGGATCGTCCGCGAGGAGCCGATAGGCCTCGCGAGCGCGGCGCGCCCAGCGGTGGGTTCTCTCCATAGCAGCCTGAGTGTAGGCGCGATCGTGCAGGGGCGACGTGCACTCGTCGAGCGGGAGGATGATGTCGGCTCCCAACTTGCGTTCCACGGTCACGACGGACTCGGGAGTGAACGCACACTCGGCGCCGTCGACGACCGAGCGGAACCACGCCCCCTCCTCGGACAGCTTGACGAGCGACGCGCCGCGGGCGCGCGGCGCGTCGTCGTCGCCCGGGAAGATCGACGCGACCTTCCCGACGCCGTGCTCCTTGCCCGCGCCAAGGCTGAACACCTGGAACCCGCCGGAGTCGGTCATCGTCGGTCCGTGCCAGCCCGAGAAGCCGTGGAGGCCGCCGAGCGCGGCCACCGCGTCCTCACCCGGACGCAGGTGCAGGTGGTACGTGTTGGCGATGACGGCCTGGAGGCCGACGCGCGCGAGCCCGGCGGGCTCGACGGCCTTGACGGAGGCGCGCGTCGCGACGGCGACGAACGCGGGCGTGCGCAGGACGCCGTGCGCGGTCGCGAGCTCGCCGGTTCGGGCGCCCGTGAGGTGGGAACGATAGGTTTCGCGGAACATGCCTCTCGCCGCCGACTCTATCCCATCGGGGGAACGCCGGCCAGCGGGCGCGGCATGGCCGGCGGCGCCGGCTCTTGGGGTCAGTACGTGTAGGCGACGCCGAGGACGCGGTACAAGGCGCGGTAGTCGTTCGACGGCTCCCAGAAGAGGTACCCGTCGGCGCCGCACTCCTTGGCGGCGCGAATCTCGGCCGCGATGTAGGCGTCGATCGTCATGCCCGCGGGGATGGCCATGTGGAACGCCTGGAGGAACGGGCGGATCGGCGTCGTCGTCCGCCGCTTGCCCGTGGTCAGAGCGTCTTTGACCACGAGGTACGGGCCGTCCTTGTACTTCTGCTCGGTGTAGTGGGAGGGGTAGACCATCGGAGAGACGTAGTCGAGGTGCGCGGCCATGTCCTCGAGCGACTGACCGATCGGATCGGTGCGCTTCGCGTTCCAGTCCCACATTACGCGGCCGAAGAGGTCAGCCGAGAGGACGACGCGGTGGCCGATTAGGGACTCGACCTTCGCCAGGAATGAGGTGACGGCCGCGAACCGGGCTTCGTAGCCGCCGGACAAGCCCCCGCCGTCGGCGTAGCGAATGTAGTCGAACTGCAGCTCGTCGAACCCCATCGTCGACACTTCCTCCGCGATCGCGAGGTTGTAGGCGACCGCCGTCGGATCGCTCGCCGGAACCCAGCCGTTCGAGTACCCGAGGTGCGACGCGAGCAGCGGGTCGTTGAACACGACCTGGCGGGCGATGACGTAGAAGCCTTGCGCGCGCAAGATCGGAATCAACTTCCTGAAGTCGAGCAAACTAGACGACGCGCCGATCGACTTGGCGAGCGGCACGTTCGACGCGTACGAGATCTGGCCGTGGTTGTCCTTGACGTTGATGACCAGCGTGTCGATCTTCCCGGCGCGGCGCGCCTCGAGCACGCCGCGGAGGATCTTCTCGTTCAGTACCCCGTAGGCGGTCAAGTAGACGCCGACCCGGCCGTGGCTCGTCCGGGTGACGACGGGCGCAGGCTTGGCCTGCACGGGCCCCGCCGAACGTTCGAGACACACGAGGGGAATGACGACAACGGCCGAAGCCGCCAACAAGACAACCGCTACGAGTCTGGCGCGTCGCATGGCTCGAATCTACCGGGCGCCCTTCCGGGGGGCGATCCTCGGGGTCCGGCGAGAAGGGGACGTTCGGCACGTCGGAAAGTCGGGAGTCCTTCACGCGTTCTTCATCGGGCTCGTCTAGCCTTGCCATGTGGCGGCCGGTCGCGGGGACGGAGCGCGTTGCCCGCGCGAAGTGCCGTCCGCTATACTGCAGTTGCTGTCTCGCGCGGAGGATCCGGGTGGCTCCCCGCGCCGCAAAAGGAGTCTGACGCATGAAGAGAGCTCTTTTCTTGACCTTGTTGACGGCGGGCGCGCTGGCGCTCGTCGTAGGACGGCCGGCGCTCGCTCGCGGGCCGATCACGATCCTCGGCAACGGCGACTTCACCGCCGACCAGGGCGTCATCGGCGGGACGGGGACGGCGGACGATCCGTACTTGATCGCCGCGGTGGACGTGCAGGCGGGCGCGGAGGACGTGTACGCCATTCGGATCGAGAACGTGACGGCGGCCTTCACGCTTCGCGGGGTCGCGATCCAGGGCGGCTCGAGTTCGAGCGGCGCCGCGGTGCGGATCGCGAACGTGGCCGGCGGGCGGCTCGAGAGCTGCAGCGTGTCCGGCGCGCTGAACGGCCTGGAGATCGTCTCCTCGACCGGGATCGTCCTGCGGGATTGCGTGCTCTACGTGAGCGGCATCGGCCTGCGCGTGACGGGTGACGTGGCCGAGCACTACGCCCACGATATTGACGCGTCGAACCTGCTGAACAACAAGGAGATTCGCTACTACTACGGGCTCGACGGGGAGACGGTGTCGGGGCTGACGGCGTCGCATCTGACGATCGCTGGGAGCCGCAACGTGAAGATCACGGGGAACACGGTGACCAGCGGGGACGGGATCCGGCTGGCGTTTGTCACCGGCTCCACGGTGTCGGCCAACGTCGTGCGCCGTACGTCGCCGGTCTACACCGAGCATGGGCTGTTTCTCTTCCACGCGTCGGGCAACGTCGTCGAGGGCAACTGGTTGAGCAACAACCGCCTGGCCGGTCTGCAGATGACGCTCTCGTCGCAGAACGTCGTCCGCCAGAACCAGATCTACGCCAATGACTCGGGCATCCGGCTCGTCGCGTCGGACGAGAACCAGATCACGGGCAACCTCGTGAGCGCGAACGTGTCGGGCATCCTCTTGTCGGGTGGATCGAGCGGCAACACGCTGACCGAGAACGTGGTCTCCCATGAGAACACGCTGCAGGGGATCACGCTCGAACTCGCCGACGGGAACCGCATCGAGCGCAACGGCGTGACGGATTGCGAGCAGGGGATCACGCTCGGCGAGCAGGCAACGGGCAACGTCGTCGAGTCGAACACGATTCTCTCGGGCGCCTATGGGATCTCGGTCTACGGCAGCTACAACTGGATCCAGAAGAACCTCATCGCACAGGAACAGCGAGGCATCCTTTTCCCGGAGACCTACGCGCGGTCGAGCGCAAGAGAGAACGAGATCCGCGGCAACGTGTTGACGGACAACGGCCAGCACCTGTACCTCTGCCTTGACTCGTCGGGGAACCGGATCGTCGACAACGCCTTCCTCGGCGCCGCGTCGGCTCTCGTGGCCGACCGCGGAACCGGCAACGTCTGGACGGTCGGCGGGGCGGGCAACTACTGGGGAACGACGACCGTCGTCGACGCGAACGGAGACGGCGTGTCGGATTCACCGATCACGGTTTACCCGTCCACGGCGGTCGACACGGCGCCGCGGGCGACCTGGTCGGCGGTTGGCGCGGGCCTCGGGATCCTCGGCACGCTCACGTCGAGTTCGATCACGATCGTCAACGGGGCGGGCGAGTCGGTGCAGCAGGCCGTGCTCCTCGCGGATGCAGGCATCGAGCCGTGGGCCGGCTTCCGCGGCTTCCCGGCCGCGTACATCGAGCGCTTCCCGGGCATCCTGTTCAGCTACACGTCCGAGGCGGAGCGCGACTTCACGATGCTGACCGTTCTGTTCGACCTCGACATCGCGTTCTTCGGGGCCGACGGTAGCTTCGTCGGCGGCGGCACGATGGAGGCGGAGAGCGAGATCTATGAGGCGCCGGGCGCGTTCCAGTACGCGGTGGAACTCGCGGCGGGATCGCTCGAGCGGTTGGGAATCGGCGAGGGAACGCGGCTCGTCCTGCCGTAGGGATGAACGAGCGCCGGGCGATCAGGGCCGTGATCTTCGATCTGGACGGCACGCTCGTGCGCTACGACGGCGTGGAGTTCGAGTCGAGTTGGGGAGCGATCGCAGCCGCGGCAGGCGTGCGCGATCGCTCCCTCGCCCTCCTGCGCGAGTACTTGCCGCGCAAAGAGGCCTACGCCGAGTGGGTCGCCGCGGACGCGGCGCTGCTCGCTGGAGTTCCCTACGCACAGGTCGCCGAGCGGGTCCTGCCGGCGCCCTACGCCAAGGGAGTACGCGAGGCCGTGGCGCAGCTTCGTCCTCGGTATCAGCTTGGCATCCTCTCTTCCGGAGTGGATATCGTCGCCGAATGGGTCCGGGCCGACCTCGGGCTCGACTTCGCCGTCGCGAATCGCGTTCACGTCCGTGACGGCGCGTTCACGGGGACGAGCGAGACGGTCGTCAGCCTGTGGGCGAAGGATGAGGCGCTCCGCGCCGTGGCACGGCGTGAGCGCATCGGCCTCGACGAGATCTGCTTCGTCGGCGATCACGTGAACGACATTCCTGTGATTCGGATCGTCGGGATGGCCGTCGCCGCGAACCCCAAGGACGACGTCTTGCTCGAGGTTGCCGACCACGTCATCGAGCGGTTCGACGACC
The DNA here is from genome assembly GCA_022711155.1 of Candidatus Bipolaricaulota bacterium. Classification (GTDB taxonomy): domain Bacteria; phylum Bipolaricaulota; class Bipolaricaulia; order UBA7950; family UBA9294; genus CAIOGO01. Next base: position 10,743 of record JAKLFO010000029.1, read on the forward strand.
TGCCCGAGCTCGTCGACGCGTGGTCTCTCCGCTAGGCGGCGCCCGCGATCCGGTCTAGGTTCCGAAGATGCGGTCGCCCGCGTCCCCCAGCCCCGGAAGGATGTAGCCCTTAGCGTTCAGCTCGCGGTCGAGGGCCGCGCTGTAGATCGGGACGTCCGGGTGCGCGGCCGAGAAGGCGGCGACGCCTTCGGGCGAGGCGACGAGGCAGAGGAATTGGATGTGCTTCCCGCCGTGCTTCTTGATGAGGTGCGCCGCGGCAACGGCGCTCCCGCCCGTCGCGAGCATCGGATCGACCAGGATGATGCGCGCGCCCTCGAGGTGGGGCGGGAGCTTGCAGTAGTACTCGACGGGCTGGAGCGTGTGCGGATCGCGATACAGGCCGACGTGGCCGATGCGGGCCATCGGAACGAGATCCAGAACGCCGCCCAGCATGCCCGTGCCGGCGCGCAGGATGGGGACCAAGACGACGCGCGCGTCGAGGACGCGTCCGATCGCCTTCTCCAGCGGGGTGTCGAGTTCGACCTCGCGCAAGGGGTAGTCGCGCGTGATCTCGTACACCATCAACGCGGTGAGCTCGTCTAGGAGGCGGCGGAAGGTCTCGTTGTCGGTACGGACGTCGCGCATCCGCGTGAGCTTGCTCTGGATCAGGGGGTGGTCAATGATGTGGAGCGTCGCCATGGATTCTCCTTTGGCCGAACCCTATCCGATCTAGGGGAAGCTGGCAACTCGGGCGAGAGACCGGCAACCTCGACTGCGTCCGCTAGGACATCGAGCGCGTCTCTCCATCGAAGCCTGCCCGGGGCTCGGGAGTTGGCCGGCTCGGAGTCCAGACGTCCCGTGCGTCGGAGCGAGCGTCGCCGCTTCGTGGTCGGGGGGTTGACAGCCGGCGCTGCGTCGTCTACAACTTGGGGCAGACGAGGGAACAGGCGACATCGGGAAACCCAAAAGCTCGATCGGCTGTTCCCGCTTTTCTTTTCCTGCGAGGGGGAACGAATGGACGAAGCAGCCGGCTCGGGCGGGTTCCATTCCGAACGGCGCGGGGTAGAGCAGGCGCTCGTCGACCAGTGCTCGTCGACTGCCTACAGCCTCGCGAAGTCGACGTTCGCCGCAGCGAAGTCTCTCGGCATCTCAATCGTCGGCGTCGACGGCGGATTCGCGAACGTGATCAACGTCGGCGGGGTCCGAATCGCCATCACGTCGGACGGGATCGGGACGAAAGCGGAGGTCGCCGAACGGGTGGGCAAGTACGACACGCTCGGTTTCGACCTGGTCGCGATGGTCGCCGACGACCTCGTTGCTGTCGGAGCCGAGCCGTTCGCGCTGTCCAACGTGATCGATGCGGACCGGCTCGACGTCGCGGTGGTGGAAGCGATGATGCGCGGGCTCGCGTCGGCGGCCAGCGCGAGCGGTCTCGTCGTCACCGGAGGGGAGATCGCCGCTCTCGGACGGCGCGTCGGCGGGCACGGGCTGGGGGCACACGTGAACTGGTGCGCGACCGCGCTCGGCCTCATCCCCGAGGGAAGAGAGGCGATTTCGGGTCAGTCGGTCCGCGCGGGCGACGTCGTCGTCGCCTTGCAGAACGAAGGACTGCGTTCGAACGGCCTGACGTTGGCCCGGTCGATTCTCGAGACCGCGTTCGGCACCTCGTGGCACGAGGCCCCGAACGCGGGGCGTGCGTGGGGCGAACGGCTCCTCACGCCTTCCGTCGTCTACGCGCCTGCAGTCTGCGAGCTTCTGCGCTCGGGCGTGCCGATCCACGGCGTGGCCCACGTGACGGGCGGAGGCATCCCGGCCAACCTCGGACGGATCCTCGTCGGACGCGGCGTGGGAGCCGTGCTCGACGGCCTCTTTCCCCCCGATGCATGGGTCGCCGAACTCGCCAGACTCGGGTCCGTCTCGCCGTTCGAGGCCTACGGCCAGTGGAACATGGGGAACGGGATGCTGCTCGTTCTCCCTGGGTGCGACGCGGATCGCGCGGTCAGCGCGCTCGCGTCGGCTCGCGTCGCGTCGCGCGTCGCTGGCAACATCGTCCAGGGCGGCGAGATCGCCGTGGATGCGCGCGCGTGGGGCATGGGAGTCGTCCGATATCGGGTGGAGTAGGAGGCGATCGTGGGCGTGCGGCACGTAGCGGTGGCGCCGCGAGAAGGGCACGCGGACCCGAGCGGCGCACGCGCGCGCCGCGACGTCCTTCTGGCGCTTGCATCCGATCCCGGCGTGGTGCGCACGGCCAAGGTCTACACCTTCTCTCCGGCGTTGCCCGAAGCCGAGGCCGAGTACCTGGCGTGCGTCGCGCTCTGCGACGCCGGCACAAACGAGGCATCAGTCGGGCCGACCCGCCCGCCGAGTGGCGCTCGGTCCTTCCTTGCGATCGACAAGAGGCCGGGAGTGACCGACGACGAGGCGCAGACCCTTCGCACCGTGCTCGCGGACGCCTTCGAGCGGTCGCGCCCGGGCACGCGCCGGGTCGCCTCACGCGACGTCTACTGGTTCGAGGCGAGCCACTCCCGCGCCGTCCTCGAGAGGATCGCGCGCGACGTACTGGGAAACCCGCTCGTTCATGTCCTCACATTCGGAGACGTCGCCTCGTACGCCGATCCGGAGCTTCCGCCCGAGCCCGGCGAGGCGTCCGCCGTGGCAACGATACGGCTTCCCGAGGACGACGACGGACTCGTCGCCTTGTCCGAACGGCGCCTGCTCGCGCTCGATCTTGCCGAGATGCGAGCGATGGCCGTCTACTTCGGCCTGCCGGCGACGCGCCGGGCGCGCGAAGCCGCCGGCTTGCCCGCCGAGCCGACCGACGGGGAGCTGGAGTGCATTGCCCAGACCTGGTCCGAGCACTGCCAGCACAAGGAGTTCAACGCCCGCATCTCGTTCCGCGACAACGAGTCTGGGCGCAGCTTCGACATTGATTCGCTCTTCCGCACGTACATCGTCGCTGCCACGCGAACGGTCGAGCGGGAACTTGCAGCGTGGGGGCAGGACTGGCTCCTCAAGGTGTTCGATGACAACGCCGGCGTCGTACGCATCGACGACGAGCGCGTTTTCGTCTGGAAGGTGGAGACGCACAACAGCCCGTCGGCCGTCGATCCGTACGGCGGAGCGATCACCGGCATCCTCGGCAACAACCGAGATCCGCTCGGCACCGGACGGGGTGGAGGACGCCTTCTCTTCAATACCGACGTGCTCTGTTTCGGCCCTCCTGACTATGATCGTCCGCTGCTTCCAGGGCAGCTCCACCCGCGGCGCGTCTTCGCCGGCGTGCGGCGCGGGATCGAGGACGGGGGGAACAAGTCGGGGATCCCCACCGTGAACGGCTCGATCCTGTTCGACGACCGATTCGCTGGGAAGCCGCTCGTCTTCTGCGGCACTGGGTCCGTCGCGCCCGCCTCCGCCGGCGGACGGAGGTGGTGGGAGAAGGAAGTAAGCGAGGGCGACCGGATCTTCATGGTCGGCGGCCGCGTGGGCAAGGACGGCATCCACGGCGCAACCTTCTCGTCTCTGGCACTCGGAGCGGAGGCGCCGCGTTCGGCGGTGCAGATCGGCAGCCCCTACATGCAGAAGCTCGTCGCGGACTTCCTCGAAGACGCCTCGGCTCGCGGCCTCGTGAAGTGCGCAACCGACAATGGCGCGGGGGGGCTCTCCTCGTCGGTCGGGGAGCTGGCGCGGTTGTCGGGCGGGGCGGAGGTCGAACTCGAGCGCGTGCCGCTGAAGTACGCGGGCGTGGCCCCGTGGGAGATCTTCGTCTCCGAGTCGCAGGAGAGAATGACGCTTGTCGTGGCCGAGGAAGACGCGGCGGCCTTCGCTGCGCTTGCCGCGGCCTACGACGTCGAGGCTACGGACGTCGGCCGGTTCACGTCGAGCGGGACGCTGAGGGCGACGCACTCCGGAAGTCCGGTCGTGCACCTCGACCTGGACTTCCTGCACAGAGGAACGCCGCGAAAGCATCTTGAGGCGGAGTGGGCCGCTCCTGACGTCGCCGAGCCCGAGGTGCCGGCGGGGCTCGACTGGACGCGCGTCTTGCGCGACCTACTCGGTTCGTACAGCCTGTGCTCGCGCGCGGCGGTCGTGCGGCAGTTCGACCACGAGATCAAGGGTCGCACGGTCGTGAAGCCGCTCATGGGGCGCTCCGGCGAGGGACCGCAGGATGCCGCCGTGTTGCGCCTCGACTGGGAGACGTATCGTGGCGTCGCCGTCTCGAACGGGATCTGCCCCCGGTACGGAGACATCGACCCCTACGCGATGTCCGCCGCCGCGTTCGACGAGGCGGTGCGCCAGATCGTCGCTGTCGGCGGGCGACTGCCCCGGCCGGGCGCGGAAGAGCCGGCGTTCTGGTCCGCGAACGACAACTTCTGCCTGCCGAACGTCGTCCACGACGAGGCGAGCAACCCCGACGGCAGGACGAAGCTCGGCAAGCTGGTGCGGATGTGCGAGGCGCTCTTCGATATGGCCGTCGCCTACCGCGTGCCGCTGACTTCCGGCAAGGACAGCATGAAGAACGACTTCCGCGCCGGGGGGAGGACGATCTCCGTTCCACCGACGGTCCTCTACTCGATCGCGGCGGGAATCCCCGATGTGCGCCGCTGCGTCACGGCCGACTTCCAAGCGGCCGGAGATGCGATCTACGTCGTCGGAAGGACGAACGACGAACTCGGAGGTTCGGAGTTTTACCGCTGGCTGGGCGCTCTAGGACGGAACGTGCCGCGCGTCGCGCCGGACGCGGCGCGCGAGCGCTACCGGCGACTGAGCGAAGCGATCGCCGGAGGCCACGTTGCCTCCTGCCACGACGTCTCCGACGGCGGGCTTGCAGTTGCCCTGTTCGAGTCGGCCATGGGCGGCGAGTTCGGCATCGACGTCGACGTGGGGGACGTGGCGCCCGGAGAGCGCCCGCACGTCGCGTTGTTCTCCGAGACGGCGTCGCGGTTCGTGGTCTCCGTTCCGCCGGCGGAGAAGGGGGCGTTTGAGAGCGTTCTGGGAGGCGAGGCCGTCCTCGTCGGGCGCGTGATCGCCGAGCGCGAGATGCGGCTCTCCATGGGCGCTTGCTCGCTCGTCGCGGCCGAACTCGCCTCGCTCGCAGAGGCATGGCGCAACGGACTCGAGGCGGTCCTATGAGCGCAATCAGGGCACTCGTCTTGACGGGGTGCGGGATCCACAGCGAAGAGGAGACTGCCGCCGGGTACCGGTTGGCGGGCGCCGAGGCGCATGTCGTGCACATCGGCCGGCTGTTGCGCGGCGAGATCCGCGTCGAGAGGTTCGACGTCGTGCACATCCCCGGCGGGTTCTCCTTCGGGGACGATCTCGGGGCAGGTCGCGCCCTCGCGAACAGGATGCGGGCGCGACGCATCCCCGGGGGCGGCACCCTGCTCGACGGGCTCGGGAGGGTGACGGCGGACGGGGGAATGGTCGTGGGGATCTGTAACGGGTTCCAGGTCCTCGTCCAGCTCGGGCTCGTTCCAAACGTCGGCGGGCGCGGCGAGCCCGAGGCGTCGCTCGTGAGCAACTCGTCCGGGCGGTTCGAGGATCGATGGGTGCGCTTGCGAGCGAACGCCCGGTCGCCGTTCCGGCTGTGGGACGAGGATCGCCCTCTCGAGGCGCCCGTGCGCCACGGGCAAGGACGACTCGTCTTCCGCGACGACGCGGTGCGGGACGAGGTGGTGCGGCGCGGACTTGACCTGTTCTCGTATTGCGACGCGGCCGGCGTGCCGACCGTTTTGTACCCGGCGAACCCGAACGGATCGCCGCGCGGCGTCGCCGCGCTGTGCGATCCGGCGGGCGGTGCGTTTGGAATGATGCCGCATCCCGAGAACCATCTCTCCGCGTTCGTGCACCCGGACTGGCCGAGGCGCAGGCGGGAGCAGGGAGGCGGGGAGGAAGGGGACGGAGTGGCCGTGTTCCGCGGCGTCGTGCGGCGCGTCGCGGAGCGCAAGGGCCTCGGCGGGACAGAGCGGTAGAGAGGAAGAGGAGGACAGCGTGGAGCGAAAGCTTGGGCGCGCGCTCATCAGCGTGTCGGACAAGGCGGGGGTCGTGGAACTGGCGCGCGCGCTGGTGGGCCACGGCTGTGAGATCGTCTCGACCGGCGGCACGGCGCGCGCCCTGGCGGTTGCAGGGATCCCCGTGGTCGACATCGCCTCGGTCACCGGCAACCCGGAGGCGTTCGGCGGGCGAATGAAGACGATTTCGTTCGAGATCGAGTCGGCCATCCTGTTCGACCGAGACCGCGACGGCGCGGAGGCTGCGGCGCTCCACATCACGCCCATCGACCTCGTGGTGTGCAACCTCTACCCGTTCCGCGAGGCGCGCGACATCGGGGCTCCGCTCGCCGACCTCGTCGAGCAGATCGACATCGGCGGTCCGACGATGATCCGCGCCGCGGCGAAGAACTACCGGCACGTTGCGGTCGTCTGCCGAACGAGTGATTACGACGCCCTCGTCGCCGAGCTTGAGGCGACGGGCGGAGCGACCACGCTCGCCACGCGCGAACGCCTGATGCGCGAGGCGTTCCGCCACACGGCCGACTACGACGCGATGATCTCGCAGACACTCGACGAGCGGTTCGGCGAGACGTCCCTGCGGCTGTCGTATCGTGGCGGGCGCGCGCT
>JAKLFO010000003.1 GCA_022711155.1 Candidatus Bipolaricaulota bacterium
GGCAGCCATCGCCGTTCCTTGCTGGTGGGCCACGCGACGCATCTGGAGCTGGCTGTGGCCTGGCCGGAAGGGCGACCTGCCGTGGGTCGACCGCGTCGTCGGGACGGTGGTCTGCCGGCCATCCGAGCTGGTGATGCCGACGAAGCCACGTCGCTGGTGGCAGACAAGTTGGGGCATCATGGCGCTTTTCCTCGTAGTCGTTACCGTCTACGTGGGGGCGCTGACGACGCAGGTCAGTGTCGGCACGCTGATCCGTAGGGCGTCGTCGACGGGCTATTTCTGGCAGAGGCTCGCGACGCCGGACTTCTCGTACTTCTTCCACCCCGATCCCGACCTCGGCGACACGATGCTGAACGCGATCATCCAGACGGTCTTCATGTCGCTGATGGCCACCGTGCTCGGCGTCCTCTTCGCGTTCCCGCTCTCCTTCCTCGGCGCGCGGAATATGGTCACGAAGAATCGCCTCGGTTGGGGCGTGTACACGCTCATGCGCGCCTTCTTCAACGTCGGGCGCTCTATCGAGCCGTTCGTGATGGCCGTCTTCTTCGGCGTCTGCGTCGGGTACGGACCGTTTGCCGGCGTGCTCGCCTTGTTCGTCCACACGATCGCCGCGCTCGGCAAGCTCTACTCGGAGCAGATCGAGTCGATCGATCCCGGCCCGGTGGAGGCGATCACGGCGTCCGGCGGCCGCCGGACGCAGATCCTGCGGTACGGCGTGATCCCTCAGGTGGTCCCGCCGTTCCTCGCGTTCACCCTCTACCGCTGGGACATCAACGTGCGCATGGCGACGATCATCGGCATCGTGGGCGGCGGCGGCATCGGCCGCTTCTTCAACTACTACAAGAACGAGCTTCGGTACCACGAGGTCGGGGCCGTCATCATCATCATCACGGTCGTCGTCTGGGTGATGGACTACATCAGCGGCCGAGTGCGGGAGAGGATCACGTGATGAACAACAGGTCACAGCTTCCCATTCGGGGTCGCGGAGCCGCGTCCGTTGCGCTTCGCCTGGCCGGCCGCGCGGCGGCGTGGTCCAAGCGGTTCTGGACAAGGGCTCTCATCTTCGCCATCGACGCCGCCTTCCTCGCCTACCTGTTCGTCATGGGTTCGTATGTGGTCACGCGCGTGGCGTCGGGCGTGGGCGCGTACCTCGCGATTCCGGGGGGCTTCGTCGTCGTCCTCGCGATTGCCGCTGCGCTCGTGTGGGGAGCCGTGGGGACTTCCGTCGGCCGCAAGGCCGTCCAGTTCCTGAGCGGCAAGGCCGCGCCCGCGACGGGAAACGCGGACGCGAACCGCGACGGGGCTCGTACCGCCGCGCCGCCGGCGCGCGTTCGCTGGTACCGCACAGTCTGGGGATGGAGTCTCATCCTGGCGCTCGTCGTCACCGTCGCCGCGGCCACGGTCATCACGAGCGTCGACTTCTCGCGCCTCGTTCGGAGCTTCCCCGACGCAGCGAAAATCCTGCGCCGCATCGCGAGCCCGGACGGCTCGATCCTCGGAGACGTCGTTCGCCTGACGACCATCACGGTGTTCATGGGGCTCATGGCGACGCTCCTCGCCATCCCGTTCGCCGTCATTCTGAGCTTCCTCGGAGCGCGGAACCTGACGCGCGGACCGATCGGGAGGCCGGTCTACGTCGTCGTGCGCGCGCTGACGAGCATCGTTCGCTCGATCGAACCGATCATCTGGGCCATCATCTTCGTCATCTGGGTACGGCCGGGTCCGTTCCCCGGACTTCTGGCGCTCTTCGTCTGCTCGATCGCCGATCTGACGAAGCTCTACTCCGAGCAGCTCGAGTCGATCGACAAGGGACCCACCGAGGCGATCACGGCCGTCGGCGGCCGTCGCCTGCAGGTCCTGATCTACAGCATCGTCCCGCAGATCATCAACCCGTACCTCTCATTCACGCTGTACCGCTGCGACATCAATGTCCGCATGGGAACCGTCATCGGAATGGTCGGCGGCGGCGGGATCGGCATGCTCCTCATGCAGTACGTGCGCGTGAACGAGTGGGAGGAAGTCAGCATGTGCCTCGTGGCGATCATCGCCGTCGTCTGGTCGATCGACGTGTTGTCGGCGCGCCTTCGAGCCAGGCTCGCCTAGGCGCCGCCCTGGCCGGCGGTCACTTCACGAGGTCCTCGAGATACTTCTGGATCTCCTCGAGGCCGTACATGGTCTTCATCGCCTTGTAGTCCTCGAGCCACGCACTCTCGATCGTGTCGTCGCGGCGGATCTCGATGTCCTTGATCCCCAACGCGGCAACCATCGTCTCGGCCTCTTGCTCGATTTGGCGGTCCTTCACGCGGAAGAGAAACCTCGGGATGTGCACGGCGATCACCTCGCGGCGCGAGTATAGCCGAGCGTGCGCCGACGCGGCAGGCCCATTGATCAGACGGCATGGCGGTCCTAGAATGCGAGACCATGAACATCGTCGACGTCATCCGCAAGAAGCGCGACGGCGGGACCCTGACTCGAGAGGAGATCCAGTATTGGATCTCGGGCACTGTGTCCGGCGCGATCCCCGACTACCAAGTCTCGGCCCTCCTGATGGCGCTCTTCCTCCGCGGGATGAACGACGAGGAGGCGGCGACCCTCACGGACGTGATGGCGCACTCCGGCTCGATGTTCACGCCGGACGACCTCGGCGGGTACACGGTTGACAAGCACTCAACCGGCGGCGTCGGCGACAAGACGACGCTCGTCCTCATCCCGCTCCTCGCTGCCGCCGGCCTCAAGGTGGGCAAGCTCTCCGGACGCGCCCTCGGGCACACGGGCGGGACGATCGACAAGCTCGAGTCGATCCCCGGATTCCACACAAACCTCGAACGGCCGCGTTTCCTCGAACTCGTCCGCAAGACGGGCCTCGCCCTCGCCGATCACACCGCGGACATGGTCCCGGCAGACCGCATCCTCTACGAGCTGCGCGACGTGACGGCGACGGTCGACTCTCTGCCGCTCATCGTGGCTTCGATCATGTCGAAGAAGATCGCCGGCGGCGCGCAGGCGATCGTCATCGATGTCAAGACGGGGTCTGGGGCGTTCCTGCCGCGGCTCGAGGACTCACGCCGCCTCGCGCAGGCGCTCGTCGCCATCGGTTCGGCGCTGGGGCGCAAGATGGCGGCCGTGATCAGCGACATGTCCCAGCCGCTCGGACGGACGGTCGGCAATGCGCTCGAGGTGCGTGAAGCGATCGACACGCTCCGAGGGCGGGGGCCCGACGATCTCGCCGCCTTGTGCTGCGAGCTCGGCGCCGAGCTGCTCGTCTTCTCGGGAAAGGCCGAGGATCGCGCGTCGGCGGCCGCGGCCCTGGGCAAGCTGCTCGAGAACGGCGCGGCGCTCGCCAAGTTCCGTGAGTTGGTCGCGCACCAGGGAGGCGACGTCCGTGTCGTCGACGATCCGAGGCTCTTGCCCCAGGCGGCACGGCGCGTCGAAGTCCGCGCGCGGTCGGCCGGCGCGGTTCGCCGCCTCGACGCCCTGTCCGTCGGGCGCGCGGCCAACTTGCTCGGCGCCGGTCGGACGAAGAAGGAAGACGCCATCGATCCGGCCGTCGGAGTCGAGATCGCGAAGAAGATCGGGGACGCAGTCGAGAAAGCGGAGACGCTCGCGATCGTTCACGTGAACGACGAGGCGAACCTCGCCGAGGCGCTGCGAATGGTCGAGTCGGCCTACGACCTGGACTCGAGCGGCGCCCGACACGCTCCGCCGCCGCTCATCGTCGAGCGCATCCTGGGCGCTTCGCAGGCCTAGGCTTCGAGCGAGAACGCGTCAGGGAGAAGTGCGGCAATCGTCGTGCGGACGAACTCGCCCTTCGGGTTCCCCATGAGGATCTCGAGCCTCGGGGCGTGCTCGAACAGGACTTGCCGGCAGGCGCCGCACGGGCGGCAGTGGTCCGACGGGCACGACACGGCGATCTTCACGAACTCGCGCTTGCCCTCGGAGATGGCCTTGAACACCGCAACGCGCTCGGCGCAGAGCGAGAGACCGTTCACCGAACTCTCGACGTTGACGCCCGTCACGACGGTGCCGTCGGCGCAGAGAAGCGCCGCGCCCACGGGGAACTTCGAGTAGGGTGCGTGCGCGTTGCGCCGCACGTCGTTCGCCAGCTTCACGAGGTCTTGGTCGTTCATCAGAATCGGATCACCACTCCCACAGAACCTGACCACCCTCCGCCGCGGAGGTCCCACCATCCAACCCACTCGACGATCGGCTCGCCGAAGTGCACCTCGGCGTACAGCCGCAGGAACGGCACGCCGAGTTCGATCCGCGCTCCGACGCGCGCCGCGAGCGTCGACCAGCGCAGCTGGTCGAGGTGAAGCTCGGCGAGCGCCGCATCGACTCCCTCGCCCCAGCCCGCCGGCACGTCGCGCGTCGCGTCCACCGTCACCGCGCCGCTCGTGTACGCGAGCCCGGCGGACAGGTCGAGCGCCGCGATGAGGAGGTCGAATCGCTTCACCGCATCGACGGAAGCTGTCCACACGGAGAACTCGACGTCGAGGGCCAACTCGGCCGCCTCGCCGCCGAGGTCGAACTCCACCTCAATGAGCGGGTCGGGAACGGGCACTCCGGAAGCGCCCGCGATCGCTCGCACGAGGGCGCTGTCGAGGAAGCCGCCGGAGAGGCGGATGCCGTCGACGACGAGGAGGGGGAGGCCGATCTCGACGCCGCCCCCCAGGAGAGGGAGGGGCAGGAGGGTGGGAAGAGCCGCCGCGGCCGTCGAGGCATCGGCGATCGCGAGGTCGAACTGGCTCTCGATCTCGACGAGCTCGCTGGGAGGCAGGCCCTGGTCAGCGAGAGCCTCGAGCAGCCGATCGGCGCCTCCCTCCAACGCAGCGGGGACCCTCGACAGGGTCCCCGCAACGTCCAGCGTGACGATCTCACACCCCAGATCGAAGCCGCCCGCCCACGCGCCCGCCGTCCCGAGAGAGAGGGCGAGAAGGGCAACCGTGGCGACCGCAGCTCTCCTGGAGATCATCGCCTGTCCCAGCCCTCCCACTCTTTTCGCTTGAGCTCGGCGCGCTTGATCTTCCCGCTCGCCGTCTTGGGGAGTTCGGTCACGTACTCGACGGCGCGCGGGTACTTGTACGGCGCCGTCACCTTCTTCACGTGATCCTGAAGTTCCTTCGTCAGCTCGTCGGACGGGGTGTAGCCTTTCGCCAGGACGATGAACGCCTTCACGATCTCCCCGCGCTCGCGGTGCGGCGCGGCCACCGCCGCCGCTTCCACCACCGCCGGATGGCTGACGAGCGCGTCTTCCACTTCGAACGGCCCGATGCGATAGCCCGACGTCAGCATGACGTCGTCGGCGCGGCCTTCGAAGAAGAAGTACCCGTCCGCGTCCGCCTTCGCGAGGTCGCCGGTCCGGTACCAGCCTCCGGAGAAGGCGTCCTTGTCCAGGTTGGGGGACTTCCAGTAGCCGTCGAAGATCGCCGGGTTGCCGGGCTTGAGGGCGATCTCGCCCACCTCGCCCTGCTGCACGGGGTTCCCCTTCTCGTCGATCAACGTGACGCCGGAACCGGGCGTCGGCAGGCCCATCGCACCCGGCTTCACCGGCATTCCGGGCAGGTTGCAGACGAGGCAGACGCTCTCCGTCTGCCCGTACCCGTCGCGGATGGTCACGCCGAACGCACGCTTGAACGCCTCGATCGGCTCCACATTGAGCGGCTCGCCGGCCGAGAGCGCGTCTTTCAGGTAGATCTTGTGCTTGCCCATGTCGGGCACTTGCGCGAACAGCCGGTACTCGGTGGGCGTGCAGCAGAGCTTTGTCACCTTGTACTTCGCGAGGAGCTCGAGGTATCGCTCGCCGTCGAAGCGCCCGTTGTAGATCAGCTGGGTGGCGCCGGTCGTCAACGAGACGCCGACCGGGCTCCAGTACCACTTCGCCCACCCCGGCGCCGTGGTTCCCCACACGACGTCCGACTCGTCGGCGTCGTACCAGTACTTGGCCGTGATCCGGTTGTGGCAGTACATCCAGTGGTGCTTGTGCACGACAGGCTTGGGGTTTCCCGTGGTCCCCGAGGTGAAGTTGATCGTCATCGGATCCTCGGCGACGAGCGGCACCTTCCTGACCTTGGAACTTCCGGACTTCACCAGCTCGCCGAACGACAGCCACCCCTTCTTCGGCTCGTCGGAGCCGATCAGGATGAAGATCTCGAGCGGGCACTGCCCCCGCACCGACTCGATCATGTCCGCCGTCGTGACGTCGGCGACGATGACGCGAGCGCCGGACGCTTGGGAGCGGTACAGGATCTCCTTCGCCTTCAGCATCTCGGAGCACGGCACCGCGACGCCCCCCGCAACGAACGTGCCGAGCTGGGCGACGTGGGCCTCGGGGATGCGCGGCAGGATGTGCATCACCGGCTCGTGCTTCTTGAGGCCGAGCTTCATCAAGGAGTCGCCGAAACGCAGCATCCCGTCGACCAGCTCGCCGTAGGTCATCTTCCTTGCATTCCCTTCGGCATCTTCCCACAGGACGGCGAGCTTGGCTGGGTTCTTCCGCGCGTGGCCCTCGACGACGTCGACGATGTTGTAGTTCGCAGGGACGTTCCAGACGAAATCCCTGACTTCTCTCTCGTAACTGGCCCTGTCGTAACGCATGGAGATGACCACCTTGTCTAGCGAGGTTTTGCTTTGGTGCGGTGCACCTTATAGCATACCCGCAAACCCTTTCGCAACAGGAGATCGAGATGAATGCAACCGTGGTCCTCTGCTCCGCGGCGTCCAAGCGGTTGATCGCCAAGGGCGTCGCCGCGCACCCCAGCGTCAAGCGAGCTCTGGCCGAGGGGCGAGTGGTCATCACGCGAGGGACGACCAACGCGTTCGTGGCGGAGGAGCTGTGCGGCAAGGGAATCGATCGTGGCGCCTACGCCGCGGGGTTCATCGACCGCCGCTGGAACGTGAACGCACGCGTCGGCGAGACGGAGGAGATCGTCCTCGTCCGCGGAGCCGTGACGGACGAGACACCAGACCAGACGCTCGCCGCGCTCGCCGCAGGCGACGTCGTGATCAAGGGCGGCAACGCGCTGGACCCTTGGGGCATCGTGGGCGTGCTCCTCGCGTCGTCGGCCGGCGGCACCGTCGGCCGGTACGTCGCGGCGGCGACGGCACGAGGAGTGCAGCTTGTCCTCCCGATCAGCGTCTCCAAGTCCGTCCACACCTCGGTGATCGACCTGTCCCAGGAGATGGGAACGGGGCGCATCGCCCTGCACGATGGACTCGCCTGCGGCATCTTCCCGCTGCATGGGCTGGTCTTGACTGAAGTCGACGCGCTGCACCTCCTCTTCGGCGTCGATGCCGTGCACGTCGCGTCGAACGGCGTGGGCGCCGGCCTCGGCAGCACGTCTCTCCTCCTCTATGGAGAGGACGCCGCCGTGCGGAAGGCGTTCGACTTCGTCGGCACTCTGCGCGACGAGAAGGACGTCGAGCTGACCGGCCGCGCTTGATGGATGCGTATCGCACGCTCGCTTCCCCGGCGTCGGCGCGTCTCACGCAGCAGCGGTCGCGCTTCGTGGCGCTCGTCGAGCCTGCGACGCGCGACGAGGTGACGTCGCGGCTCGAGGCGTTCCGCCGCGAGCACCACGAGGCGACGCACGTCTGCGCCGCGTTCCGCTGCCGCGTCGGTGCGGAGATCGAGGCGGTCGCCGACGACGCCGGCGAGCCGCACGGTTCGGCCGGCGCCCCGATCCTCCAAGCGCTCGAGGGGGCCGGCCTCGTGGACGTCCTCGCGGTCGTCGTTCGCCACTTCGGCGGAGTGAAGCTCGGCCTCGGGGGGCTGTCGCGCGCCTACGCGGACGTCACGGCGGCGGCCCTGGCGCGCGCGCAGACCGTCGAGCGGGTCATCGAGGTGACGTTCCGGATCTCGTTTCCCCCCGAGGCGCACGCCGCCGTGATGCGCCTCATCCATCACCACGCGGCGCGCGTGCTGGACATTCGCTACGATACACGAGGCACCGTCATCGCCGCGCTGCCGCCCAGTCGCGCGGATCGGTTCCAGACCGCAGTGCGAGAGGAGACCGCGGCGCGAGCGACGGTCGAGAGGTTGCCATGATCGACTCTATCAGCGGGGAAGTCGTCCGCCGCACGGCGGACGCCGTCGTGATCGACACAGGCGGCGTGGCGTACCGCGCCTCGTGCCCGGCCGGGACGCTTCGCGCGTGCGAGATCGGCCGCACGGCGGTCGTGTACATCCACCTGATCCTGCGTGAGGACACGATCGAACTGTTCGGCTTCTCGTCGCTCCGCGAGCGCGAGCTGTTCCGTCAGCTCCTCACGGTCGGCCAGGTGGGGCCGCGCGTCGCGCTGCAGATCCTGTCGTCGCTTCCTCCCGACCAACTCGTGGCGGCGGTGGCGGCGCGCAACGTGGACCTCCTCATGACGGTGAAGGGCGTGGGGCGCAAGACGGCCGAGCGGATCCTGGTCGACCTCCACGGCAAGCTGACCGAGGCGGGGGACAGCACCGAGGGCCTCTTCCTGACAGAAGCCGAAGAAACCGCGCTGCGGGCGCTGACTTCGAAGTCCCTCGGGTTCTCGTCGCGCGAGGCGCGCGAGGCGCTCACCTACTTGCGCGGCGAGGCGCTCGATGTCGAAACGCTGATTCGCCGAGCGCTCGAAGTCCTCGGCAGCCGCTCATGAGGACGCTCGGCATCGACTACGGGCGAGCGCGCCTGGGCCTCGCGGTGACAGACGCGGAGGGGATCGTGGCGCGTCCCCTTCCCGCGCTCCGCCGGTCAAGTCACGACCTGAAGGACATCGCGGCGCTCATTCGGGAGAACGCGGTCTGCCGCATCGTCGTCGGCCTGCCCCTCCACATGGACGGAACCGAGGGCGAGATGGCAGGTGAAGCGAGGGCCTTCGCGGCCCGAGTGGCCGAGTCGACGGGGCTCGGAGTCGACCTCTTCGACGAGCGCTGGACCTCGGCGGAGGCCGAGCGGGCGATGCTCGAGGGCGACCTCTCGCGAAGGCGACGCAAGGAGCTGCGCGATGGGCTCTCGGCCGTGCTCCTCTTGCAGGCGTACGGCGCGCAGTCTGCCGCCCGCGCGGGCGAGCCGGAGAGAGACTAGTTCTTCCGCTTCTCTTCGCGGCTTAGGTACTCGATGATCGCTTCGACCACGAGGTAGTTGATCGATCGATCTTTCGTCTCCGCAAGCTTCATCAGGCGTTCCACGGGCTTCTGGTCAAGCTTGTTCTTCGGAACGTAGATAGAGATCTTGTCGAGCAATTCCTTCTGTGCCACGCGCTGCCTCCCTCATCCATATGACTTCCAGGTTGCATTGTAACAGGATTCGATAGACCCGACAACCGGGTCCCATCGGTAACTCTACCCCGACGAGCCCGAGGAACTTGCCCCGCTCAGGCACGCCTCAACGAACGGGAATAGATTCCCGTCGAGAACATCAGCGACGTTGCTCGTCTCGACCAGTGTACGATGGTCCTTCACGAGCTGGTAGGGGTGCAGGACATACGACCGGATCTGACTCCCCCACTCATTCTCACGCAACTCCCCCTTGATTTCCTCCAGCTTCTCGGCCTGGCGGCGGCGCAGGAGATCGGCGAGCTTCGCGTGCAGGACGCGCATCGCGACTGCCTTGTTCTGATGTTGGCTGCGCTCGTTCTGGCAGGACGCGACGAGTCCCGTCGGCAGGTGGGTGATGCGCACGGCGGAGTCCGTCACATTCACGTGTTGTCCGCCGGCGCCTGAGGAGCGATATGTGTCGATGCGCAGATCTTTTGGATCCAGCTCGACCAGCACCTCCTCCGTCACCGGCGTGACGGTGACGGCGGCGAACGACGTGTGCCGGCGATGGGCCGCGTCGTACGGCGACAAGCGAACGAGCCGGTGAACGCCGGCTTCGCTGCGCAGGTTGCCGTAGGCGTAGTCGCCCTTGACTTCCAACGTCGCGCTGCGGATTCCCGCGGTATCGCCGGCGCTCGCTTCGAGCAACGCGGCGGACAGCCCCGCGCGCTCGCAAAACCGCCCGTACATGCGAAGCAGCATCTCCGCCCAGTCTTGGGAGTCCGTGCCACCCGCGCCGGCGTTGATCGACAGGTAGCAGTCCGACGCGTCGTGCTCGCCGGTGAAGGACAGCTCGATGTTGAAGATCCGAAGGGACTCTGCAAGCGACGCTACGCGACGTGAGACCGAGGTCAGTTCCGCCTCGTCGCCGGCGTCTACCGCCATCGAGTGGAGCACCTCGATGTCCGCAAGCTCGCTCTCCGCGCCCTGCCATCGCGCAAGCAGGCTCTTGGCGCGCTCGGCCCGCCGCGCGACGTCCGCCGACCGATCCCTCTGGTTCCAGAACCCTGGGCTCGACATCTCGGTCTCGAGTTCGGCGATCTCCCGCTCGAGTGTGGCGCGGTCAAAGGTGACCACGGATCTTGTCGAGGTCTCGTCGTAGGCTTCCGATCTCTTCTCCGAGCATCGTCCATCTCCTTCGAGCCGAAGCGTAGGCGCTGCGCGCCCGTTCCTCAAGGCGCCGCCTCTCCCAGGCCGAGATCGCTAGAATGCGTGCGGGGGAATCCGCCGAACGCCAGGGAAGGAAGGCGAACAGATGGAGAAGGGTACGCGCACCGAGGAAGTCACGATTCGAGGCGAGGAGCTGGTCGCCACCGTGAAGGCACTCGTTCACGAGGGGAACATCCGCCGCATCACCGTGAAGAACCGCGAAGGCCGAGTCCTGATCGAGGTGCCGCTGACCCTCGGGGTCGTGGGCGCGCTCCTCCTTCCGACGCTCGCCGCACTCGGCGCCGTGGCCGCTCTCGTGAGCGAGTGCACGATCGTGGTTGAGCGAGTGAAGGAGCGCGAGGACTGACCCCGCCATGGCCCAGTACCTGTACCGCATCCGCCCTGTCCGCGTCGGGTTCTTGACGGACCCCACGGCGGAGGAGTCCGCTCGCGTGAGCGAGCACTTCGCGTACCTCAAGGACCTGACCCACCGCGGCACGGTCCTCCTCGCGGGCCGAACGCAGAACGAGGACGATGCGACCTTCGGAATCGTCCTGTTCGAGGCCGACTCGATGGAAGAGGCCGAAACCATCATGCGCCGGGATCCGGCCGTGCACGCCGGCGTCTTCCAGGCCGAGCTCTTCCCTTACGAGATCGCGCTCGTGTCGCCACGCCTGGCCGAACAGGCGCTTCGGCTCAACGCAGGCGGGGTCACGGCGCCTTCCTCCCGCGCCTAGGGAACGTCGTCAATCGTGATGCGAATCTGGTCGTACGACGGCCGTCCCGACGCGTCGCGGATCGTGAAGGTGATGGAAACCCGGTCGGCGCCGGTGAATTCGACCTGCGGAGCGTGGTACACGGGCTCCAGGGTGTCGGCCCGCTCGAACCACCCCGCGCTGGCCGACCACGAGAAACAGACCTGCGTGCAGGACGGATTCGAGACGACGGCCCGCAGCACGGTGGCGGAGCCTTCCGCCATGCGGGAAGCGAACTGCCGCACGATGCGCGGCGTGGGCCGCTCGGCGGCGGATACGGTGGGAACGGGCACAGGCCACGCGGACTCCCAGACGCTCCCGCACCCTTCGTCGCAGCGGCACGGCACCGGCGCGAGACCGCACGGAGAAGCAGTCGACGCCTGGCTGACGCACGGGCCGTCACAGGGGAGATCGGGCTCCGGACAGGGGCTCTTCCCTGTCGCGCTGAGGCACGGAGGCGGGATGGCCACGGCGGTCCCGCCGCACGCGTCCTGTGATGGGCAACCGGAACGGCAGGCGATCGGATCGCGTATCTCGAGGACCAGCGAGTCGCTGGCTGTGCCGCCGAAAGCGCCGGTCACCGTGAGGGTGAGCGTGACGGCTTGGCAGCAGTCGCACGCGGAGGGAGACGTGTACCTCGTGTTCGGCTTCGTCGCGTCCTCGAAGAATCCCAGCCCGCCCGAGGCGGTCCAGAGGTAGGTCGCCGTCCCGGAGGACACGCCGCCTCTTCCGTCGAGTCGGACCGTCTCGCGCTCGCCGACGACTCGGTCCGGCCCGGCGTCAGCCCACAACGCGGCGCTCGATCCCGCCGCCTGCGGCGAGATCGATACGGAGTCCGTCGCGGTTCCGACAGCATCCGGCGCCGGTTCCCCGGCGGGTGACGAGAACAGGAACAGACCGCCAACGACGGCGGCCAGGAGCAACAAGACCACGAGAGAGGAACTGCCGCTCATCGGGAGCCACCTCCTACGCCCGTTCAGAAGCCCGTGACGCGCACGGCGGGCCGCGGACGCCAGGCTATCGCGGAACGAGGGCCGAAGTCAACGCCGATCGCGTCAAAGGAAGACGGGGTCTCTGGTTGCGATGCAGCGGGCGATCCACTAGAGTGGCGGTGAGGTGGTGCGTATGAAGAGCGCCGTTCTTCTCGTGGAGGCGAACTACGAGGAACTCGAACTGTGGGTCCCTTACTACCGGTTCCTCGAAGCGGGACTCGCGGCCGTCCTCGCGGGTCCGCAGGCAGGGACGGTCTACGCCGGCAAGCACGGCCTCCCGGCGCGCGCCGACGTCGCGTTCGGCGACGTGGAGCTGGACAAGGCGAACGTCGTGCTCATTCCCGGAGGCTGGGCTCCCGATCGCCTGCGAACCCATGCGTCGGCGGTCGCGCTCGTCCGTTCCGCCGTGGAGCGCGAGATCGTCGTGGCCGCGATCTGTCACGGAGGGAGCGTGCTCGTGTCCGCCGACGTTGTCCGCGGCCGACGCGTGACGTCGGCGCGCTCGATCCGCGACGATCTGCGCGCCGCCGGAGCGATGTGGGTCGATGAGCCGGCCGTGGTGGACGGGCGGCTCGTGTCGTCGCGCGCCCCGGCTGACCTGCCGCAGTTCCTGGGCGCGATTCTGTCGCTCGTCTGACATGGCCGGACGCCTGTACGTCGTCTCGCTCCCGATCGGCAATCTCGCCGACATCACGCTGCGGGCCATTGAAACGCTGAAGCAAGCCGACTTCATCCTCGCCGAAGACACCCGCACGACGCGACGTGTGCTGGAGCGCTACGAAGTCGAGACCCCGTTCTATTCGAGCCTCTATGAAGGCGCCGAAGATGGCCGCGTGGCCGACATCCTCGAAGTCCTGCGACAGGGCAAAGACATCGCGCTCGTGAGCGACGCCGGCACGCCGCTGATCAGCGACCCCGGGTTCCCGCTGGTCCGCGATGCCGCGGCGGCAGGCGTCGAGGTCGTCCCGGTTCCGGGCCCCACGGCCGCCCTGGCCGCGCTCGTCGCGTCGGGTCTCCCGCCGGATCGCTTCTGCTTCGAAGGTTCTCTCCCGCGCAAACGCAGTCACCGCGAGGAGTTGTTCGCGCGTCTGGCCCGCGAGCCCCGTACGACGGTCGCGTATGAATCGCCGCATCGCCTGCGCGAGTCGCTCGATCTGCTCGCCCTTGTCTTGCCCGATCGTCCGATGGCGGTCGCGCGGGAGCTGACGAAGGTTCACGAGGAGTTCGTCCGCGGTCGCGCGGCCGATGTCGCGGCGGAGTTCGCCTCGCGCCCGGAAGTCCGCGGCGAGTGCGTCCTCGTCATCGCCGGCTCGGACGAAGCGAGGGATCCGATCGACGACGATCGATTGCGCGCCGTCCTCGCGCTCGCTCGGGAGGAAGGGATCTCCGGCAAGAGCCTCGAACGGCTTCTCGTCGCCGCGTTCGGCATGGCGAGGAACCGCGCGTACGAGATGGCGCACGGCAAGGAACCCGAGTAGTCGAGAAGCTCCGCGCCCAAGCGCGCTGGCGGGCGACTCCGGCCCCGCGCCCCTACGTGTGCTTGTCGGCCACGGAGGTTGCAGCGTAGGCGTGCGGCTTGATCCGAACTTTCATGCCGTTCCCAATGATCATGCCGACGACCTCGTCGATCATCTCCTTCGTGCGCCCGTTCTCCCCGATGTCGACGTGGATCTCGAGGTTGAACTGGAGGAGGGAGATCGTCTTGAGACGTTCCATGAGCCGCTGGGCAAGCTCGAAGGACAGCCACGCCTCGCGCCAAATGCGCTGCCTCAAGGAGGGCATGATCGGCTCGCGGTGCCGCGTCCAGAAATAGCGCCCGCCCTTGCCCATTCGGTGCAGGACGATGGCGCTCACAAAGTCGAGACGCTCCGGCCCGGCGGAGGAGTCGGTGCCAATCAGGATCTCGAACTGGTCCTTCGGGTTCGACTTGATCTCCGAGACCAGCTCGGCCACGACTCCTTCAAACGTCACGTCCCCCAGATGGGGATTATGGAACGTCGGCACGCGTCATCCTATCAGGTCTCTCACTCGGCGTTCAAGCTGGTTGGCAGTCTGACGGTGAACTTGGCTCCGCCTTCGGGCCGGTTCTCCGCCCAGACGCGGCCTCTGTGCGCCTCGACCCACTGCTTGACGATCGCCAAGCCGAGGCCGCTGCCTCCGACCGCGCGGTTGCGCGAGGCGTCGCCGCGGTAGAAGCGCTCGAACAGGTGATCCAGATCATCGGGCGAGATCCCAGGGCCCGTGTCCGACACGCTGATCTCCACTTCATCGCCCACCGTGCGCACCACGATGTCGATCGATCCGTCCGCGGGCGTGTAGCGGAGCGCGTTGCTGAGGATGTTCCCAAGGATCTGACGGAACCGCTTAGGATCGACCATGGCCATGGGCTCCGCGTCCACCGAGACGCGCACGCTGGGCACGCCCTCGAGCGCGGGCATGGTGGCGTCGATGATCTGGCGCACCAGCTTCCCCACGTCCATCCGCTCCCGCTCCACGTGGAGCTCGCCGGCTTCCGCGAGCGCGAGCTCGCGAAGGTCGTCGATGAGCTTGCCGAGATGGAGCGTCTCCTCGTAGACAGGCGCAATCGTCTCCGGGGTCGGATCGTAGACGCCGTCCAGCACAGCCTCGAGCGTCCCCTGGATGATCGTCACGGGCGTGCGGAGCTCGTGCGCGATGTCGGCCGTCATCGACTGGCGCAGCTCCTCCGAGCGGCGGAGGTTGTCGACCATGTGGTCGAACGACGTCCCGAGCTGGCCGATCTCGTCGCGCGACCTCAGGTTCAGTTTCTCCGGCGACTCCCCCGCTGCGATCGATTCGGTGGCGCGGGTGAGTCGCCGCAAGGGCGAAAGGAGCTGCGCGATGAGGAACACTGCGATCGCGAGCCCTACAGCGGTCGCGATGCCGCCTCCGAGCAGAGCGGACCGCAGTGTCGAGGCAAGAAAAGCGGCCTCCTCCTCGCTCACGTAGCCGGGCAGGATGAGCACGCCTCTCTGGACGCCGCCCACCGATATCGCGCCGCCCGCGATCTCCTCCTCGGACAACGCCCTGCCGACCTCCGTCGGGTTCGTGCTCAGGATGACGTTGCCTTGCTCGTTGGCGAACGAGAACGGCCGCTCGATCGCCCAGACGAAGGTCTTCACGGTGTGCTCGCCCATCGAGATGTCGAACTCCCGCACGAACACCCGATCCACTCCGACCCACGAGCCGTTCATCTCGTAATAGAGGGACAAGAGCGCGCTGAACCGCGAGAAGTCGTTGGCCCGCTGACTCTCGTCGTACAGGTCGAACCGCTGCACGACTGAGCGCTCGGTGAGGAAGTAGACAAGGGCGACCGCGAGGATGATCGCGACGAAGAACGCCGCGGAGAGCTTCAGCGAGAGCGAGATGCGGCGCATGCTACGTCTGCCGCGCGAACCGGTACCCCACCCCGTGCACGGTCTGAATGTACCGTGGGATCTTCGGATCGTCCTCGGTCTTGCGGCGGAGGTTCTTCACGTGGGTGTCAATCGTGCGAGCGAATGAGTCGTACGTATACCCCTGAACCTCGCGCAGGAGCTGCAGTCGCGTGAACACCTGACCGGGGTGACGAGCGAGGTAGGTCAGGAGGTCGAATTCGGTCGGCGTGAGGTCGACGGCGGCGCCTTTCACCCGAAGCTCGCGCGTCTTGAGGTCGATCTCGAGGTCTCCGGCGACGATGCGTTCCGCTTCCGCGCCTTCCCCGTCGAAGCGCCGCAGGACGGCGCGGATTCGGGCGACCAGCTCTCGCGGACTGAACGGCTTGACGATGTAGTCGTCGGCTCCTAGCTCGAGGCCTACCACCCGATCCGCTTCGGCCGCCTTGGCGGTGAGCATGATGATGGGGACGGCGGATTTGGCGCGAATCGCGCGCGTCACCTCGAGCCCGCTCACCTTGGGCAGCATCAGGTCCAGGATGATGAGATCCGGCCCCTTCTCCTCGAACGCCTGGAGAGCGGCGGCTCCGTCGTACGCGGTGTAGGTCTTGAACCCCTCGTGATCGAGGTAGGCCTTGATCGTGCGCACGATCATCTCTTCGTCGTCGACAATGAGGATCCGCTTCATCCCGAGTTCCATTATAGTGCGCGCCTCCAGGCCGAACAGCCTTCGCTCGTGCAGGGCGAACCCGCCCGCGCCGCGCGGCTCGAACACGCGTCGACAGCGCGGTGGATCTATTCTATTGTCCCCTCCGATGTGGAGGGCCTCCGGCGCTCCCATGGAGATCCTGTGAACGCCTCCCGGATTGCCTTCGGCAAGGACGGCGACTACACTTCGCGGAGTCCCGTCCCAACGCGGATGCCATGACCATGAAGAGACTCCTGATCGCCTCCACAGAAGAGCACTCTGGCAAGAGCCTGCTTGCGCTCGGGCTCGGACGAGCCATCGAGGCGCGCGGGCTCGCGGTCTCGTACATGAAGCCGATCAGCTACGAGGTGTCCTACGCAACGGGAGAACCTCTCGATCGCGATGCCACGGCAATCCGCGAACTCCTGAAGCTCGACGACGACCTCCACGATATGGCGCCCATCCCGCTCGAAGGCCCTTTCCTGCGCGAAGCCATCGAGGCAGGCGATCGAGGGTTCCGCGAGCGTATCTCGAAGGCCTTCGCCCGCCTCTCGCAGGATCGAGACGGGGTCCTGGTCGAAGGGCGGGGCTTCCTCGGCATGGGAATGAGCGCCGGGCTGAGCGATCTCGACCTGGCAGACTTCCTCGAGTGCGACGTCCTCCTGCTGACCCGGTACGACGGGGAGGAAGCCATCGATCGCATCCTGTCCGCGCTGCGGCTATTCGAGGGCGGGCCTCCGGTCTTGGGAGTCATCCTCAAGGACGTGGGACTGGACCGATCCCGCTCGCTCATCGAGGAGGTGCTCTCCTCGTTCCTCGCCGACCGCGGCGCGGAGGTGCTCGGGATCATTCCCCACGACCCCTACCTACGCTACGTCCGCACCGACGAGATCGCGCGGCGCCTGGGCGGCCGGACGCTGACGAGCGCCGAGCCACGCATCGTTCGTCACTTCGTCGTCAGCGCATCGGGCATCGAGTCGTCCTTGCGGAGCTTCCGTCGCACGCCCGAGTTCGCCGTGATCACCGGCGGAGACCAGGCCGAGATTCACCTTGCCGCCCTCGAGGTTCCGGAGCTGCGCTGCCTCATCTTGACGGGCGACCAGCGCCCGTCGCGCGACGTTGTCGATCGCGCGGCGGACGCCGGAGTCCCCGTGATCCTCGCCGGACAGAACACACTGGCTACCGCGAATCTTTGCTCCGGCATGCTCGACCGATTCTGGGTCGTGCCCGGCGAGCCCCTCGAGTACGCGGTCGACCACGTACGAACGAACATCGACGTCGACCGCATCCTCGAAAAGGCCCGCGACCGCTAGCCCTCGAACCGCAGCTCGTGCGTGATCTCCGCCACCCCCGCGAGGGAGTTCGCGATCGGGCAGTACTTGGCGAGCGACAGCTCGATCGCCTTCTCCGCGCGATCGCGCGGCACGTCGGGGCTGAACACGTAGGCCAGGTGGATCTTCTTCAGGACCTGCGGGTACTCGGTTGCCCGCTCGTCCTGGATCTCGATCCGGAAGGCCGCGGGCACGTGCTTCGACTTCCGCAGGATCAAGACGACGTCCATTCCCGTGCACCCGCCGAGCGCGGCAAGCAAGACCTCGACCGGACGAGCCGCCGTGTCCTGCCCGCCGCTCTGCGGCCCGGCATCCATGACAATCTCGTGTCCGCTGCCGCCATGCCCAACGAACCGCATCCCTTCGGAGTACTCGACCGTCATCATCGCGCTCCCCTTCCATCGAACTATTTAGATACTTGACAAGTCCGCCTCTCCCGCGTACCCTATACGACAAGAGGCATGAGAGGGAAGACACATGAGGACCCGGTCGACGCAAAGCGAGTGGGAGGAGATCTTCGGCGCGCTGGCAAGCCGTCCGCGGCTCTTGATCCTGGAGGAGCTGCGGCGCGGACCGGCACGCTGCCAGGAGATCCAGAACGTGGTGGGGCTGAGTCAGCCTGCCGTGTCCTACCACCTGACGAAGCTCGAGCGGGCGGGAATCCTGATCAAGGAGCGACGGGGCGCCAGCAACTGCTACCGAATCAATGCGGCCCTCGAGGGCATGTTCCGCGAGTGTATGAAGGGAGATGGATCATGGCGAACTCTGTGACAGTCTACTCGACGCCGACGTGCACCTGGTGTCACGCGGTGAAGGACCACCTTCGGACGAACCAGATTGCGTTCACCGAGGTCGACGTGTCGGTCGACATGGCCAAGGCGCGCGAAATGGTCGCGAAGAGCGGCCAGTATGGCGTTCCCGTGCTGGACATCGACGGCGAGATCGTCGTCGGCTTCGACCGGGCGCGCATCAACGCGTTGCTCGGGATCGCTTGAGCGCGGGCTCTCGCCTGCGAGTTCTCAGGAGCTGAAGAGGGGAAGCGGCGCACGTTCGGCCCGAGCGCGCGGCCTCGCCGGCAAGGTCACCCGCGCGACGAAGGTCTCGGAAGCGGCGGGCCGTTCGACCGCCGCGAACCCCTCGGACTCCTCCACGGGCTGGTAGCTCGTGGCGAGCGCGTCGTATGCCTTTCGAGAGAACGGACGAACCGTCAGGTACGGTTTCTCGAGCGCGAGCCGCTTCAAGTTCCGTTGCAGGCGCTCGAATGCCGCATCGACGGGGATCTCCGGCATGACGTGCGCGATGGCATCGCGTCCCGAGAGGCGCGCAAGCTCGACATACGGCGCGCGGGCGTCGGCCGTTAGGTTGGGCTCGTCGACGCAGACGACGTCAGCCGGAGAGTCGATCGCTTCGACCAGGGCGGCGTGAAAGATGCGATCGACCGTCTCCTCGCATCCTGCGTCGAACGAGCAGCGGAACATCGCTTGGCGGAAGGCAGAGCGAGACACGACGACCCATTCGGGATGCTCTCGCTGGTAGGACGTCTTCCCGGACCCCGGCAATCCGACGAGCACGACAAGCTGCTTCATCGCCTACCCCCTCAGGGCCCAGTATGGACGAACTCGCCGGGCCCGACAAGCGAGGTCTCTACCGGTTGGAGGCTGCAAGGAGCGCGGCGGGCGCGTTGACGAGCCCGTACCCGTAGCGCTCGTCCCAGCCGCGCGGGCCCAGGTCGACGGCCGTCGACGCTACGAGGTCGATCGCGCGGGCGGGCGTCATCGATGGGTCGAAAGAGAGCAGAAGCGCGAGGACGCCTGTGACGTGCGGCGCGGCAAACGACGTCCCAGACTGCAGAATGACTCGCCCCCCGACCGTGAACGTCGTCACGCCGTCGCCCGGCGCGCACACGTCCACGCCGGTGCCGCGGTTGCTGAAACTCGCGAGGAGGTCGACGGCCGATACGGCGGACACGGCGACGACGGACTCGTAGCGCCCCGGGTACAGAACCTCGTCCTTGCCCTCGTTGCCCGTAATTCCGACGACGATCACGCCGCGTGCCTGCGCCCGCGCGATGGCTTCCTCGAACGAGGTCGGCGGCTTGCCGTTCGCGAAGATGCTCAGGTTGATGATGTCGGCCCCGTTGTCAACCGCGTAATCGATCGCGCGCCCGAAGGACTTCCAGTCCGCCGAGCGAAACGCGTTGGAGGAATCGAGGAAGCGGACGTCCATAAGCCGGACGCCCGGCGCCACGCCGACGATCGGGTAGCGTCCGGGCCGCGCGGCGATGATCGCCGCGACGCCAGTCCCGTGCCCGTGGATGGGAGTCCCCTCGAGCGAGGACGCGTCGTTGTCTCGGAAATCCCACCCGTTCACGTCGTCGATGTACCCGTTCCGGTCGTCGTCGATGCCGTTCGCCGGGATCTCGCCCGCGTTCACCCACAGGCTGTCCGCGAGCTGCGGGATCGTGCGGTCGATTCCGGAGTCGATGACCGCCACGAGGACGTCGGGCGACCCATGGGACAGCGCCCATGCGGCGCGGGCGTCGATTCGGTCGAGGCCCCAGTTGGCTGGCTCCTGCGCGATGGTCAGGAGTCCTCCGGTAGGCGTCGGGGCGAGCGGAAGGTCGACGGGCGCGATCCGAAAAGGGAGGCTGGCCGACACCAGCGCTCCTGCGCCGAGGTCGAGGGTCGCGTCGATGAGATAGGTCCCAGCAAGCTGGAACTCCCAGCGGCTCGCCGCCCGAACGTGAATGCGCCCGCCGGCCGGCAGATCGAACGCGTGGATCGCGAACTGGTCGACGGAGAGCCCGCTCGACTCGCCCAAGGCGATCTGGCCGCGCACGCCCGTGTAGGCGCGGTCTCCCGAGTTCTCGACGTCGAACGCGATCTCAAGCGGCGTCAAGCCGGTGACGGTCAGCTGGGCGATGCGGACGGTCTCCTGCGCGTCGACGCGAGCGGCGCAACACAGGAGGGACAAGAGGCAGGCGGCGACGGCTGCGCGCGCCGCGCCGGTCTTCATGCGGTTGGTCCCCTTTCCTCCGACGTCAAGCGATCCGCCACGTCGGCCGCCGCCACGTCGGCGTCCGGCGCCCAGCCCATCGACCGGACGACGAGGGATGCGGAGAAGGAGAGCGAAGCTGTCACGTCCGCCGCATAGGCGCGGATGCGCTCCGCGGCGACGGCCGCCCCCGCCTCCGGCGTCTGCGGAAGCACGCCGACGAATCGATCGGGCGCGACGCGATACACAGTGTCGACCCGCCGCAAGCTGGCCAGCAGGAAGGACGCCGTCTTCACGCGAGCCTTGTCCTGCTCCCCCGCCGCCTGCCCGGCCATCCCCACAATCTCGACGATGAGGAGCGACGTCGGGTGCCCATAGCGCTTGCCCTTGCTGAGCTCGATCGGGAGTTGTTCACGGAAGTGGTCGACGTTGTACACGCCGGTCAACTCGTCGAGCAGCACCAGTTTGCGGAGTTCCTGCTCGTGGGTGTGGATGCGAGCGGCCATGAGCTCGAACCCGTCGGTGAGTTGGCACAGTTCGTCGCGCACGGCGGTTCCCGGCACGCGGTCAGTGACGAGAAGAGGGGAGACCGTGTACGTCCGATCGGCAACGGCCTGAGTCGCCGCGGCGAGTCGGCGCACGGGGCGGGTGACCACGAGCGTGAGCACGATGCCGAGGAGGCCGCAGAGGAGGAGGATGCCGGCCGCGGCCGCCACGCCGAACTGCCACGCCAAGCGGTTTTTGTACCCGGCTTCTTCGTCGAGCGACATGTCGACGAGGACGATCCCCGCCTGCTCGAGGCCCGATCCGAGCGGGTGCGCGGCCCGCAGGATCTCGCCTGACGGGACGCGGACCCGATGCACTTCGGCGGCACGGAGCGCGTCGTAGGCTGCGCTCTCCTCGCCCGTCGCCAGGGCGCCGACGCGCGTCGGGTCCGTGCTGGCAACCGTGACGAATCCGCGCGCGGTCGACCCGATCACAGTGATGTCGAGAATGGACTCGTACTGCTCGAGCAGTCTCGCGATGTCCGCGTCCAGCTCGTCGGAGTAGTAGAGGATGTACTCCTTCTCCTGAATCGACTTCGAGATCACGGCGGCCACGCTGCGGGCTCGCGCCTCGTAGATGGACGCAATCGACGAGTGGAGAGCGAGGAGCGCGAAGGCGAACAGCGCGCCCACCGCGAGGCAGGCGATAGCGAACACGGGCAGGACGAGCTTACGCCGCAAGGGGATCCCGTACCGCAAGCGCGACCGTAAGCGCGCCCACCGACCCATCGGCTCGATCGGCGCGGCTCCCATCGCGCCGTCACCGCGCTCCGCTCGCTGCTCGTCCGTCGACGTCATCGTGCTCCTCCTTCCCTACGATTGCCCGATCAGCCCTTCCCGTAGGAGGTACTCCATCGCCACATCCGAGGGATCGCGCCCCAACAGCCGCACGCGGCTCACGAGGTCACGAAGCGCCGCGTCAGAGAGGTGGGCGACGAGGCGCCCGAAGGCTGACCTGAGCGCCGCGCCGGACACTTCAGCCGAGACGCACAACCCGATGGCCCGCGACGGCAGTGCCTCCAAGCCCGCGAGCGGAACGAACCCCCCGAGCGTCAGGGTCTCTTCGAAGCGCGCCACGACCGCGCAGTCGACGCTTCCGAACTTGAGCAGGCTCTCCGCCGCCGCGGTCGTCTCGACGACCTGGATTGAACGCACTTCGTAGCCGCCGTTGCGAAGAGACTGGGCGACCGACTCCGCCGGGGCGCCGCCGGGCAGGGCGACAGATACAGATACGGGACTGCCGGCCGCCCGCCGCGCCAGTTCAGGGCGCGCGACGATGGACCACGCGTCGTCAAGGGACGAATCCCAGAACGTCCAGAGAGCCGCCTCGGCGGTGTCCTCGTCGCACCAGGCGATGTCGAGGTCGCCGCGAGCGCGCGCCGCCGCGAGCTCTCTCTCGGAGCCGAGTCCGATGAGGTCCACGACCAGGACTCCCTCCTCGACGAGCATCCACTGCAAGAGACGTCCGAGGACGAGGGCGGACGTCGATCGCTCCGTCCCGATCCCTAGCGCCTTCGCGCGGTCCGCCGCGGGGAGGTGCACGTTGCCCTCGAGGGGGCCGGGGCCGCCGGAGAGGCCGTTCGCCGCCAGGAGAAGAGGGATCTCAGTCTCGTTTCGCACGCCGACGCGCGATCCCCGCAGTGCGTTGTCGAGAACGAGCGGAGCGGTCGCCGACGCGGGCCGCTCGATTGCCCACCCGCGGTCCGCAATCCAGGCATCTTCCGCCCAGCGCACGTCACTCCACGCGATGCCCACATCGCAGTCCACGAGGGAGTTCCCCTCCACGCGCGCCCCGTAGCCGAGGCGGCACAGGGCCACGCCGGCGCGGCAATGAACGATCGAGTTCTCGAGCGCGGAGGCGCGAGACGATCCCGCCAAGAACACGCCCAGCCCTGCACCGGAGACGCGGTTCTCCGCCGCCGTGTTGCCGGAGATCCCATTGAGAAGGGCAATCCCCGCGTTGACCGCATCCTCGACCTCGCAGCGGCGAACCGTCACGTCGCTCGAGCGCGCCACGACGACGCCCGCCGGGCAACCGGCGAGCTGTGCGTCGAGAACCTGAACGCTCTCGCAGCGATCGATCACGACGCCGGCGCCCTCCGCGGCGCGCACGGCCGCTCGCAGGATCTGCGCGCGAGACGCGTCGCGGAGGGAGACGCCGACGAGCCCTCCACGGGCGCTGTCCCGCGCGATGAGGTCGTCCGCCTCGCCGTCGATCGCGATCGCGACGCCGCACGAGGAGAAGGTGCTGTCGCACACCGCGTTCTCCTGTCCCCTCGATGCGTGGACGCCCTCGCGGCACGCGCGGAAGTCCGTCGCCACGACGAGCGTTCGTTCCGCGCCATCCAAGAGGATGCCCGCTTCGGCGCTGTCGCGGAAGTCGCAGGCCGCGATCGACGCGCCCTTCGTCTGCCGGAGTTCGATGCCGACTCGAGAGCCCGCGACGGCGCACCCCTCGATGGCGGCCCCGGCTCCCCCGGTGATTCGAATCCCCGTATCGCCGTCGCGGGCGCGCGCCTCGTCGAGTCGCACTCCGTCGGAGTTCTCAATGACAACGCCCAGGACGCAGGCGTCTAAATCGAGACGCGCGAGAAGACACGCGCTCGCATTGCGAACGCGCACGGCAGCCTCGGCGAGACGCTGGAAACGGGCCCCCTGCACAGCGTTCCCTGGCGCGAGCACTTCGACGCCAACGCCCGCGTCGCGGAACGTGCACCCTTCCACGACGCTTCCCGTGCCCGCTGCGACTCGCACCCCAACGGAGAGAGACTCGAAGCGGCCCCGCGCCACGCGACAGTCCGAGCCCTGGACTAGAATCCCGACCTCGCCGCCGTCGAAGGCCAGCCCGTCCACGGACACTCCGTCGGCGACGACCGTCAGCGTGACGCCGGAGTCGGCGCGCAGGACGGCGTCTCCGCCGATCGAGCGGAGGACCACGCCGGGCACGCTGACCGAGACTCCCCCCAAGAAAGGTCCCCACCGCGCGTCGAGGGCGATCGTTCCGCCTTCGACCACCGCCTCGAGCGCGTCGGAGAGCGTCGCCGCGTCGCGGGGGACGACGATCGCTCCCGCGGGAAGCCGTTCGCGCGTCAATTCCCATGGGATCAGGAACGCCGCTCCAGCTGCCACGGCAGCAAGGGCGGCCATCCACACCCTCTTCCGACCCAGCCGACCCTTCATACGTTCAGACCCCGCCTCGCGCCCTCCCGCGTCTGGCCAACGAGAACGTCCCGAGCCTGCCGCGCCGCGGGCCGCCGCTCGCTCCTTCGCGATGCGGCGTCGCGCTACGTGTCTCCGAGCACGATGAGCACCGCCGCGTCACCAACACGAACCCAGACCGCGCTCCGGCCCGAGGGCAAAGGCCCCGTGGGACGGAGAGTCACCTCTTGGCCCAAGGTCGACGCGTCGATCGGCAGCGCGACGGGAAGGCTCGTCTCGAGAGTCAGGGCGACAACGCGCGTCGTGCCTGCGCCCGACGCGTCGACCCCTTCAGGCAGCGGGACGACGAGGGACGCGCCGCCGCCGGCCGGCAGGGCGGCCAACGCGGCACGAGCCACAAGCTGTGCCAGCCTGGGCTCGTTCTCCAGCCCCGCGGTCGCCAGCAGATCCGCGCCGTCGGCGTCCTCGCCCGCCGTGATGACCCCGAGGTTCGTGTGCCAGTTGGTGTCGCTGTCCGGGGCGTAGGCGTCCGTTCTCTCCATGCTGCCTATGGTCAAGGCATCGCCGGCCGCCCAGCCGCCCACATCGTCTCGGTCCGCGTTCGCCGTGTCGACAACGTAGCCGGTCGGACTCACCAACTCGAGGACGGCGCCCTGTCGCGGCAGCGCCAGCGTCCGGTCTCCCGTCACGCCGGGGTCGTACACGAGCCCGGCCTCTACTCCCGTCACCGTGTCGTCGCTCCCGCGCTCGAGGAGGAAGAAGTCCCTGCGCGCCTGACGCCCGCTCAGGTCGACCCACCAGGTTGACGGATCCTCCGGATTCGGCCCGAAGACCAGCTCCGCGTCGCGCTCTGCCGGATCGATGGTTCCAGCCAGCGCAAGCTCCCTCCAAACCTCGTCGCCTGGTACCTCGGGCTTCGCCACGCGCCAGCGAAGCGACCAACCTGTGAGATCGACGAGGCGGTCGGATAGGTTGCGCAGCTCGATCCACTGCTCGTCCGAGCTGGCGCCGGTCCCCGCCCAGGCCACTTCCGAGATGATCACCCGCGGCGCGCAGGATCCCGCGACCGCGATCGTTTGGATCGCCGAAGCGGAGCTGCCACACGCGCCCGTGGCCGTCCATAGGCGCAAGACGACGCCGGCGCCCGTCCACGCGTCGAGCTCGGCGAAGTCCTCGTAGCTCACAGTCGGCGACGCGCCGCCAGAGACTGGGTCGTAGGCCACAGCCCACCCGGTCAGGGCGGGATCGATGGAGTCCCCGCACGACACGGTGACGTCGCCCGGCGCCACGAGGCGCACGTCGCCAGAGAAGAGGACGCGAATCCGCTGAACGCCTGTCACCCGGTTCCCGCAAGCGTCCGTCGCCTCCCACGTCCGCTCGATTGTTCCCGCCCCTCCGCAGCCGTAGAGCGCGGCGTCGTCGGAGTACGTCACGCGAGCTCCACCATCGCACGTGCTACGGGCCACGGCGAGGCCGGTGGCCGCGGGGGCCGTCGGCTGACCGACGTCGACGTCCAGGTTCGGCGGCACAACCAGGCTCAATGAAGGAGGAAGAGGAGCCGCCACCACCCGGATGATCTGGTCGCTCGTCGCCGCGTTTTCGCACCCGTCGACGGCCGTCCACGTCCTCACGATGGTCCCGAGGCCGTTCTGATCGAGAGACGCCGCATCCGTGTAGCGTACGGTGGGCTGCGAGCAAGAGTCCGTCGCCAGCGCCTGTCCCGTGAGGTGAGGGAGGACGTCTTGGCCGACCTGGACCGTCGTGTTGGGAGGCGTCGTCAGAGACGGCGGCGTGGAGTCGATCGCCGAGATCCTCTGCACGGCAGAGGATGCATTGCCACAACCGTCCGTCGCCGTCCACGTGCGAAGGATGGTCGCACCGCCTCCGCAGCCCGCCCCGAGGATGAGATCGGAATGCGCGACGCTGGCCCCGCTCCTGTCCGAGGCACTGGCGCTCCCTGTCGACGCAGGGTCCGTCGAGTGGCCGCACTCGACGGTCGCATCCGGCGGCAGGACGAGCGCGGGAGGCGTCATGTCGACGATCGTGATGGTCTGGACGACCGACGCGCTGTTGCCGCATTCGTCCGTCGCGGTCCACGTTCGGAGGATGGTCGACCGGCCGGCGCAGTCTCCGGGGACCTCGACGTCCGCGTGGGCGATCGAAGCGGGAGAGCAGCGGTCGCTCGCCGCGGCGAGCCCCGTCGCCAGAGGACTGGTCGAATCTCCGTACTCGACGACCACATCGGTCGGCGCGGTCAGGGTGGGCGGAACGTCGTCGACGAGCCGGATCGTCTGCGCGGCGGACGTTGTGTTCCCGCACTCGTCGGCTGCGCGCCAGGTGCGGGTCACGGTTCCTGCTCCGCCGCATCCCGAGAGCTGCAGGGAGTCGGAGTAGGTCACCTCGGGCGCCTCGTAGATCGCGTCGGGGTCGCTTGCGGTCGCCCATCCGGTCACATCCGGCGAGTACGGGTCGCCGCACGCGACCTCCGCCGGAGGGGGAACGAGCAGGCTCACGTGCCCCGAATCGACCACGGTGATCGTCTGCTCCGCGCTCACGCTGTTGCCGCACCCGTCCAAGGCCGTCCAGGTCCGCAGAATCGATCCTGTCCCGTCGCATCCGGTGAGGTCGGCCTGGTCACGGTAGGTCAGGGTCGGAGCGTGCTCGGGGTCATGGTGGCCGACGGACGCCCAGCCCGTGAACGACGGATCGCGCGAGTCCACCGTCTCGATTGTGATGTCCGCCGGAACCGTGAGCACGGGCGCGACGCTATCGACGACAAGGATCATCTGAACGGCGCTCGACGAGTTCCCGCACGCGTCGGTCGCGGTCCATGTGCGCACGATCGTCCCTGTTCCGTCGCAGCCCGACAGGTCTGCGGCGTCCGCGTACGTCACGCTCAGAGCCTCGTCGACCGCGTCCGGATCGATCGCCGTCGCCCATCCGGTGGCATCCGGAGTCGTTGGATCCCCGGCCTGAACCGTCACATCCGCCGGGACTTCGATGCGGATGTGCCCGCTGTCGATGACCGTGATCGTCTGAACCCCAGTCGAGCGATTGCCGCACACGTCGGTCGCCGTCCACGTCCGCAGGATCGTCCCCGTCTCATCGCACCCCGAGAGAAGAGCGACGTCGGAGTAGGCGACGAGCGGCGGCTCGTCGTCTGCGTCTGGATCACTCGCGGTGGCCCAGCCCGTCGCCGAGGGATCCGAAGGGCTCTCCGCCTCGATCGTCACGTCCGCCGGGAGGACGAGGACCGGGCTCGTGGCGTCGACAACCCAGATCGTCTGCAGTCCGGACGCCGCACTGCCGCACGCGTCGTAGGCTGTCCACGTGCGTTCGATCACTCCTGTCCCATTGCAGCCGTTCAGCGCCTCTACGTCAGCGTACGCGACGACGGGCGGAGTCGGGCACGTGCTGTGAACCGAGGCGTATCCAGCGGTTGTCGGATCGGTGGGGTAGTTGGGAGCAACCGTCACATCGGCTGGCGGCACCAGTGTGAGGGTCGGCGGAGGGGGCGCCAGGACCACGGCGATGGTCTGGACTCCCGTCGAACCGTGGCCGCAGAGATCCGTTGCCGTCCAGGTTCGCGTGATGGTTCCCGTCCCATCCGCCGCAAGATCCTCCGCGTCCGAGTAGGTCAGCGCCGCGATCGAGCAAGCGTCCGCGGCCGCCGCTTGCCCTGTCGTCGCAGGCAAGGTGGATTGGCCCACGCGAACCGTCACGTCGCTCGGCACCGTGAGGGAGGGCGCCTGTGTGTCGACGACGACGATCCTCTGGACAGCGCTCGTCACGTGTCCGCACGCGTCGGCGGCCATCCACGTGCGGTAGATCGTCCCCGTGCCGCAGTACCCCGTGAGGCGCGCCTCGTCCGTGTAGGTCACGACAGGCATCGAGCAATCGCCCGTCGCCGCGGCCTGTCCTGTAGCCGCGGGAGCGACCGAGTGGCCGCACTCGACGGTCACGTCGTCGGGCAGCGTCAGGCGCGGCGCGGGCGGCTCCGCCACGACGATCGTCTGCACTCCCATGGCTGTGTGGCCGCACGCATCGGTCGCAGTCCACGTCCGGCGAATCGTTCCCGCGCCGCCGCAGCCTGTGAGGTCCGCGTCATCTGCGTAGGATACAGCCGGCATCCCGCAGGTATCTGTGGCCGTCGCCCAGCCGGTCGCCGCGGGATCCACGGCGTCTCCGCAGCCAACTGCGATGTCCTCCGGCACGTTGAGATGTGGAGCCTGCGTGTCGACCACCGTGATCGTCTGTACGCCCGTCGAGACGTTGTCGCACGAGTCGGTCGCAATCCACGTCCGCGCGATGGTCCCCGTCCCACCACAGCTGGAGAGGCTCGGCGAGTCGACGTAGGACACCGTCGGCGTCGAGCATCCGTCGGTGGCTGTCGCGAGTCCGGTTGCCGCAGGAAGCGTCGAGTCGCCGCACTCGACTGCGACATCCGTAGGCACGAGAAGCGTCGGCGCCGCGGCGTCCGCCACCGTGATCTTCTGATGGGCCGAGATGCTGTTCCCACAAGCGTCGGTCGCCGTCCACGTCCGCACGATGGTCCCCGTCCCGCCACACCCGACGAACGAGGCGGAATCCGAGAATGAAATCGCCGGAGCGTGTCCGGAGTCGTCGGTCGCCGTCGCCTGTCCCGTCGCCGCCGGAGTCGTCGAGTGCCCGCATGGTACAGCGACGTCGCTCGGCGTCGTCAGGAGCGGAGGCGTGGAGTCCACGACCACGATCGTCGACGCCTGGGCCGTGCATCCGGCGGAGTTCGTGACGGTGACGGTGTAGGCGCCCGCCTGCGCCGGGCCGGCCGCGGGGATCGTGGGGTTCCGATCTGCGCTCGTGAACCCGCCGGGCCCCGTCCAGGCGTAGGATGTTCCACCGCTCGCGACGAGCTGGATCGTCTCGCCGGGGCAGTAGGGCCCCGCGTTCCCGGCCGTGGCGGCCGGGATGGCCGACACGGTGACCGTGCGGGAGTGACTGTCGGACGCGCCGTTGCGGTCGCGAACTGCCAAGGTCACGGCGTAGTCGCCGGAAGCGGCGTACGTGTGCGTCGGACTTGCCTGGGAGCTCGTTCCGCCGTCACCGAATGCCCACGAGTAGGTGTAGGGCGCCGACCCTCCGGTCGTCGCGTCGGTGAAGGCGATCGGCGTGCCGAGGCACTGCGGGGAGCTGGACGTGAAGTCGACGACGAGCGGCGTCGACACGACGATGTCGCGGCCGCTCGAGCACTTGGCGACACGGCTCGCGCACGTGGCGTCGGAGCAGGACTCGGGACTCGCCGACCAGCTCACGATGACGTTGTCGAGAGACACCGCGCTCCCGCACGGCCACGTGATGGTCGCTAGGAGGACGTCTGTGGTCCCGACCGCGAGATCGCCGGCGCACGACGTGATGCGCCGGGTAGCGGCCCCCGCGACGCGCAGGTCGCCCATGAGAATGACCGCGTAGCGTCTCGCGCTCGACGTGAACCGCCCGTAGACCTGCGCCGTACCCGTCGCCCCGGGCTCGCACGGGCCGCCCGAGGCCTGGACGTACACGGACGTCAGCGTGACGTCGTTCGCCGTGCAGTGGAACGAGCAGTTGGGCCAGACGTCGGCTGCTCGGAGCGACGCGGAGCCCGCGAACAGCAACGCCGCCCCGGCGAACAAGAGCACCCATCGCAAGCGCGTGCCTGTAGGCATCGTTCCTCCCACACCTCTCTATCTCACTACGAGTCTACCACGCACGCACTCCGTCAAGCCGCGCCGAGTTTGCGGGGACGAGCCGAGGGACATCTCTCGCCGCCTGGGCGAGCCGTCCGAGGTCCGTGGTGTAGTTGTTTCCCCCGGCTTTGGCGAGGCTGGTTGCCGTCCTGCATGGTAGAATCGTCTGTGCGCTCGGAAGCGGGCAGCGACAGAGGGAGGAGACGTATGGGAAGGCGCTCTGGTGCGGTGGTGTTCGCGCTCATGGCCGCGATCTGTGCGGTCGCAGGCCCCGTCTGCGCGCAGGTCTTGAGCGGCCCGACGCAGCTCGACCGTTGCGATGAGGGCCTCTTCACGGTTGTGTTCGCGAACCCGAGTCCGACGCAGACGGCTTGCCAGATCGTCTTCGAAAACGCCCCTCCGAGCGGCGATTTCGAGTACGTCGCCGGCTCGGGCCGGCTGGACGTCCCGGGGTACGGGACCTACTCAGCCGATCCGACCCTTGGAACCTGGAGCGTCGACGCGATCGTCGGTGCGTCCTACGAGCTTCCGCCCGGCGAGACGGTGACGCTCGAGTTCCGGCTTTCGACGGGGTGCGCAGCCGTGTCCGGCGTTGACCAAGTCGAAATCCGCTACGTCGATTGCGCGGATCCCGGGGCACCGCTGGACGTGACGGATTCCCTCTCGGTGGAGGTCCTCCCCGGAGCGATCACCGTCGTGAAAAGTCCGGCAAATCCCGCAGGCGGCGTCGGTGACGTCGTCACCTGGACGCTCGAAGTGAACAGCACGGGACTCGGAAGCATCAAGAACGTCGTGGTGAGGGATACGCTCGGGCCGGGCCTCGAGTACGTCTCGTCCACCCCGGCGGGCTCTGCTGCGGGGCAGACGGTCTCGTGGGATGCGGGCGACATCGCGGCCCTCGCTGAGATGGCGCCGGACGACACAGTGACCATCTCGCTCTCGGCGCGCGTCGTCGCCTGCTCGGGCCTCGACAACGTGCTGAACGCGCAGTTCGGCTGCGACGGCGCGGTCTGCGCGGACACGGAGACGGGCTTCGGAGACTGCGGAGATCCGGCCACGTCGTCCGTCGCGCTCATCCAGCGGTTGCCCTTCCTCCAGTTCTCCGCCCCAACGATCCGCGTTCCCTACTGCGCGGCAACCACGACGGTCACGATTCCCGTGACGAACTCAGGAGACGGCGCGGCTCGTTCTCCCGTGCTCTGCGCCGATCTTGGCTCCCTGGCCGTGACGAACGTCCAGGGCGGAGCGACGTACAGCGACGGCTGCTTCTACCTTCCCGACGTCGCGGCGGACTCGACGTTCCCTCTGATCTTCGACGTGACGTTCGCGGGCGACTGGTGCTCGTCGATGCCCAGCGGCGCACCGCTGTATACGCTCGAGTACACGAACGACTGCGGCGTCCTGCACCGCGCGCAGCCGCAGTTCGGATCGATCGGGGCGTCGGACGCCCCCAGCTTGACCGTGTCCAAGACGGGACCGGCGATTGCCGCCTTCGGGGCGGACGTCACGTATGCGATCACGGCGCGCTACACGGGTCCCACGAGCTGCGGCAGCAGCACGACAGGCATCGTCACCGTGACGGACACGATTCCCGACGGGTTCCCCGTGGTCGCGACGGCGGGAGGCACGTGGACGCCGGGTGCGGGCGGGACCGGGGGAACCGTCGTGTGGACGTTCGATCCCGCGGTGGTTTCGACCGCGACCTGGAATCTCGTCGTCCACATCCCGCTCGAGTGCGGCTACTGCTACACCGAACGGACGAATGGCGTGACCGCGGAGACGACGAGTTGCTGCGGCTGCCTCATGACCGCGTCGGCGTCGGCAACCACGGCCATCACGTGCGACCGCCTGTATACGTCAGACGCCGAGATGTCGAGCACGGCCCTCGAGCGCTGCGGCGACGCCATCACGGTGACGGACACCCACACGTTCGCCGACGACGCGGGCCTCGACACGATCGCGTTCGAGGACTTCGTCTACTCGTTCCTCAAGGAGAACGGCCTGGTCTATGTCGCAGGAAGCGCGTCCGCGACGATCGACGGGACCCCGACGGCCGTGACGGTCACGGATGGCGCGGGCGAGACGACGTTCGCCGTGGGAGACGCTTCGTCGGTTCGGGGGCGTACGCTCGTCTTCACCTACGACATCCGTGCGACGAGCGCGAGCGCACCCGCCTGCGGCAGTTCCGCATCGTTCTACGTCTGGATGAGCCACGAGATCCCCGAAGTCGGTCCCTGTCAGACGTTCTACGACACGGTGCAACTCACGGTCGAGCCGCCGGCGATGGCCGTGTCGATCTCCGGCGTGCCGACCATCCAAGAGGACTGCGCGACGTATCCTGTCACGATCACGTTCCGCCGCACGTCCGCACTGGCAGATCCGTACGACGCGCGCCTCGTCCTGACCGGGACGTCGCGCGTGATCGCCGACTTCGCCGGCGCTACGTGGATCGGCGTCACGCCGGCCGAGGCGCCGATCGTCGGGGCCGACTCGGTCGAGTGGAGGTTCGCGGACGGATTCACAGCTCCCGGCGCCACGGCGACGATCACCGTGCCGGTCACAGCCAAGTGCGGCGGGCCGCTCGTCGCGCTCGGCGCGACGGGGCGGTTCGACGACCTCTGCAACGATATCGCGGGGTACAACGACACCTGCTCCACGTCGGCGTCCGCGGCCTCGTCGCTCCGCCTGAGCGGAGACGTCCACATCTCGAAGACGCCCGAGGTCATCTACACCACGCAACGAACCGTCACGTGGCAGATCGAGATCTACAATTCGTCAAACGGAACAGCCTACAACGTCTACGTCGACGACATCCTGGGGAGCGGGCTCGTCTACGCCTCCTCCTCCGCCACGGGGTACTCGGGCGCCTTCTCCGTGCAGGCGAACCGCGATCACACGGGGAGCGTCATCAACGGCGCATCGTTCCTGTTCGAGAAGGTCGCTCCGGGGGAGCGACCAGTGATCACGCTCACCGCGAACCTCGTCGCCTGCAACAACATGACGAACACGGCAACGGTCGGCTGGGGATGCGGCGGCACGGCCTGCCAGACTCCGCGATCCGACAGCTCCTACGTGCTCGTGGCCCCGGCCAACGTCGTGGCGACGTCGGCCGCGCCCACGCCGCTCGACGCTTGTGCGACAGCCAAGGCCTCCGTAACGTTCCGCAGCGCGGGCATCGCCGTCGCCTACAACCTGACCGCGACGGCCACGCTGCCCGCCGGTCTCGCCTACGCAGGCAACCCCGAATACCGCGTGAGCGACGGAGCGTGGCTCCCAGCGGGAGCGCCCTCGGGCGTCCCCGGCCCGACGTTGACATGGACGTCGGCGGACATCGCGGCTCTGGGCGCCGTCAGTCCCGGGGTGCGGATCGAGATCCGGTTCGACGTCCAGGCGACCTGCAGCTTCACCGGCGGCACGCTGCAAGCGCGATCGGGGTACCAGAACCCGTGCGGCCAGTCGTTCCTGTCCGGAATCGGGTCGTTCTCCATCGCCGCGCGGACGCCGTCCCTGTCGCTCACGACGACCCAGACGTCGCCGTCGGCTGGGCAGCCCGTCGCGTGCGGCGGCAACGTGACGTGGGAGATCCGCGTCACGAACAACGGCCCGGCGGCGGCGAGCAGCATCTGGGTCGAAGAGACGCTGGGCTCCGGATTGAGCTACGTCTCGTCGACGGGAGGCGCCGACGGCGGATCGGGCTCCGGACAGTCGGCAACGTGGGAGATCGTGAACCTCGGCGTCGGAAGCACAGCCGTGCTCACGGTGACTGCGGAGGCGACGAGTTGCGGCGCTCTGACGAGCTCCATCAGGGCGTACTGGGCCTGCGGACCCGACGGAAACTCGGCAACAACGCCGGACTGCCTCTCGTCTTCGTCCGCGACCGCGTCGGCGACCGCGACGCGGGCTGTGAGCGTGGCGGCCACCGCGTCGATGTCGCCCAGCTCGATCGGCGCGTGCGAGACGCAGAAGACGATCGCGATCTCGCTTTCGAACGCGAGCGTCTCGGCTCCCGCCTACAACCCCGACGTGCGCCTCACGTTGCCCGCCGGGCTCACCTACCGGCCCGGGACAACGGAGGTCAACTGCGGCGGCGGGTTCGCTCCGGCGAGCGACCCGGCGCAGGCGGGCCAAGTTCTCACCTGGTACAGCCTCACGTCGACGGGTTCGGGCAACGACCTCTGTTCGCTGATCCCGGCCGGCGGATCGGTCGACGTCCGCTTCCAGGTCGATGCGTCCTGCTACCGAACGACATCGACCGCCACGCTGGATCTCTACTACTACGACTGCTGCGGGAGCCCGCAGTACCACGTGACAACGACGCCGTCGCTCACTGCAGCGGCGCCGACCTTGTCGGTCACGATGACGCCGTCTTCCGCGGCCCTGGATTGCGCCAACGCGGCCAGCACCGTGACCTGGACGATCGCAGTGACGAACACGGGAAGCGCGACCGCGGGCTTCGTCCGCATCATCGACACGCTCGGCGCCGACCTCGTGCGCGTGTCGGGCGGGACGCAGATCGGGGCCAATCCACAGCAGTGGGGCTGGGAGTTCGGCCCTCTCGCGCCCGGCGGCTCACAAAGCGTGCAGATCGTCGTCCGTCTCGCGGCTCCGCCCAATGACTGCACGGCGTCGCGCCGCACGAGCACGGCCGTCACGAGTTGGGGCTGCACTCTGGCTGCCCTCGATGGGGACCCGAACACGGCGACGGAGTACTCGTGCACGTCGAGCGGAGGATCCGTGACCCGGACGGCCACCGTCACGGTCCCCGACCTCTCCGTCTCGGCGTCGGACATTTCGCCGCAGTTCACCTGCGCGAGCGACGGCATCTCGAACGGGCGCGTGGCGCTCACAGTCCGCAACACCGGCACCGCGGCCATCACGACGGACTTCTCGATCACGTACTCCGAGTCGACGACCGGCTGGTCGGGAGGCGGAACGTTCACGAGCTTGGGAGGAACCCTCCCGCTCGCGGCGGGCGGCAGCCGGACGCTCACGCTCTCCAACTGGCCGATCGCCTGCTCGTCCTGCTCGTACGCCTTCACCGTCTCGCTCGACACTGGCGCGGCGATCTGCGAGTGCCGCGAGAACAACAACACGGCCACTCTGGCCTACACGCCGGCTTCGCCCGACCTCACGGTGGCGTCGAGCACGCTCGCGCCGACGTGCGCCGGCGACGGCCAGGTTCGCGTGCAGGGCAACGTGACGCTGCGCAACCAGGGCTGTGGAACGAGCCCGTTCACGACGAACGTCCCCATGCGCTTCACGGTGTACGCCGGCGCGTCCTGCAGCGGGACCGTCCTCGACCAGTGGACGCAGACGTTCACCGGCGTGAGCCTTGCTGCCGGGGGCGGAACGCAGGCCTTCGCCGTGGACCGCACGGCGACGTACAACTCCTGCTCGCCATGCGAGATCTCGATCCTCATCGAGGCGGACTACTCGAACGCAATCTGCGAGTGCAGCGGGGCAAACAACGCGCTCTGCGCCGGCCCGCTCACCATCTCGTTCCCCGATCTCATCGTGAGCGCGATCGACTTCTCGGGCGTGGGCTGCGCGAACGACGCGATGGCGGGATTCGTCGCCGTCACGGTCACGAACCAGGGCTGCGGTAGCGCAGACGCGTTCAACGTCGGGCTGTCCACTTCGGGGTGCCTGACGTTCGCAACCCAGCGCGTAACGAGCCTCGCCGGCGGCTCGAGCGCGGTCGTCCAGTTCCCGGTGGCGACGACGTGGAGCGGCTGCGGGACGTGCGGCTGCACGTTCACGGCGACCGTTGATGCGGGAAGCGAGGTCTGCGAGTGCGACGGCGCCAACAACACGGGGACCGCGACGTACACGTCGCCCCTTCCCGACCTCGTGATCGCGACGTTGACGGCGTCTGCGACAAGCCCCTGCCAGCCTGGATCGGCAAGCGTGACCGTCCGCAACGCGGGATGCGGCGTCGCGCCGAGCGGCGTCATCGTGGGCGTCACGGGCGCCGTAACTGGACAGGCAGCGACGTCGGTCGCCCTAGCAGCGGGAGAGAGCCAGACCGTCACGGTGCCGTTCGACACTCCCGTCGGGTGCGGGTCCGGATACGCGGTGACCGCGACGGTCGACCCGCTCTTCGCCGTCTGCGAGTGCAACGGGGCGAACAACGCGTCGGCGACGACGTTCTCGGTGAGCTCGCCCGACCTGGCCGTGACGGATCTCGCGGCGGACTGCAATCTCGATGACACCTTCACGGTCACGGCCAACGTCCGCAATGTGGGCGGCCAGCCCGCGGCAGACGTCTCGATTCGCGTCGTTGCCGACGACGCGCTCGTG
Source organism: Candidatus Bipolaricaulota bacterium (assembly GCA_022711155.1). Taxonomy (GTDB): domain Bacteria; phylum Bipolaricaulota; class Bipolaricaulia; order UBA7950; family UBA9294; genus CAIOGO01. The sequence continues at coordinate 36,297 of JAKLFO010000003.1, forward strand.
CACGAGGAAGCCGTGACTCTCGCCGCCGGCGCCGTCCACGCGCTCAGTTACGTGACGCCGCCCCTCCTATGCGCCGTGCCGCACACGATCCGCGTGGTGGCCGACGAGGCCGACGCGATCTGTGAGTGCTCGGAAGCGAACAACGAGGCCGCGACGAGCGCCGCCTTGTGCGCGTGCCCCGCGCTCTCGACCGCCAAGTCGATCGCCTCGCTGTGGCGCCGCGGCGCGAGCATCTCGCCTGCGACGCCCGTGGAGCCGGGCGACATCATCGAGTACGTCGCGACGGTGACGAACCACGGCGGAGCGACCGCGTTCCGCGTCGACCTCGCCGACGCGCTCCCCGCCGGCCTTGCCTACCACATCGCAGCACCCGGCCACGACGGCCAGTACTCGCTCTCGGCCGGCGGAAGCGGAACGTTCTCCGTGCCGGCAGGAAGTTCGACCTTCACCACCTCGCTCGACGCGACGCTCTCGAGCGGCAGCTCGCTCACGCTCCGCTACTGCGCGATCGCTGCGAGCTCCCTCCACGAAGGCGCGATCCTCACGAACGTGGCCGAGGCGGTCGGGGAAGAGGGGAATGGGACGCCGATTCCAGCCGGCGGGGCCAGCGCGACCACGAGCGGCCGTCGCCCCGCACTGCGCGTCGACAAGGCCGTGACGGACATCGTCCGCGACGGCTCGAGTCGAGGCTCAGCGGGCCCCGTTGAGCCGGGCGACGTCGTCGCCTACCGCGTCACCATCGAGAACGTGGGAGGCGGAACCGCGTACTCCGTCGTGCTCGAGGACGCTCTCCCAGCGGGACTCGTCTACCACTCGTCGGGAACGTGGGTCGTCTCCTCGCCCGCAGCGACGGGCTCGCTCGGCGCGCCCGTCGGCGGGACGTCCCTGTCGGCGGCGATCTCGGCCCCCGTCGCGGGCGGAGCGACGCTGACGGCGAGCTACACGGCGCTCGCCACGAGTTCCATCTCCGGCGTCGCTCCGCTCCTCAACACGGCCGAGGCAGCGGGCGAGGATGGAGCGGGGAACCCGATTCCCGAGACCGAGGCGAGCACGTCCGACACCTTCTCCGACTCGGCCGTCGCATCGGTCGGGTCGGCAAAGCCGGCGCTCTCCGTGGACAAGGTCGTGGTCGACGTCCGCCGCGGTGGCTCGTCAGCCGGAGCGATCGATCCGGTCCTGTACGACGATGTCGTCGTCTATCGCGTCGTCGTGCGCAACGCGGGCACGGGGACGGCGTACGGAGTCCGCGTCGACGACGCGCTGCCTTCCGGATTCGTGGTCGACACGACCGCCCCTTGCGGCAGCGGCACCTATTCGGTCGACTCACCGTCCTCAAGCGGCTCCCTTGGTCTCGCGGGCGGCGCGAGTTCCTTCTCCTTCGCGCCTGGAGTCACCGTGGCGGCGGGCGGCCGCCTGACGCTCGAGTTCGCCGCGCGCGCGACATCAGGGGCTCAGCCCGGCGTGTGGCTGACGAACACATCCGTCGCGTCCGGCCGCGACGGGAGCGGCAGCGCGATCCCGGCGTCGAACGCCGTGCTCGGCGACACGTCGGACGACGATGTCGAAGACGCGGACGCCGACGACACGGGGGTGGCGGCGGTTCGCGTGGGAGTCCCGGCGCTCGTGACCGAGAAGGAGGTCGCGCGCGTGGTGCGCGGCGAACTCGAGGTCGCGACGACGACCGTCGAGGCGGGCGACGTGGTGACGTACTCGCTCGTCGTCCGAAACGTCGGACAGGGACCTGCCTACGATGTCGGCGTCACAGACGTTCTGCCGGCATCGTTCACCTACGCGGGACCGACCTCCGCCTCGTGGGCGTCGGGCTCGTCGTCTCTCGACCCGTCAGGCACTCCCGGGCCGTCGCTCGCGTGGCCGCTCGGCGCGATGCTCGAGCCAGGCGGCGAGCTGCGCGTGACGTTCTCCGCCCAGGTCTCCGGAGTCGTCACCCAGGGGGAGTCGTACGTGAACGAGATGACCGCCTCCGGCAGGGACGCGGCCGGCGTGGCGATCTCCCCCGACGCGAGCGTTCTCGTCCCCGCGGATGACGACGCGGACGACACGAGCGAAGCCAGCGTGTTGGGCGTCGTACCCGCCCTGGTGACGCGCAAGAGGGTGCTCGACGTGGCCCGCGACGGCTCGTCCGTCGGCATGACGTCTCCGATCGTTGCGGGAGACGTCGTGACGTTCGAGCTCGAAGTAACGAACGTCGGGCTCGGGAACGCCTACAACATCGACGTGCGCGACGATCTCCCGCCCCCCCTGCGCTACGTCTTGGGAACGACAACGGGGTCGTGGACGTCCCGCAGCAGCGGGTACCGACTCGATCCCTCGGGTGCGCCCGGCCCAGCCCTGACGTGGTGGACGCACGCCGATCTGCCGCCCGGCGGGCGCCTCACCTTGCGGTTCGCGGCGCGCGTCGACAGCGCGACGTCGCCCAACGAGCCGTACACGGACATCTTGTACGCGTGGGGCCTCGACGGCAGTGGACGTCCGATTCCTCCCGCAGGAGACGTGCCTGCAGACACGGACTCGGACGATCAGGATGCGGCCACGGTGCTAGGCGGGACGGCCCCAGCCGGCGCGCCGGCGCTCGTGACCGAGAAGGGGATCCTGCGCCTCACGCGCGCCGGAGAGCGAGTCACCGACGACCGCGTGGAGCAGGGCGACGTCGTCACGTATGAGATCCGCGTCGAGAACGTGGGACCGGCCACCGCGCACCGCGTCGACCTGTCCGACTCCTTGCCGCCGGAGTTCGCCTACGTGTCCGGATCGGCCCTCGCCACGACGCCTGACGGCGTGGCGCGCGTGGAGCCGGAGACCCCCGGGGACGAGTTGCTGTTCGCGCTTGGCGCCACGCTGGAACGGGGTGAGGACGCCGTCGTGCGCTTCGACG
>JAKLFO010000030.1 GCA_022711155.1 Candidatus Bipolaricaulota bacterium
TTCAGGACTCTCGGGTGCGTGAACAAATACTCCTCGATCTCCGCGGGATACACGTTGAACCCGCCAGTGATGAGCATGTCCTTCTTGCGGCCGACGATGCGCACGTATCCCTCGGAGTCCACCGTCGCGAGGTCGCCGGAATACAGCCACCCCTCTTGGTCGATGCACTCCGCCGTCTTGTCGGGCATCTTGTAGTAGCCCATCATGACGTTGTAGCCGCGGCAGGCGAGTTCGCCGGTCTCGCCTGTAGGAACGGCCTTCCAGTCATCGTCAGCGATCTTGACCTCGATCCCATCGAGCGCGCGTCCGACCGTCTCGACACGGCGCTCGATCGCGTCGTCGAAGCGCGTCATCGTGATCACCGGCGATGCCTCCGTCAGGCCGTAGGCGATCGAGACGTTACAGTGCATCTCGTTCATCGTCCCGCGCATGACCTCGACCGGACACGGCGCGCCGGCCATGATCCCGGTGCGCAGGGTCCCGATGTCGTACCTCGATCCGTCGGCCCTCCCTTTGCGGACTTCCTCGAGCTCCAGCACGAACATGGTGGGCACGCCGTAGAGGACGGTGACCCCGAACCGCTCGACGAGGTCAAGCGCCTCGGCCGCCTTGAAAACGGGCATGGGCACGATCGATGCGCCCCAGGTGATGGCGCCGGCAATGCCCATGACGCAGCCGAAGCAGTGGAAGAACGGAACTGCGAGCAGGAAGACGTCCTCCTCGCTCGTGTGCAGGACCTCGGCAACCTGCTCGCCGTTGTGGCCGATGTTGTGGTGCGACAACATCGCGCCCTTCGGGTTCCCCGTGGTGCCGGAGGTGTAGAGGATGAAGACGTTGTCTTCCGGCCGACAGGTTCTCTCCCGCGCCTCCAGCTTGCCGTCTCCCAGGAGCTTCGTACCGCGCTCGACGACGTCGGTCCAGGAATGCATGTCCTTTCCCGTCTTCCCCACGATGACGACGTGCTTCAGGTTCGGGAGCTTCGGCCGGATCTCGTCGATCATTGAGAGGTAGTCGATTCCCACGAACGAGTCCGCAGCGAACAGCGTCGTGGCCTCGGAGTTGCCCAGGATGTACTCGACCTCGTGGGTCTTGTAACGCGTGTTCATCGGCACGACGACGGCGCCGACTCGCGCGACGGCGAAGTAGGCGATGACCCACTCGGGGTTGTTGGGCATCCAGAGCCCGACCTTATCTCCCTTGGCGACGCCGAGATCGAGCAAGCCGCGCGCGAGGCGGCTGGCCTCGAGATCCAGCTCGGCGTATGTGAAAGCTCGCCCGCTCGGGTCGAGGATGGCCGGGCGCTGGGGAAACTTCTGCGTCGTGTCGCGAAGCACGGAGGAAAGCGTCTTCATCGATCCACCTCGGTCGTGTTGGGAAGGTTCAAGCATTATCCGGTCCGTGACGAAGCACCGCAACGGGCTGCGCGCCTGGTTCGCCTCATCGGCCGCGGCGCTCGGCGCGCCGGTCATGGCCCGCGGGCGCACGGGCGGACCGAGTAAGATGGGACTCGAGGAAGGAGACGAAGATGAAGGGCAGCTACGGAAGGTACCTCGACGTCGATCTCACCCGCGGGCGCTGCAGTGACTACGCCATCCCGGAGGCGTGGCAGAGGCTCCTGCTCGGCGGCAAGGGGCTCGCGGCTCGCCTCCTGCTCGAGGAACTGCCCGAGCGCGTGGATCCGTTCGGGCGCGGGAACTTGCTTGTCTTCGCCACGGGGCCGCTCCAGGGCACGGGCGTCGCCGGCGGCGGCCGGCACGCGGTCCTCGCCGTCTCCCCGAAGACGGGTGCGGTGGCCGATTCCTATGCCGGCGGGCTGTTCGGCCACGAACTTGGGCGCTCGGGCTACGACGGCATCCTGGTGCGCGGCCGAGCCAAGACACCCGTCATCCTCACGCTGCTCGACGGCACGCCCGACCTTGTTCCGGCCGACGACCTCTGGGGCCGCGGCACGGGCGACACCGAGACGGCGCTCGTAGCGCGCTACCCGCGAAGCCGCGTCTCGTCCATCGGACCCGCGGGGGAGTCGCTCGTGTCTCAAGCGTGCATCATCAACGATCGGGCGCGATCGGCGGGCCGCCCCGGCCTTGGCGCGGTCATGGGCTCGAAGCTCCTGAAGGCCGTCGTGGTCCGGGGTTCGGCTGAGAAGCCTCTCGCTGACGCGGAGCGCTTCCGGCGCGAGCGCGCCCTTCACGCCAAGACCTACACGTCCGACGGCTGGCAGGGGTTCGGCAAGTATGGCACCGGTTCCGGACTCGTCTGGCTCTCCGAACAGGGCATCCTCCCGACCGCCAATTTCCGGGACGGCACCTTCGACGCCGCCGAGGCGATCGGCGGCGAGCGCATGCATGACACCATACTCGTCGGACGCGACACGTGCGCCGGGTGCCCCATCCGCTGCAAGCGCCAAGTGAAGACCGCGTTCGGCGGCGTCGACGTCCTGCCCGAGTTCGGGGGTCCGGAGTACGAGACGCTCGCCGCGTTCGGATCGCTGTGCCGCAACGGAGATCTCGCGTCGATTGCCCTCGCGAACCAGCTGTGCAACGACTACGGACTCGACACCATCTCGACCGGCGTCGCCGCGGCCTTCTTGATGGAGGCGAGCGAGAAGGGTCTCATCGACGAGGAGATCGCCTGGGGCGATCCGCAAGCCATCCTCAGCGTCGTGCACGCGATCGCCCGGCGCGAGGGAATCGGCGATCGGCTGGCCGACGGACTCGAGCTCTTCGCTCGGGAGGCGGGCGCCGACTTCGCGATGACGATCAAGGGTGTCGAGCTTCCGATGCATGAGCCCCGCGGAAAGCAAGGGATGGGACTCTCGTACGCCACGTCGCCTCGCGGCGCCACGCACCTCGAGGGCATGCACGACACGTCGCTCGAGCGCGACAACCCCTGTCCGGAGCTCGGCGTCACGCAGACCTACAACCGCTTCACCATCGCGGACAAGATCGAGCCAGCGGTCGCTTTTGAGAACCTGCAGTCGTTCGTGAACTCGCTCGTCCTCTGCTGCTTCACAATGACCGAGTCGGGGCCGGGGTACAACGTGCCCGCCATCCGCTCGTTGGCCGAGGCGGCGACCGGCCTTGCGATCGACGCCGACGAGATGCTGGCCGTCGGCGCCCGTGCGTACGCGCTCACGCGGCTGTTGAGCGCCCGCGCCGGCCACACGAGAGATTCCGACGGCCTTCCGCCGCGGTTCGCCGAGGCGCTGCCTCGCGGCGCGAGCGCCGGCCACACCATCTCGCAGAAAGACATGAAGTCAGCGATCGCCGCCTACTACAAGGCGCGCGGGTACGACCGCCGCGGCCCAACGGCGAAGACCCTGCGCCAGCTCGGTCTTGCCGACTGCGTCGAGTGGGTCGAACGAGGCATAGCGTGATTCCCGCGATCGCCTTCATCGGCCACCATGAGAGTGGGAAGACGCGCGTGGTCGTCGAGGTGACGAAGCGGCTCGTCGAGCGCGGCTACGTCGTGGGAACCGTCAAGCACGCCCCGGATCTGGCCGAGGTTGACGTCCCCGGCACGGACAGCGCGCTTCATCTAGACGCCGGGGCAGCGCGCGTTCTCCTGCAAGGAGAGACGACGTCGGCCCTCTACTTCCCGCACGGCGACTCGGACGGCCTCGCGCGCGACCTCGACAAGCTCTTCGACGGCTGCGACCTCGTCCTCGTCGAGGGGACCAAGCACGGCCCCTGGCCGAAGATCGAGGTCTTCCGCCGCGGCCGCGACCTTCGGAGGGAACCCCTCGCCGGGGACATTGATGTGCTCGCCGTCGTCACCGACGAGCACGTCGCCTTGCCCGACGAAGTTCGCCGCTTCGGCTCGCACGACTACGACCGAATCGCCGACTTCGTAGAAACCGTGACCGCCGATCTAGACGACGATTGCGCCCCCGACGGCGCCGTGCTACCCTGAACACGACATGACTTCGCTCGAAGCCGCCGTGCCCGCCGCCGCGACGCTCTTCCTCGTCCCGCCGCGAGCCGATCGCCTCGACATGGGGCGCCGCCTGATCGGCCCCTTCGTCTCCGACCGCGCGCAGGACCACGCGCTCGCTCGGCGCGGGCTTCATCCGGACGTCATGGAGCTCCTGCCCCCCGGCGGCAAGGAGAAGATCGGCATCGATCAAGTGCGCGAGGTCATCCGCATGGGGCAGTTCTCGGCAGCGCAGGCGGACCGCAAGGCCTGCCTCGCGCCGTTCGCCGAGGACCTGACGCCCGAGGCGTCCAACGCGCTGCTCAAGACCCTTGAGGAGCCGACGCGCGGAATGGTCTTCGTCCTCCTGACCGAGCACACGGGCGACGTTCTTCCGACCATCGTCTCGCGCAGCCGCGTCGAGCGAGTGCAGCCGGAGTCGCGGCGCCAGCTCGCCGCGCGCCTCGTCGCGGTCGGCTACTCAGACTCCGAGGCAGAGTGGCTCGTCCGGGCCGCCACTCGCCGGGGCGAGCTCGCCGCTCTCGCCGCGGCGCCAGCGCCCCTCGACCAGGTTCGAGCCCAGGCCCGCGAACGGCTCGCGGCGGCGTCGGCAGGCGACCTCGTCGTCGCGTGCCTGGACGGCGGCCCGGTCGACCGCCGCGAAGCCCTCGACCTTCTCGCCGAGAGGGCCGCTGCGCGCGACCCGGAGCTGCTCACGACCGGCGTGTCGTCCCTCGCCGGGCAAGAGCGCGCAACCTCCTTCGTCTTCCTCGGAGAACTCCTTGCCGCGTGCGCAGACGCGCTGCGCGAACGCGTCGCGGCCGGCGCCGAGGCGCCTCCCCGGAGCGGCGCCCTGTCTGCCGGGCAGCTGGCGAGGGCGTGCACGAGGATCGAATCGGCGAACAGGGCGCTCCTCGCGTACGCTCCGACGGAGGGCGTCCTCGTGTCTCTCTTCCTCGCGTTCGGAGGCGAGCACCGTGGCTCATGACCGCGTGGCTCTCGTCCGCTTGCTCGACGTCGAACGCCAAGCGACGTACTTCCGCGCCGGCGAGATCCAGCTTGCGCCCGGCATGCATTGCGTCGTCGACCACGGCGGACCCCGCCTCGGCGTCGTCGTCGAGGAGGTGCAGTCGGGGTTGGAACTCGGCGGCCAGCTGGAGCCCGTCCTGCGCATCGCCACGCCGGCCGACATCGACTCGCACCGCTTCAACGAGGCGGACGCCGACCGCGCGCTCAAGTCGACGCGCGCGACGGTCGCCCGCCACGGTCTGCCCATGCACCTCGTCGCGGCCGAGTACTCGCTGGATCGGCGCCTTCTGCGCATCTTCTTCACCGCGCCGCATCGCGTCGACTTCCGCGATCTCCTGCGCGACCTCGCGAACCAGTACGGAACTCGCATCGAGCTTCGCCAGATGGGGCACCGCGACGAGACCCGGTTGCGCGGCGGCTACGGGCGATGCGGCGTGGAGGTCTGCTGCCACCGTTTCCTGCGCGAGCCGAAGCCCGTGCCGATGGAGTACGCCTACGACCAGGAGTTGTTCGTCTCGCCCGAGCGGATCACGGGCGTCTGCGGGCGCCTCATGTGCTGCCTCGCTTACGAGCGCGAGGCGTACCTCGCCGAACTCGCGCAGCTCCCGAAGCTCGGGTCGCAGGTCCGCGTCGGGGACAAGCAGGGGAAGGTCGTCAGCCACAGCATCTTCCGCCGCACCGTCACCGTGTTGACGGAGGACCGGGACCGCATCGAGGTCGACGTCGCGGAGGTTACCCCGCTTCCGCCGCAGAAGCCGCCGAAGTGATCGTGCTCCCGGCCGCTTCCGCCGCCGTCAGCTCTTCACGCGAGAATCGCCCACGGGCGCGCGCGCCTTCCGCAACGTACTCGATGATCTCGATTCTGTCCTTGGCGCGAAGGAACTCAAGCGACCGAACCGCTGTGTGAGGGATCAGAATCTCCACTTCCCGGTCGTCCGGGTACAGGAGGCCGGCGACGCGCTCGCGGAGCAGATCGAGGTTGCGGCCGTCTTTGGCGCAGATCGCAACGCCTTCGAAGTCGCGGGTGGCGAACTCCGACGCGGCGTCGATCTTGTTGAGGACGTTCAGGACCGGCGGCGGTGCGTCTTCCTTCGCGAAGACCTCCTTCGCGAGCGTCTCCTCGACCGCGCGGCAGTCGTCGACAGCCGTGGGGCGCGCCACGTCGATCACGTGCAGGACGAGGTCGGCGTACCGCGCCGCCTCGAGCGTCGCGGCGAACGCGGGGACAAGCTGGTGCGGCAGGTCGCGAATGAAGCCGACCGTGTCGATGAACAGGGCGCTCCGCCCAGGCGCCACCGTCCCACGGCGCACGAGGGTGTCAAGGGTCGCGAACAGCTTGTCCTCGACGAACGCGTCCGCGCCGCCAGCCAGCTGGTTCAGGAGAGTCGACTTGCCGCTGTTCGTGTACCCGACGAGCGTTACCTGCGGAACGTCACTGCGGCCGCGCAGCTTGCGCCGCACCTCGCGCTCTTCGGATGCCTCCCGCAGCTTCTTCTCGATCGCGTGGATGCGCCGCCGGATCTTGTTGCGGTCGATCTCAAGCTTGGTCTCACCCGGTCCGCGCGTCCCGATGCCCGCCCCCGCATTCGTGAGCGCCTCGCCCCATCCGCGAAGCCGAGGAAGGAGGTAGCGGAGCTGCGCAACCTCGACCTGCAGCTTGGCCTCTTTCGTGGCGGCCCGTTGGGCGAAGATGTCGAGGATGAGCTGCGTCCGGTCCACGACCTTGCGTCCAAGGGCCTCTTCCAGATTTCGAGACTGGCCCGGGCTCAAGTCGTTGTTGAAGATGACGACGTCCGCGCGGACCTCCTCGGCGAGCGCGCGCACTTCCTCCGTCTTGCCCTTGCCGATGTATGTGGCGCCGTCCGGCCGCGAGCGGTTCTGCGTGACGGTTGCGAGGGTCGGGATCCCGGCGGTGTCCGCGAGCGACACGAGTTCGTCGAGGAGTCCGTCCCCACGGCCGTCAAGGTTCACGCCAACGAGCACGGCCTGTTCGTTCCCGTAGACGCGGGCTCGTGTGCCGAGGTAGTCCTCCACGAGCGGCAGCCGCTCGCCGTCACGCTTCTCGTCGTTCAACGCATGCCCCCAGGGACTGCAATTTGTCGGCCAGCCGGTCGTACCCGCGCTCGAGGTGCTCGAGCCCTGCCAGCCTGCTCGTGCCGCGCGCGGCCACGGCGCCGATGACGAGCGCTGCGCCGGCTCGAATGTCCGGAGCCTCAACCTCGGCGCCGTGGAGCTGTTCCACGCCGGTGATCGTCGCCGTTCGCCCATCCGTCGCGATCTGCGCCCCCATCGCCCGAAGGCCGTCGACGTACGTCGTGCGCCCCTCGAACACGGTCTCGACGATCTGACTCGTGCCGTCCGCGCAGGCGAGCGCCGCGGCGAGCTGCGGGTGCAGGTCAGTCGGGAAGGCTGGGTGGGGTCCGGTCGCGACGTCGATCCCGCGCACCCCGTCCGGAGCGGCGACCGTCACGTCGCGCGCCTCGCAGTCAACTGCCGCCCCCATGGCCCGCAGCGCCTCCAAGTAGGACTCGAGGTGCTCGGGGCACACGTCGACTGCCGTGACCTCGCCTCGCGTCGCGACGCCGGCGAGGAGCATCGTTCCCGCCTCCATTCGGTCAGGAATGATCGTGTGCTCGGCTCCGCGCATCCGGGATTCCGCGACGCGAAGGGTCCGACCGTCCACCTCGATCTCCGCCCCCATGCGGCGAAGGAGCGCGACCAGGTCGAGAACCTCCGGATCGATGGCGGCATTGACGATCTCGGTCGTCCCCGCCGCCAGCGTGCCGGTCATCATGAGGTGCTCCGTCGCACCAACCGACGGAAACGGGAGCTCGATCCGCGCCCCGCGCAGCCTGTCGGCGTCCACGAGCACGGCGGCCGCCGTCTCCTCGACGCGCGCGCCCAACGCGCGCAGGCCGTTCAGGTGAAAGTCGATCGGGCGGGCCCCGATCGAGCACCCGCCCGGGAGCGGGACGACCGCGTGCCCGAGTCGTGCCACGAGCGGGCCGAGAACGAGAAACGAAGCGCGCATCTTCTTGACCGAGTACGCGCTCGCTTCGGGAGCCAGCGGGCCGTCCTCGGAGATCGAGACGCTCTTGCCGTTTCGCACGACGCGTTTGCGCAGGGACCCGAGCGTGAACAGGATCATGCTGACGTCGCGAAGCTGAGGCACGCGGTGGAGAACCACGGTTTCGTCGGTGAGGAGCGAAGCGACGCAGGTCGGGAGCGCGGCATTCTTCGCGCCCTCGATGGAAACCCGCCCGGCGAGCCTGCGACCTCCCTCGACGTTGAGGACGTCCATGGCTACGGGAGGTACGCGATCGGATCGACGGGGAACTCGCCGTTGCGGAGTTCGAAGTGCAGGTGCGGGCCGGATGAGATGCCCGTGTTGCCCGTGAGGGCGATCTTCTGGCCCTTCTCCACGAACTGCCCCTGCTTGACGCCCGCGCTCTTCAGGTGCCCGTAGATGGTGTAGTACCCGGCTTCGTGCTGGAGGATGACCGACGTGCCGTATCCCGGCTGCTCGCCGACGAAGTAGACCTCGCCCGGAGCCGACGCGCGTACCTCCGTGCCCTCCGGAACATCGATGTCGATTCCGTCGTGGTGGTGGCGATAGCCCAGCACGGGGTGCGTGCGCCAGTCGAATGACGACACAACTTCACCAAGAAGCGGCCAGATGAACTGTGACGACTTCCCTTTCGCGAGGGTGGAGACCGTGTCCCAGAACGCGGAGTCCGCGCCGGGGATGGCCAGCCGCGCCCCGGCGAAGATCGTCGAGGCGAGCGTGATCCCGTTGGCCTTGGCGATCGCATCCGCTTTGACGCCGTACGTGGTCGCGATGTCCGACAGGGTCTGCCCCGACTTGATCGTGTGGACGAGCCCGCTCTTGGCGGCGTACACCGCACGACCTACGGTCGGCGCGTCCATGCCGTAGATCTGGTTCGACGCGCGAAGCGCACGAACGCTCACGCCGAGCGCCGTGGCGAGGGACTGCAGCGTATCGCCCTGCTTCACGACTCGCGACTGGATGCTGGATGACGACGAAGTGGTCGTGGCAGGCGCGGCAGAAGCCGCCGGGCCCGAGGAGGCCGTCGCCGAGCCTGCCGTCGATGCGGCCGGCGCGGTCGTCGCAGCGGTCGTCGCCGTCCCTGGGGCGGTGATCTCCTTGACGAGCGTGTCGATGTCGGCCGCCGTCGACGCGGAGGTGGCTGACGTCGCGGCAGACGGGCTCGCCGTTGAAGCTGTCGGCGTGGTCGTGGTCGTCCCGACCGTCTGACCATCGGACGTGACAGTCACCGGCTGTTCATCACGCTGCGTGCAGCCGCTCTTCAGGAGGAACGGAATGGCGATGGCTGCCGCGATGACCAACAGGACGATCAAGAGGCGATCCTTGCGGATCGGCTTGCCCCCACCCGTCCCGTACCTCATCTGACTAGTCACCCTTCATCAACTCGAGGAACTGGTCGTTGTCCCTCGTCCCCTCCATCTTGACCTTGATGAACTCCATCGCTGCCTGGAGGTCATTCAGTTCGCTGATCATCTTACGCAGAATCCATACGCGTTTCAATTCCTTGGCCCCGAGCAGGAGCTCTTCCTTGCGGGTCCCGCTCTGCTCAATGTCGATCGCCGGGAAGATGCGCCGGTTCTGGAGGTCCCGGTTCAAGACAAGCTCCATGTTCCCGGTTCCCTTGAACTCCTCGAAGACGACCTGGTCGAGTTTGGACCCCGTATCGACGAGCGCGGTCGCGATGATGGTCAAGCTCCCGCCCTCCTCGATGTTCCGCGCCGCTCCGAAGAACTCCTTCGGCTTGTACAGCGCCGTCGGATCCATTCCGCCGGACAGGAGCTTGCCCGACGCGGGGATCGAGAGGTTGTAGGCGCGAGCCAGTCTCGTGATCGAGTCCATGAGGATGACGACGTCCTCTCCAAGTTCCACGAGCCGCTTCGCGCGATCGGTGACCAGCTCAGCGATCCGCGTGTGATGCTTGGGCTCTTGGTCGAACGTGGCGGCCACGACCTCGCCGCTCTTGATCGAGCGTTTGAAGTCCGTGACCTCCTCGGGCCGCTCGTCGACGAGGAGGACGAACAGCTTGATGTCCGGGTGATTGGCGTTGATGCCCGCGGCGATCTGCTTGAGCAGCGTTGTCTTTCCCGCCTTCGGCGGCGACACGATCAGACCTCGCTGGCCCTTCCCGATCGGGCAGAACAGGTCAATGATGCGCGTCGACACTTCACCCGGATCGTGCTCGAGCTTCAGGTGTTGGTTCGGGTGCAGCGGCGTCAGATCGCCGAACTGCACGCGACGGCGGGACTGCTCGGGATCGCGCGCATTGACGGCATCCGCGCGCAGCAGAGCGAAGTACCGCTCGTCGTTCTTCGGCGCGCGCACCGGCCCGCTCACGAGATCGCCGTCTCGGAGGCTGAAGCGCTTGATCTGGGATGGGGACACGTAGACGTCGGCCTTCCCCGGCAGGCAGCTGTCGCTCCGCAGGAACCCGTACCCATCCGGGTGCAGTTCGAGGATGCCGTCCGTGAACTGCAGGTCCTTCGCCTTGGCCAGCTCGGCCATCACACCGCGCATGAGGTCATCGCGAGAGATCTGACGCGCTTCGGCAACGCCGAGCTTCTCCCCGTAGTCCTCCAGCTCCTCAATCGACTTCGCGCGAAGCTCTCGTACTTCCATGGCTGTCACCTCGGGAACTTCCGGATCGGCGGACTACGCCGAGCCCTCTACCTTCTCCACTCGCCGCGCGTGGCGTCCGCCGTCGAAATCCGCGTTGATCCACGTCCTCACGATGTTCTCCGCCATGCCGTATCCCACGACGCGCGCCCCCAGGCACAGAACGTTCGCATCATTGTGTCGGCGGCTCATCTCCGCCACGTAGGGGTCGGAGCACGTTGCGGCGCGAATGCCGCGGTGTCTCCCCGCTGCGACGGCCATCCCGATCCCGGTCCCGCAGATCAGGATCGCCCGCTCGGCTTCCCCGTTGCGCAGGAGCGCCACCGCGGCCCGCGCGATGTCCGGGTAGTCGACCGAGTCGGTGGAGTCCGTCCCGACATCGATCACGCTGTGTTCGGCAAGTACGGTTTCGTGCAGCGCTACTTTCAGCGCCACCCCAGTGTGGTCACAACCAATGACGATCCTCATCTAGACCCTCTTGAAAAGCCACTTGATCATGTCGCCGTACATCCGGAGCCGCTCGAGAAGCCCCTTGGCGAGCCCCCTCTTCTCTTCTTTCAGGACGTGGGTGACGCCGGAGAGCTTGACGTACTCCCTACGCCACTCCTCGCGCGCCGCCAGCCGCGACAGCGCGATCTCGATCCCGAAGTTCATCTCGTGGACGTTCTCCTTCGCGTGCTCCCAGAGGCGCCTCGGCAGCACGCGCTGGCCGGACGCGTAGGGGTTGATCTTCTGCGCGAGGTCCGTGTTGCGTCGACCATCCGAGAACACTCCGACGGCCATATCCAGCCGCCCATCCGTGTAGGCACGGATCAAGTGGTCCACGTGCTCCGTCGTCAGCCCCACGAGGTCCGCGTCGAGGAACAGGAAGTCGTCGTTCCTCGCCGCGTTGACTCCGGCGTCCAGCGCGGCGCCCTTCCCGCGGTTCTCAGGCAGCCGCACGATCCGCACGGGGTACCGCCGCGCCTCCTCGCCCGTCGCATCGTCGGATCCGTCATCCACGACGACGACCTCGTCCACGAGCGCACTGGCAACAATCGGCTCGAGGACCGCGCCGATGCGACCGGCTTCGTTATACGCTGGCACTATTACGGAAATCGCCATCAAACCTTGAAGTGCTGAGAATCGAGAGTGCGGATACCACCCTCTGGTGCGGCCATTCTACCGAGCCCCACCGAGCAAGTCAATTTGCCGAGCTATCCGTCCCGGCGTGCGAACCACGCCGCTCCCGGCGTGCGAACCACGCCGCCGCCTCATGAACCACCTCGGACGACGAGGCCGCCCGCTCGACCCGAACCGGCAGAGCGTCGGCGAAACGCCGGCCGTAGGGCTTCGTCCGAATGCGCTCGTCGGTGATGATCACCACGCCACGGTCGGACGACGAGCGGATGAGGCGCCCCACGCCCTGGCGCAGACGCAGAACCGCTTGGGGAAGAGCGAGATGCATGAACGCGTCGCGCCCGCGCCGCTCGACGGATTGCGACAGAGCGGCGAACACTGGGTCGGTCGGGACCGCAAATGGCAGGCGGGTGACGACGACGTACTCCAGCTCCTCTCCGGGCAGATCCACTCCCTCCCAGAAGCTGTCGGTTCCCAACAGCAGGCAGCCGCCACGGCCGCGCCGGAACCGCTCCAGAAGCGAGCTGCGGGAGCCGTCGATCCCTTGCGCGAGCGTCGGGACGAGCTGGCAAATGCGCTCGCGGACATCGAACAGGAGTTCATACGACGTGAACAGGACGAGGCCGTTCCGCCCGAGTTCGCCGTGAAGGTCGACGAGAAGGCGCGCAAGGGCCTCGCTATAGGCGTCCGCGTCAGCGCTCACTGGAGGGAAGTCCGCGGGCGTGAGGATGCGCATCAGTTCGCCGTAGGCAAAAGGACTCTCGACGACGGATGTGACCACGCGGGGGTACGCTCGCGAGAGACCCAAGCTCTCGTCGAGGTACTGGAAGTCCCCCGCCAACGAGAGGGTTGCAGACGTCAGCACCGTCGACTCCAGGCCGTCGAACACGCGGTCGACGAGGATCGGCGCCACATCGAGCGGGGTCACGTGCAGCGCCAGGCGACCGAACTCCCTCTCGTACCAGTGCACGTTGTTGTCTTCGGCGGGAGTCGCGAGGGCCTCGCACGCGTGGTCGAGCTCGTGCAGCGCGGCGAGACCGCCCTCCCCCTCGCGCGCCAAGTCCGGGTCGTCGTCGAGGCCCTCGATCGTCTCTTCCACCACGAGCTCCCAACGGCCAAGGGCGGACCGCAGCGCCCCCAGCTCCACCGCGGCGCCCGACAGGTCCGGCATGCGGCCTCGGCGTGACTCACCCACGCGGACGCCGATGGCGTGGAGAAGGCGGGCGGCCTGCGCGCGGGCGAGTGCGGAAGCCTCGATGGCCCGCCCCCACGGCGTCTCCCCTGCCGGCATCGGCAGCCGATCGAACCAGCCGTGGCGACGGCCGCCCCGCCCGGGCCCGAGCGCATCAGCCACCGCTTCGACGCGCGCCTCCGAGAGGGTCGACGTGAAGGCCAATCGCGCCGCCGACTCGAACGCGTGCGCCTCGTCGACGATCAGGCAGTCGTACCGCCCGAGAACCGTGTGACCGGCCGCGGCGTCTCCAAGCAGGAGGGAGTGATTCACGATCACGAGGTCCGCCTTCCTCGCCTGCCGTCTCGCGCGGATCGAGAAGCACTCATCGACGTGCGGACAGAAAGAGCCGGAGCACGTCGTCGGCGTGTCCCCCAGACGCGCCCAGATCTCGCGAGCGCCGTCTTGCGCTAGAAACGCGCTGTTCTCCTCGATGTCCCCGGTCGAGGTGTCGAAGACCCATCGCCCGAGCGGGGCCAGGAGAGCGAGCCGATCACGCTCGAGCCCCTCGCTCATTTCGCGCACGAGAGTCTCCCATCTTCGCAGGCAGAGGTAGTTCTCCCGCCCCTTGAGCAGAGCCGTCGAGGCCGGCGACGCGACGCGCGACATCAGGAACGGCAGGTCCTGGCGGAAAACCTGCTCCTGAAGCTGCTTCGTCCGCGTGCAGACGATCGCGCGCGCTCCCTTGTTCCGGGCAAGGTGCGCGAGCAGTGGGACGAGGTAAGCGAAAGTCTTCCCAGTGCCCGGTCCCGCCTCGACACACAGCGCCCCACCCGCGCGCAGAACGTCCGCCACGCGCTCTGCCATCTCCAGCTGTCCCGGCCGAACCTCGTGCGTGGGGAGTTCACGCGACAGAATCCCCCTCTCCCCGAGGACGTCCTCCGGACGCTCCCACGCGGGCAATGGCTTCGGCGAGCGATCCCTCTCTCCCGAGGCGCCCGAGCCGTCCGCGCCGACGGCCGGCCTCTCGGGGCCGCCGGGAACTCCGACGATTCCCAGCAGGACGTCGCGCGCCGCGCCGCCGCACAGGTACGCGACGAGCTGGAGAATCTCGCGATCGAGCCCCGAGGCGTCGTCCAGCACACAGACGAGGAGTTCACCGACCGAGACCGCCTGAGTGCGCCGCCGAAAGCGCACGCCTCGCGCCGCGCACGCGGAGGCGAGCTCGTGGTCCGGTTCGCACGGGTACAGGCTTCGATAGAGGAGGGCGAGGTCGAGCGAGGGGGCATCGCTTGCGGTCTCCTCCCCGTACGTCACGCGCACGAGGCTCGCGCCGTCCGCGCCCGGCTCCTCGTGCACGAGGCTCCCCATAGAGAACACGGCGACCTGGTCTCCCCAGACGGCAACGAACCGACTCAGGCCGAGGGCTCCCCACGGGAAGGACGCCCCCCGCTTCTCCGCGCTCAAGCTCCCCCTCCCGCGCCGCGGCTACGCCGGACGCTCAACGGACCCGGACAGCGCCGCAGCGGACGCCGTCGCGACGCGGACGGCGACGAGGTCGCCCACGCTGGCTCTGCCGGTCACGACCACTGTACGGTGGTCGTCGGCCCGCCCGTAGACGCGACCGTCCCGCGTCGCACCCTCCACCAGCACGACCACGGAGCTTCCGACGAGCCGTTCATTCTCCTCCGCGGCGATCTGCCGCTGCGCGTCGAGCAGGGTCGCCAGGCGCTCCTCTTTCTCCTCGGCCGTCACGTCGTCCGCGAGGGCGGCCGCCCTCGTCCCCGGCCGCGGCGAGTACTTGGCGGCGAAGATGGAGCCGAAGCGAACGAGGCGGACGAGAGACATCGTCTCCTCGAACTCGCCGCGCGTCTCTCCGGGGAACCCGACGATCACGTCTGTCGTGAGGTTCACGCCCGGCAGAGTCCGCCGCGCCGCGTCAACGAGCGCGAGGAACCTGGCGCGGTCGTAGCCGCGGCCCATCGCACGGAGCACGCGGTCCGAGCCCGATTGAAGCGCCAAGTGGAGATGACGACAGATGTTCGCGTGCGCGGCCATTCGATCGAGGACGTCCTGCGTCATGTCGCGCGGGTGCGAACTCGTGAACCGGACGCGTGCGGGGCGCAGGTCGGCAACGCGACCTAGCAGGTCGGCGAACGTGCCGACGTCTCGGCGGTCGTTACCGTACGCGTTCACGTTCTGCCCGAGCAGGAGAATCTCCGGGCGCCCTGAGGCCATCGCCGCGGACACCTCCTCGAGGATCGCCCGCGGATCGCGGCTGCGCATCGGCCCGCGCGCCGCGGGAACGATGCAGTACGCGCACGCGTTCGAGCACCCTTCGGTGATCGTCACCATGGCGACGACGGGGCTCGACCGCCGGAACGGCACTTCGTCTATCGACGCATCGTCCGACGGGCAGAGGGCGGCCGTGCGCCCGAGCCGCGCCCGTTCGATCAGTTCGGGCAGCTTCCCGTGGTGTCGCGTCCCGAAGACGAAGTCAATCTCACGCGTCCGGCGCAGGAGCGCGGCGCCGTGCACCTGTCCGAAGCATCCGCCGACGCCCAACAGCACGCTTCGGCGGCGCTTCTCTTCCGCCACCGCGCCGATCCGCCCGAGCAGCTTCTCCTCCGCCTTGCCGCGCACCATGCAGCCGTTGAACAGGACGACGTCCGCGTCCTCCAGCCGATCGACGATCGCGTATCCGGCGCACTCCAGCACCCCGGCCAAGCCTTCCGACTGGTGGAGATTCATCTGGCAGCCCCACGTCTCGATGTAAACACGCGTTCCCATGGTACGTTCCGGCAACTATACCGCATCCCGCTAGGGCAGGCCACGCGCGGATCCGCGCTGGCAGTCCGGCGGTTCGGTTCGCTATCATGCGTCGTGATGCTGCGTCGCTCCGACCGCTACGTCCTTCGCGAGATGATCGGCCCATTCCTGTTGGCCCTCGCGGGCCTGACGCTCTTCATCCTGCTCAACATCATCCTCTCCTTGTCGGATCTCATGGTCGATCGCGGCGTGAGCATGCCCATGCTCCTGCGCATCGTTCTCCTCAAGGTGCCGAGCCTTCTCGTGGTAGCGATCCCGATGAGCGTCCTCTTCGCGACGTTCCTCGGCCTCGGGCGAATGGTCCACGATCGCGAAGTCGTCGCGCTCGAATCACTCGGCATGCCGCTGCGCCGCGTGCTCTTGCCGCTCGTCCTTGCCGCCGGCCTCATCGCCGTCGGCGACTTCGCTGTCTACAACTGGCTCGTCCCGGCTTCGGAGGGTGCCTACCAAGACGCCCTGCGCGGCGTCATCTACCGACAAGGCATTCCCCGGATCACGTCGAACGCGTTCTTTCGCGGCCCGAACGATCAGTTCCTCTACATCCGTCGCTACGACGAGTCGACCGGCAAGATCTACGACGTCCACATCTACGACACGTCGGGCGAACTCTTCCCCCAAGCGCAAGCCGGGGAGAAGGCGCAACTCACGCTCCTGACGGCCGACGAGGGAGTGTGGCAGGACGACGCCTGGGTCCTCGCCGACGCGCACGTCTACGGGTTCGACCGAAGCGGCGTCCTCCTCTTCTCCGCGCTCGCGGATGCGCTCACGCTGCCGGTCGACCAGAGCGTCGCGGAGATCGTCTCGCGCTCGAGGACGACGTCCGAGATGGGGATTGGCGAACTCGTGTCGCGGGTCGCGCAGGGCTGGGCGAACGGTCAGCGCGTGGGCGAGTACCTGGTGGAGATCCACCTCAAGATGGCTCTGCCGCTCTCCGCCATCGTCTTCGTCCTTCTGAGCGGGTCTCTCAGTCTCGCCTTCCTCCCGCGCAGCCGCGCCGTCGGCGTCGTCCTCGGCCTCGCCTTGGTCGCCGTCTACCAGGGAGCCCTGTGGTGGACGCAGACGCTGGGGAGGCGCGGCGCGATGGATCCGGCGCTCGCCGCGTGGCTCCCCGACATCCTGTTCGGGGCGTTCGGGCTCTTTCTCTTCTTCCGCGTCGACCGCCTCGCGTCCCGCGACGTCTGGAGCCGCGTCCGCGCGCGGCTACCATTCCTCGCTGTCACGCTGATGGCGGTCGCCCTCTTCGCCCTGCCGTGTGCGGCCGCCGCGCCCGTGCACGTCGATTGCGACGAGCTCTTCGTGTCCCAGGACGAGACCGTGCTCCGCGCTGTCGGAAACGTGTCGGCAGCCTTCGAGGAGACATCGATTCGCG
>JAKLFO010000031.1 GCA_022711155.1 Candidatus Bipolaricaulota bacterium
GTCGGTCCGGAGCCGTACTGGTCGCTGATGGTGAGCGTACCGCCAGCCACGTAGCCCATGATGATGTTCGCTCCCTCCATCTTGCTCACGGGGCCGAACCCAATGGCCAGCCAACCGAGACCGGGCGCGACCAGCCCGACATACAGCGTCTCCTCGTCGTTCTCCCACCACACGGTCATCCCCGTCGTGGGATCGGTCATCGTGTGCCGGTACTCGCCGGGAGAGATGACGCCGTCGGCCGCCGGCCCCGGCGCCGGCAGAACCGGGAAAGCGATGTCCGTGAACGCACCACCCGGCGTGAACGCGACGCTCCGATCTCCCTTGCTTGCCGGGACGTCGATGCGCCACGCGTGGTCGGTCGGTGGAGCGTCATAGCGGCCGTTGTCGTTGACGTCCACGTAGAAGTCGACACGGTACGCCGCATCTTCCTCAAGACCGGAGAAGGAGATGGCGAACTGCGCTGCCGAGACGGCGCCGATCGACTCGCGATCGACTTCTGTGCCGCCCGGCGTGACCACGCGCGCCTCAAGCATGTGCCCGGCGTAGTTGCCCATGGTCGAGAACTCCAGGGTCAAGCGGACTGCGGAGCTCGGTGCCGTGCACCCCGCGAACAGGCCGGCGCCGCACGCGACGAGAACCAGGAGACAGACCTGCCGCTTCGTCACATCTTCCTCCTCTACCTCCCACCTCGTCCCTCCGACGTGGGCTGCCACTCTAGCCCCGGCGTGGCGAGACCGTCAACGGGCGGTCCGCGGACAGCTTGGGAGTTCGCTTCGCGGACTCCTTCCTTGGCGCGGAGTCTCTCGCCACACCGCTGAGGCAGCCGGCCCACGGCCGCAGACCGTGGGTTCCCTCCTGCTACCAGTGGACGAACCTCGCACCGAGGCCGCTACCTAAGGCCACTCCCGCGGGTGCGGACGTGTCCGCCCCAGCCGCCTCGCACAGGGGAGACAAGGCGCCACCCCTCATGCCAGTGGAAGGCTGCACAACTCAGAGGCCACGCCGACGCCGGCCGCCGACATCGCCGGTCTGCCAAGTGGATCTGACAAGACCCCACTGCGTCGAGCCGACTCAGGACAGGCAGAGGCCCCGTCGTCCGCGATCCCGCAAGATGGTTCGGAAGAAACAAGAGGCTGTTGGGAGGGAACGTGTGGCACTGGCGGGCGGAAGCTCCTGGGAAGTGCGTCGGCTGTAGGCTCTGCCTCCCCTCTCCGCTGGATCGACTCCTCCAGCTGAACCTTGCGTGGCTGTTGCTGCGGCGGTGCATCGACAACTCGGCGCCGCAGCTTGAGCGATGTCCGATCTGCGGACACCCGCTCAAGTACCATCGCACGCACGCTGCAGTGTAGGCGACTCCGCTCTCCCCAAGACCCGCGCGAAGTGCCTACCCGCGTGTGTGTTCCTGACGACCCCTTGTGGTTAGTTCCCAGTTGGCCCCTACCCTTCCCAGGCGTTGGCCCGGGGCGTGCGAAGCGGTCTAGACTAGCTCTAGAAGTGGGCCACCCACTGGAGCAGGCCGTCTTGAGGCGATGCTGCTTGACAGGTGTGGAGAGGAGGGACCGTATGAAGTGGCTCGTACTGCTGTGTGCCGTCGTGGGAATCACTGGACTCGGCCTCGGAGAGCTGCAGCCTGTCCCACTGCTCTCGGTGAGGCAACATCTCGCTCTGCCGGGATCTGGCACAGACGAAGCCGAACCGCACCTTTTCGTACTGCCGTTAGCACAGGGGGCCGTCGTCATACGATCGCTCTCGAGGTCCGAATGGGCATCGTTTCAGGTGCGTGCTGAGGCGTGGGAGTGGATCGAGTACGAGATACTAGCTGCAGCAGTAGTTCAGCCCGCCACCACGGCCGCCGAGGTAGCAGCGCTTCCCGTCGACTTGCTCCTGGTCCTCCGCCGCGCGATCAACGAGGCGAGCGGCTTCGCTGCCTTCTCCGAGGCAGGCTAACGGAGCGGCCGTCAAGATTCGAGTCGGAAGGCGCTGTGCAGAATGCATGGGGCGCGCTTCCGCGCGGAGTTTGCACGTGTGGACTCGTGATCAGGGCGAGAAGGATGGCGAGTCGCGCGTTGCGCCACTCGCTTGGGAGTTCGCCCGGCCGGGCGGTTGGCGAACTCTATCGTTTTCGCGGAAGTTCGGAACGACGACGGGACGGGAGGATGGCGAGTGGCGCGTTGCGCCACTCGCTTGGGAGTCTGCACGGCCGGTGGTCGCAGACTCCTATCCTAGGAGCGAAGGCCCTCACGTCCCGCCCTAACAGACTGCCCACCGCGCGGAATCATGGGCAGTCTGTTAGGGCGGGAGGATGGCTGCTGAAGAGCTTCGACGGCTCTTCAGCAGCTAGGGAGTCTGCAGGGACGGTAGTCGCAGACTCCATCCTCGGACCGGAGGTTCGAATCCCCCAAGCTGGAAGCCCGCAGGGCGGCAGAGCCCTGCGGGCTTCCAGTTAGGGCGGGAGGATTCGAACCTCCGAATGGCGGCTCCAAAGGCCGCTGCCTTTCCGCTTGGCGACGCCCTAGAATGTCACGTCTTCGGTCGGCAGGCCCGGCACACCGGCTGCCTCCCCGACGACCTCTAGGTATTTTGCCAGAATCGCGGTCTCCATGCGTAGGCGGAAGTCGTTGTCAATCGGGTGCGCTGTGTCGCGGAACTCGCCGTTCTTCACTTCGCGGCTGGGCATCGCGACGAACAGGCTCTCCTTGCCCTGGATGATCTTCACGCTGTGCACGATGAAGACGTCATCGAAGACAACCGAGCAGAACGCCTTCAGGTTCCCTTCGTCACGCATCGGCCGGATTTCGACTTTGGTGATGTCCACCCTAAGAACCTTTCTGGATCCTTCGGTGTATCGCGATCTTAGCCACTGAACATGGCGGCTTCAATCTGTGGGACTTCCTCCGACAAGCTGAAACTCCGTCACGCCATCGCCTCCCTGGTTCGGCTCCGCGTACTTGAAGGAAGAGACGAACGAACACGACGAGAGGTAGGCGCGAACTGCTTCGCGCAACGCGCCGGTGCCTTTGCCGTGCAGGATCCTCGCGCTGTGCATGTCGGCGCGCAGGAGTTCGTCGAGATAGCCCTCGACCTCGCGCAGCGCTTCGCTGACGGTCAGGCCGCGCAGATCGAGCTGAAGCGGAACCTGGCTCGCGCGCGGCCACCGAGCGGGCGCGGGCCGCACAGACGCCTCGTGCCGGGCGGCGCGACTGCTACTCGCCTGCGGCATCTCGAGGTCGGCGGCCGCAGTCGAGACGCGAATTCCGCCTTCGAGAGCGACGATCACTTTGCCCCTTCCCTCCGCATGAACGATCCGTCCCTCTGCGTCGACGCTCCGTACGTGGACGAGCCGCCCCACTTCGATCATTTCGACCGGCAGCGGTTCGGCGCGGCTCGCCGCGTGCGCCTCGGCCTCTCTCTCGCCGGCTTCGGCGCGCAGCGCGGCAAGCTCCCGCAGGTCGGTCTTCGCGCTCTCAAGAGAGGCTGCCTCTGTCGGGCTCTCTTCGACGCTGCGAAGCCGGGCCAGGGCCTCCTCCGCCTTCTTCTGTCCGTCGCGGAGGAACCTCTCGAGCGCTCGGACCTTGTCGGACAACGCGGTCTCTCGCTCGCGCTGGAACGCACTCAGTTTCCTCTCGTACGTCTCACGAGCGTCACGCGCCGCGCTCCGATCCCGTTCGGCCGCCTCGCGCTGCTCGACGAGCGCCTGCCGTTCCCGATGGAGTTCATCGATGATGTCTTCGGCTCGGATCTCGCCCTCCGTCAGGAAGCCGCGCGCGCGCTGGATGAGTTCCAGGGAGAGCCCGAGACGCTCGGCGATGACGAATGCGTTTGACCGCCCGGGGACGCCTTCGACCACCCGGAACGTCGGAGACAGCGTCACGAGGTCAAACTCCATCGACGCGGTCTTGATCTCCGGATGGCGTACGGCGAAGTACTTGAGCGGGGTCAGGTGCGTCGAGATCCCGACGAACGAGCCGATCCCGAGAAGCGCTTCGATGATCGCGAGGCCGAGCGCGGCGCCTTCCTGCGGGTCGGTGCCTGCGCCCAACTCGTCGAGCAACACGAGGGTCTCCGCGTCGGCGTCCGCGAGGATCCCGACGATGTTCTTCATGTGCGCCGAGAAGGTCGACAGGCTTTGCTCGATCGACTGCTCGTCTCCGATGTCGGTCCGCACTCTCGAGACGACGCGAACTTGGGAGTCGGCACCCGCAGGAATCGGGATGCCGGATTGCGCCATCAACGTGAGGAGCCCGACGGTCTTCAGCGTCACGGTCTTGCCTCCGGTATTCGGACCGGTGATGACGGTCATCCGCTGGTCGCCGCCGAGCGACAGGCTGACCGGCACGGCGCGGTCGCGGCCGAGTAGCGGGTGTCGGGCGTCGCGGAGCGCGAACGTCGCCCCGATGTGCGGAACCGTGCAACGGTACGCGTCGCCAAACGCGGCGCGCGCGAACAGCCCGTCGAGGTGTGCGAGCACGGCGCGGTCGCGCAGGAAGGCCGCCTCGCTCTCGAGGAAGGCGCTCGTCAGCTCGCGCAGGATGCGGCGAATCTCGTCGCGGATCGCGTCGGCCATCTCGGCGATCACGTTGTTCTCGGAGACGAGCGACGTCGGCTCGGCGTACAGCGTCTGCCCGGTCGCCGAGCGGTCATGGATGACGTAGTCGGCCATCCCGACGGCGCCGCTCTTCACCGCAATGACCAGGCGGCCGCGCCGGCGCGTGATGATCGGCTCGCTCGCAATCTCCGGACTGCGCTCGAGAAGGCTCCGCAGCCTCGACTCGACCCGCGCTTCGATGACGCGCTGCTTCTTGTGCAGTTCGGCCAGGACGTGCGACGCGTCGTCGCGGATCTCCCCGCGTTCGTCGATCGTGCGGCGAATGAGCCCGCCGATCGCCGTGCCGCCGCCGGTCAGGCGCTCCGCATGCGCGTGCAGTTGGGGAAACCCGTCTTGCGCGAGGAGCGATTGGCGAACTCCGAGCGTGGAGTCGATCGTCAATAGGACGACGAGGAAGTCGCTCGCGCCCAGGCCCCCGCCCTGCCGCGCCTGCGCCAGGAGCGGCGCAAGATCGCGGACGCCGCCAAGCGAGAAGCGGCCGGCCACGCCGAGGAACCTTGCGGCTTCCGCCACCTCGACGAACGCGGCATCGATGGCCGCGCGGTCGGCTACCGGCACGAGCGCGTCCAGCGCCTCTTCGCCGAGCGACGACGAGGCGTACTCGTGCAGGATGGCTTTCAGGCGATCGAACTCGAGATCGCGAAGCGCTTTCTCATTCGCTACGACGTTGGCATGCACGCCCATCTCCACTGGCCGTCCGCTGAGTCCGCGACGGGCCGGTTGTAGCCCATCGCCGCGCAGTCCTCAACGCGGCGCCTGCTTGCGCGGTTGTGCGCTTCCTGCGGTTCCTTCATCATACGGCGAGCGCGACCAATTGGCGTCGCGCCATCTGAGAAGGCAGGCCTGTGGACTCGAGACTACGCGCGAGAGCCTACGGCGCTCTCGCGAGCGCCATGGGGATCTGGGGTCTGTCGTTCCTCGCGACAAAGGAGCTTCTTCCCGTTCTCCCCGTGCGCGCCTTGCTGTTCGCGCGCTTCGCCATCGCCGCCGTCGCCCTCGCCGCGTTCGGCGCCGTGCGCGGCCGCGGCGCGCTCCGGGTCCCCGCCCGCGACCTCGTGTTCCTGGCCGTCCTCACCGTCCTGAGCCCGGTGGGCTACTACCTGTTCGAGACGTACGGCGTGGCCGCGACCCAAGCGAGTCACGTGTCGATCCTCATCGCGACGATCCCGGTCGGGGTCTACCTCATCGCCTTCGCGCGACGCATGGAACGAGTGACGTGGCGTCGGACCCTCGGCATCGCGCTCGCGGTCGGCGGCGTCCTGCTCCTCGTCGACTCGTCGAGCGGCGAAGCGGGAGCCAGCCTGGTCGGCGACCTGCTCGTGCTCGGCGCCGTCGCCTGCGCCGCCGTGCAGACGGTCATGCTGAAGACGGCGCTCGAACGCATCACGCCTCTGCAACTGACGTTCTACCAGACGCTCTTCTCGCTCGTCGTCTTCGGCCCCCTCGCCGCGTCCCACGGTTTCGCGTGGGTCGGCGAGCTGTCCGCTTCCGCCTGGGGCATGCTCCTCTTCCTCGCCATCTTCTGCTCCGGCGTGGCGTTCCTCGCGATGAACTACGCCCTCATCCACCTCTCGGCGACCAGCGTCTCGGTGTCGACCAACCTCGTTCCCGTCGTCACCCTGCTCGCGGAGGCCGCGTTGTTCAGCGTGCCGATCACTCCGGCGAAGATCGCGGGAACGGCGCTGATCCTCGTCGGCGTCGTCGCAACCCAGACCGCGGCGACCCCGGCGGTCCCGTCTTCGGGTGGCGGATGAATCTGCGCGCGCTCGGCCGCCCGTTCGCGATCCGTCCCGCTCCCGCAAAGCGCGTCATCGGGCTTGCGTACCCCGTGGTCCTGGGGTCTCTCTCGACCACGCTTCTCACGGCGGTAGACACGATCATGCTCGGCCGCCTCGGCCAGGCGCCGCTCGCGGCTTCCGGAATCGCCGGCGTGCTATTCTTCGCGCTCACTTTCGCGCTCGGTTCGTTGTCCGTGGGCGTCCAGACCTTGGCCGCGCGCCGGTTTGGCGAGGGCCGCCTCGAGCAGTGCGGCGAGGTGCTGCGGACGGGGCTCGTCCTCTCCGCCGCGCTCGGCCTGCCGTTGGTCGCCGCGGCTCCGTGGATCGCGAAGTGGGCGTCGCCCCTCTTGTCGCGCGACCTCGACGTCGCCCGCCTCGGCTCGCAGTACCTTGAGTTCCGCCTCTACGGGGCGGCCTTCGCGTTCTTCAGTTGGACCTACGCCGCGTTCTTCGCCGGCATCGGCGAGACGCGCCAGCAACTGCGCAACTCCATCCTCGTCACGCTTGCCAACATCGTCCTCGACTACGGCCTGATCTTCGGCCGTCTGGGTCTTCCGCGGATGGAGGTGGCCGGCGCGGCCTTGGCCTCGACGATCGCGGTGGCGACCGGCGTCGTGTTCTACCTCGCGGTGACGCTCACCGCTCGGGTTCGCCGCGCCTACGCTCCGTACCACGGCAAGACGGCGCTCACCGCGTGGCTTCGCCCGATCGCCCGGCTGTCCCTGCCGGTCGCCGCGCAGCGGGTCATGTCGCATGGCAGTTGGTTCGCCTTCTTCTTTGTCGCCTCGAGAATCGGAACGGTCGAGCTGGCGGCGACGAACGTGATCCGTTCGATCTACTCGCTCACGATCATGCTCGCGGTGGGAATGGGAACCGCCGCCCAGTCGCTGGTGGGGCAGTCGCTCGGAGCGAAGAAGCCCAACGACGCGTCCGCCTACGCGTGGGAGGCCACGCGCCTCGCGGCGTACGCGATGGCCGCGATGGGCCTGCTCTTCGTCCTGGCGCCCGGCGCGCTCCTGAGGCTCTACACGGCCGAGCCCTCGGTCATCGCCGCCGGCCGCGGCCCGCTCTTCTGGCTCGGCTTCGTCCAGGCGTTCGCCGGAGCCGCCCTCGTCTTGTCGCAGTCACTCCAGGGCGCCGGGAACACGCGGTTCGTCTTCGCGGTCGAGTTCTGTGTCTGCGTCTTCCTGTACCTGCCGACTGTCTACTTCCTCGGGCTCCGCACTCCGCTCGGGCTCGCGGGAGCGTGGATCGGCGAGTACGTGTACTGGACGGCCATGGCGCTCGTGATGGCGCTCAAGTTCCGAACGGGAAGCTGGAAGACGATACGCGTCTAGCCGCGGCCGCGTCACTGCGTGACGAACCGATTCACGGCTTCCAGGATGCGCGCCGCGATTCGTGCCTGAACCGACGGATCCGTGAGCAAGCGCACGTCCTGCTTCTCCGTCAGGAAGCCGAGTTCGACCAGCGCCGCGGGCATCGTCGCCCGCGCGGTGTAGAGGGACGCCGAGCGCACGCCCCGGTCCTTCGACCCGGTCGCGACAACGACGGCCTTCTGGAGCTCGGCGGCCAAGGCCGCGCTTCCCGACGCATCGCGCGCTCCTTGCGCGACGTAGGTCTCGACGCCCCGCGCCGTGGCGTCGGGTGCCGAATTCGCGTGAATGCTCACATAGACCGCAGCGCGGACCTGTCGCGCCTTGGCGACGCGATCGGCCAGCTCGATGAAGCGGTCGTCGATGCGCGTCAAGACGATGCTCAGGTTCGGATACCGCGTAGCCTGGAGCGCGATCGAGCGCGCCACGGCGAGCGTGATGTCCTTCTCGACGCTCGACGAGAGGCCGAGCGCGCCGGGATCCCGGCCGCCGTGCCCGGCGTCGATGACCACGAGGATCGGAGCCTTCCCGACGGCGCCGCCGCCGCCGATCGCCACGGACGCACAGACCGTCGCGATCAGGCTGATCATGACGGCGATTCGGTACGGTCGTCTCACGCCTCGGTTCCTCCTTGGGACGGTGGGAGCGTACCCCGCCGCTCGGGCGCGTCCGTCGCCCGTGGTCACCAACAAGGCGACATTTGGGACGACCCTCCCCCCTCGATGTCCCCCTAGGAAGAGGCCGCGCGTCGGCGCGACTCTGCAATGCGCTGCTGGCGTGCGGTATCCTGCGCTTCGCGCAGGCGCGCGTCCCAGATCCCGAGTTCGATCTCGGCGCTCGCGTCCGGCGCGGCCGCGTCGGCAAACCGCCGCTCGACGAACTCCGCCAGCTCGGCGTCGAGATCCACCAGCTTGTGCAGACGGCCGAACGCCTTCGCGTTCACGCGGACGCGCAGCCCGTCCGCGTACTCGGCGCGCACGTAGACGACGCCGTCGTCGTCCGGTCGGTCCGACCGCCCTTCCCATCGGACATCCGCGACGCGCCCTTCTCCCCAGCGCGCGTCGCGCGCCGTGAGTCGCCGCCCGGTTAGGG
The DNA here is from genome assembly GCA_022711155.1 of Candidatus Bipolaricaulota bacterium. Taxonomy (GTDB): domain Bacteria; phylum Bipolaricaulota; class Bipolaricaulia; order UBA7950; family UBA9294; genus CAIOGO01. The sequence goes on from JAKLFO010000031.1 coordinate 8,850, forward strand.
CGCGCCACCGAACAAGGTCGCCGGCCGCGAAGCGAGTGAACGCATCTGCGGATACTTCCTTCGTGCTCATCCTGTTCACATCCCTGCGCGCGATCCTAGCCCATCCCGCGGGAGACCGCCATACAGCCGCGTCGCTCGACGGGTCGCCTGTCGCCTCCCGCGCGGCCACGGGACCCATACCCGCCCTCGTCCCACGGGTAGCCTCTCGGCCAAGGGAGACGAGATGAAGAAGATCCTGTGCCTGTGTAACGTGCTGGTGCTCCTGGCCTTGATCGCCGGATGTGGCGTCGCTCCCTCGGGAGGTCGCGCGCCGCGCGCGGTGATCGTGGCCAGTTCTCTCCGCGGCGCGGCGCCGTTCGTCGTCGACTTCGACGGCTCGCGGTCGTCCGACGACGGCGAGATCGTCGCCTTCGATTGGACGTTCGACGGCCAGCTCGAGGAACAGGCCGGCCCGCGGTGCACGCACACGTTCGGAGCCGCCGGGGCCCACGAGGTCGCGCTGACCGTGCGCGACGCCGACGGGAACAGCGCCACGGCCCGCATCGAGGTCGTCGCCGACAACGCCCCTCCTCTGGCCAGCCTACGGCTCTCGGACGGAGCGCCCGTCGTGCACACCCCGATGACGGCCGACGGCTCGGGATCGGTCGATCCGGAAGGGCAGCCGCTCGCCTTCTCGTGGGATTTCGGCGACGGCAGCACGGCACAAGGGGCGGTCGTCACGCACGTCTACGACGAGATCGGCGCCTACACGGTCACGCTCGTCGTCCGCGACGAAGCGGGCGCCGAGGCGAGCGCCAGCCACCGCGTCCTCGTCCAGACGCCGCCGTCCGGCGGCTGCTCGGGCGGCCGGCCCATCGGACTCTAGGATCGCGCGATCTTCTTTCCCACGCTCGCGAGGTAGATGACGAATCGCTCCCTGCCGTCGAGGCCGAAGAGCGCGTTCGTCGCCGCGTCGTCGTAGGCTCCGATGGCGCAGGCGCCCGCGCCGATCGCCTCGCACGCGAGGTACAGGTTCTGGCAGACGTGTCCAGCGTCCAAGTACATGTACCGGTATCCGCGCTCGCCATAGCGCCACGTCATCCGCTCGCGCACGGCGACCCACGCGAACGTGACCGCCGCGCTCGCGATCATCGCTTGGCCAAGGCAGGCGGCGGCCACCTCCTGCGCGTCCGCCGTGGCCGTCGCCGCGAGAAGGCGGTGCCCGTGCGACATGTACTGATAGAGCCCGGGAGCGAGACCCTCGACGCGCTGCACGACCAGGAGCGTCTCGAACGCGTGGCGGGCGCCGGCAGACGGCACCGTCCGGAAGGTGGCGACGTCCCGCATCACGCGATCGACGCCCTGCGTCGCCCAGAGGAGAAAAGAGAACTCGGAGAGCGACAGGGGGGCCTCCGAATACTCGCGCAGACTCCGCCGCAAGCGGATCGCCTCCGTGAGCGTCGCCGCGTCCCAGGCGCCCGCCGGCCCCGACAGGGCGACCTCCGCGCCCTCGACCAGCCGTACCTCGAGCGGCGGCACAGGCACGCCGCGCTTCTGCGCCGAGGCTCCCAGGCACTCGATGGCCGTCTCGGCCTGGAACCTCTCTCCGATCTTCTCCGACATGGATCTCGCCTCCCCAGCGCCACGGCGCCGGTGTCACTTCCCCGCGTCGCAGCGTGTACCTACACCGAGCAGACGCGCGAGCTTTCGGCGCGGTCTGCGGAGTCTCTTCCGCGCAGCCTCATGCGCAGTCGAGCGAGGCTTGCACCGCGGCAGTTCTTGGCGCGGTAGAGCGAAAGGTATACTAGGAAGACCCCAGAGCCTCCGCAACCCGCGGCGGGGAACTCCGCGGCAAGCGGGGACGCATGGAGGGAAGGAGGCCGTGATGAGACGGTGGTGGCTCATTGCCGCGCTCGCCATCCTCGTGGGAGCGGCGGCGACGCAAGCGCAGGACGTGCAGCTCTTGGGGTACGTTCGGGATGACCTCGAACTGATCAGCCAAGAGAGTCTCCCCACGTGGTCCGAACGCTGGACCGGCCCGGTTGAGGCGGCCACGATCCTCGCGTGGGAGGCCGAAAACGGGTATGCGCGATTCGTGCGCGACTACAACGGCGACGGCGTCGTCGACGAACTGGACACGATTCAGCTCGCCGACGAGTTGGGACGCATGCTGATGGCAACGGAGACAACCCGCGGGACGACCGACGTGCGACTGGTCCTCGGGCTCGCCCAGTACGTGGCCGGGCTCTACCCCGACGAGTTCGTGCTCAAGATCTACGACATGGGCTTCCCGGGCGAGCTTCTCGCGTCCGGCCTCGGCGCGTACTCGCCGACGATGGTTCCGGGAATCATCCTCGAGGTCAAACCGGGCGACCCGAACATCGCCGCGTACGAACTGGAGATGGACGAAGCCGAAGGCGTCATCGTCGGCCTCCACGTTCGGGAAGGCGAGAACAACCAGTACCTCGCGGGCCGCTCGTACTTGTACGCCTTGACGAGCGAGGGCTATACGCCGGTCGACTTCGCCTGGTCGCAAGAAGACCCGTGGCAGTCCGGCGCACAGGGGCAGGTTCTGCAGACGGTCGCGCGCATGAGCGACCGCATGTACGTCGAGTACAAGGGCCAGTGGACCGAAGTCGAGTTCATGCTGGCCCTGTCGCCGCTGCGAGAGCCCCCGACGCCGAACGAGACGACGCTGTGCCCGCCCAACGCCATCGCCTACGACGTCACCGAGAGCTCCACGCCGTACGGGCGCGTGAAGATCGAGGAGTGCGTGACCCGCGAGATGATCGTCGGCGGGCCCGTGCTCGACACGTACACGTACACAGTGACGAACATCAACTACCTCTACGGGACGTGCGGCATCTGCCTCTTCTACATCCCCAACCTCGCCGGCTTCAGCACGATGAACATGACCGGCCCGGCGTTCTGGATGCAGCATGCCGGCTGGGGCGCATGGTGGTGGAGGGCGCCGGTCGGCTCCTGCGGCATCCAGCCGGGCAACTCGAGCGTGTTCTCGTTCACGGTCATCGGCCCGACCGCCGACACATGGGTCACAGGCGGCGTTGCCGGCTGCGTCCCGAGCGTGCCGACGGTGGCCGCTGTGGCGCCACCGATCTCGGCCGTGCGGACGACGGGACCGGGCAAGCCCGGGGAGCCGGACGACGGCGACGAGCCCGGGGAGTGCCCGGACCTGGTCATCGAGATCAAGAGCGCGTCCTGCACGTACGAGGGGCGCGAATTCGAAGTCCGCGTCACGGCGACTGTGACGAACATCGGCGACGCGCCGTCGGCGAGCACGTTCGCGCGGCTGGCGAGCACGTCGGGGTACGACTCCGACCTCATCGGCGCGCTCGATCCAGGCGAGACCGAGGACGCAACCTTCATCCTCAACTTCACGGCCAATCAACTGCCCGACTGCCCTCTCGAGATCACGGTGGAGGTTGACCCCTACCACACGGTCGAGGAGTGCGACGAGACGAACAACGAGGACGAGGACTCGGTGTACTGCCCGAACTGCAAGGTTATCTGATGCAATCAAGGGGAGGCCGACCCCGTGGGTCGGCCTCCCTCTTCATTTCTGCTTTGCCTCGCGAGGTCGCGAGCGTAGGATGCTCTAGAGGAGGCACACCATGCAGAAGACTCTTCGTGCCCTTGCGTTCGCGGCTCTCCTCGGGCTGCTCGCGTCCATCCTCGTCTTGCTCATCGTCCTCCTGACGAACGGGATCAAGATCGAGTATGCGGGCGACGTCCGCGTGCTCGGCATGCCGAGCGAGATCGCCCTGCGGATCGCCGAGCCGGCCACCATCACCATCGCGGACGGCGCGACGATCACGGCCGCGGTGGCCGGGACGCGCGACGCGCCCGTCGGCATCTCGTTCGCCAGCGCCCTCTGCCCCACGTGCGGCGCGGCCATGCTGCCCGTCCGCTACGACGTCCTCACGGGGAAGATCGAGTGGGCGTGCCCGCAGTGCACGGCGCCCAAGCCGTAGCCGCTCCAGGCAAAGCCGTCGCTGGCGGACCCGCCCCCTACGGGACGATCGCACGCCCGGTCGCCCACAGCGTCGCGAAAGAGCTTTCGAACGTCGCCGCGACCTCGGGCATCCGAACGAGCGCCAGGTTCGCCTCGATGTTTCGCTCGACCGAGTAGTAGTTCCAGTTGGTCGAACCGAGGATGACCGTCTCGCCGTCGATCACGAGGAGCTTGGCGTGCGTCGTCTCGGCCGGATCGTCGAAGCGCACCTCCACGCCGCTCTGGTAGAGGTAGATCGCGCTCTCGAGGTTGGCCTGCGCCGAGTCGGCGTAGAAGCTGCAGTCGTCCATGAGTACGCGCACGTCGAGCCCTCGGCCGGCCGCCGCGACGAGCGCGCGGACGAGATCGCTCGTCGCAGAGTCGGCGAACTGCGGATAGACGGAGATCCGGTACAAGATCGCATGGACCGACCGTCGAGCCCGCCCGAGCGCGTCCACGACGAACGACGCGTAGAGCGTCGACTCCCCGGCGTCGGGGAGCGCGACGAGAGATGACCCCTCGCCGGGTGACGGTGGACTCGCGAACGCGAACGGCAGTCTGGCCGCCGGGTCGGTCCACAGACGGTCGAACCATGCGCCGTACGCGGCGGCCAACCGCCCGTCCTCGACGAGCACGTCGGCCTGTCGGTGCTCGAACAGGGCGTAGCGGTTCCAGTTCGTCGACCCGATGACCACAGCCGCGCGATCCACGATGGCGAGCTTGGCGTGAGTGGTCGTGGCCGGGTCGTCGAGGCGCGCGTCGACGCCGTGCGCGACCAGGTAGTCGCGCGCGAGCGCGTTCTTCGTGGTGATCGAAGGCTCGAAGTCGCTCTGATCGAGGAGGACGCGCACGGCCACTCCGCGGCCCGCGGCCGCCACCAGCGCCTCGACCACCGGGTTGGCCGACGCATCGAGGCTCGCCAGCAAGATGTCGATCGACTCGCTGGCGCGCGCGAACGCCGTTCCGACGACGTTGCAGTACGGACAGCCGGTCTCGCGCCCCAGGATCGGCCACACGGCCGCCGCCGCGACGCCCGGCGCCGCCGCCGGCGCGGCCGCCGGCACGTCCGGGGCGCCGCCGGTGCACGAGACGAGGGCGAGGGACGCGATCGAAAGCAAGATCGCTATCCACCGTGCCTTTCTTGCGGTTCGCATCTTCGATAGAATCCTAGGCATGGAGAAGCGTACGGTCAAAGAGCTCTCGAGCCGCGAGTTGCGTTACACGTGCGACGCGTCGGCGTTCCGATTCAAGACGACCGCCGAGCTTCAGCCCCTCGACGAGATCATCGGCCAGGACCGCGCCGTCGAGGCGCTCCACCTCGGCCTCGGAATACGAGACGTGAAGAGCCGGTACAACATCTACGTCGCCGGCGACCCAGGCACCGGCAAGATGTCGGCCGTCGAGCACTTCCTCGCGCGCGCGAGCGCCGACGACCCCGTGCCGCCCGACATCTGCTATGTCCACAACTTCGAGAGCCCGTACAACCCGCGCTGTCTGGAGCTTCCGGCCGGGAAGGGCCGCCAACTGCGCAGCGACATCGAGCAGCAGGTCAAGCGCCTCCAGCGCGAGATCCCCAAGCTGATCGAGTCGGACGAGTTCAAGGCTCGATCGAAGAAGACGAACGAGCGCTTTGCCGAGCGGCGCACGGCCCTGCTCGAGGCGATGGAGGCAAGCTCGCGCGAGCTGGGGTTCTCGATCCAGCGGACGCCGATCGGTATCAACACGCTGCCCCTGAGCGACCGAGGCGAGCCGCTGAGCCAAGAGGAGTACGACGCCCTGCCCAAAGAGCGCCGCGACCAGATGCGCGGGCGGCAGGCGGAAGTGCAGACGCTGATCCAGGAGCGGCTGCAGGCCGTGGCCCAACTCGACGAAGAGCGCGAAGAGGAACTGAAGAAGCTGGCCAAAGAGGCCGTCCTGTTCATGATCGAGCCCCACTTCGCGCAGCTCCAATCGCGCTACGAGGGGCTCGACAAGGTCATCGCCTACCTCGAGTCGGTGAAGCGCGATGTCGCCGCAAGCCTCGACGACTTCCAGGCCAACGGCGCCCAGGCGAAAAAGTCGCCCTTCCCGTTCCCGATGGTGCAGCAGGGCGACCCCTTCCGCCGCTACAGCGTCAACCTGCTCGTCGATAACGCCGAGACGCGCGGCGCGCCCGTCGTCGTCGAGCACAACGCGACGTACCCGAACCTGTTCGGGTCGATCGAGCGCCGCGTCCAGATGGGCATCGTGATGACCGACTTCATGATGATCAAGCCCGGGTCGCTGCACCGCGCGAACGGCGGCTACCTGGTCTTGAACGCGAACAACCTCTTCCGCCTCGGCATCAGCTGGGAGGCGCTCAAGATCGCCGTGAAGCGGCACGAGATCCAGATCGAGGACCCGATGCAGATGCTCGGCTACTCCACCGCGGAAGGCCTGCGGCCCGATCCCGTGCCGTTCCGCATCAAGCTCATCATCCTCGGCAGCCCGATGATCTACGAACTCCTCTACCACTACGACGAGGACTTCCCCAAGCTGTTCAACGTGAAGGTCGACTTCGGCACCGAGATGGACCGCACGCCCGAGCGCGAGCAGGAGCTGGCGCGCTTCCTCGCCGGCTGCGCGGCCGACGACCCGAGCGTTCTCCCGTTCACGCCGTCCGGCGTCGCGCGGATGGTCGAGCACGCGGTCGAGCTGGCGGGAGACCAGAAGAAGCTCTCGTGCCAGTTTGCGCACATCGTGTCGATCGCCAAGGAGGCCTCGTACTGGGCCCGCGTCGACGGCGCGGCGAGCGTCGACGCCTCGCACACCGCGCGCGCGATCGCCGAGCGCGACCACCGTCTGGCCCGCATCGACGAGAAGATTCGCGAGATGATCGCGCGCGGCCAGCTGTTCATCGACACCGAGGGGACGCGGGTCGGGCAAGTGAACGGCCTCGCCGTGCTCCAGCTCGGCGAGTACGCGTTCGGCAAGCCGTCCCGCATCACGGCCACCGTACACGCGGGCAAAGGCGGCGTCGTCGACATCGAACGCGAGGCCAAGCTCGGCGGCGCGACGCACTCGAAGGGCATTCTGATCCTCAAAGGCTTCCTCGGCGAACGGTTCGCGAGAGAGAAGCAGCTCTCGTTCACCGCGAACCTGACGTTCGAGCAGAGCTACTCGATGATCGACGGCGACAGCGCGTCGAGCGCCGAGCTGTACGCGCTCCTGTCCGCGCTCGCCGACGCGCCGATCGACCAGGGCTTCGCCGTCACCGGGTCCGTGAACCAGCGCGGCGAAGTCCAGCCGATCGGCGGCGTGAACGAGAAGATCGAAGGGTTCTTCCGCGCGTGCCGCGAGCGCGGCCTGACCGGACGCCAGGGCGTGCTCATCCCGCGCGCCAACGTCGATCACCTGATGCTGTCGCGCGAGATCCTCGACGCGGTTGACAAGGGGCGGTTCCACGTCGTCGCCGTGGCGACGATCGAAGAGGGCATCGAAGCCCTCACCGGCGTCGCCGCCGGAGAGCCCGACGCGGCAGGAGCCTACCCGAAGGAAAGCCTGTTCGGACGCGCCTCGGCGCGGCTCGACGCGATGCGCGAGGCCGCCGAGCCCAAGTCGCAAGATGAGAACGGGAAGAAGGCCGGCGCCGCGGCGGCGGCCAACGAGGCAGACGAAACCAGCGCACACAGGGAGTAGAGGAGAACGCATGCAGACACTCAGAAAGGTTTGCTCGCTCATCGCCGTCGCGGCCGCGGTCGCCGCCCTCGGCGCGTGCACGCTGCAGAACGACCCGCGTGCCGAGTTCAGCGTGACGCCGCAGTTCGGCTACCCGCCGCTCGAAGTGACCTTCAACGCCGCCGGCTCGACCAGCCCGAACGGGCTGATCGTCGAGTACGCCTGGGACCTCGGCGACGGCGAGACGGCGAGCGGCGTCAGCGTGACCCACACCTACGCCGAGAAGGGCACCTACGAGGTGACGCTCGAGATCCGCGACTCGTCCGGCAAGAAGGCCGTTCGGACTCACGAAGTCGAGGCGCTCAACCACGCCCCCGTGGCCCGCTTCAAGACGAACGTTCAGACGACCGGCGACCTGCAGCCCATCTGGTTCGACGCCTCCGAGTCGTACGACCAGGACGGCGACATCGTCGAGTACCAGTGGGACTTCGGCGACGGCGAGACCGCCGTGGGCGAGATGGTGTCGCACGAGTACCAGTGCGTGGCGA
>JAKLFO010000032.1 GCA_022711155.1 Candidatus Bipolaricaulota bacterium
CCGGCGGACGCCGCGCTCTTTCACGAGCTCGATCTTCTCGATCTTGGGGGAATGGAGCGGATACGTCTTCTCGACGCCGATGCCCGAAGACACTTTGCGCACGGTGACCATCTCGCGCGTGCTCCCGCCCGCCCGCTTCAAGACGATGCCCTCGAAGACCTGAATTCGTTCCTTCGCCCCTTCCGAAATGCGCTCGTGCACGCGCACGATGTCTCCGGGGCGGAACTCACCGCGCTCCTTCAGGTGCTCCTGTTCGACGGCGCGCAGGATGTCGTCCATTGCTTCCTCCTCGTCCAATCTCCTGTCTATCGATCGCCCGCCACGCGGTCCAACACGATCGCCACCGCGGCGCGGACGGATAGGTGGTTGAATGATGCGTCCGGCATGATGGGGGGCAAGATGGCATCGCACGTGTCGATCAACTCATCGGCCATTCCCCAACCCGTGCCGAACAGAATATACACCGGCGGCCCGTCCGTTCTCAATCTCGCCCCGAGGTCGGAGTACGAGATCACCGCCTTGTTGGACGGCCGCGCCGACGTGGCCACGAGGAAGGGCGTCTGCTCCTCGGCCGCCTCGATCGTGGCGAGCGACTCCTCGAGGTCCTCGGCGACCGACACGTACTCGATCGCCTCGCCGCGCCGGCTCTTCTCGCGAATCCGCTCGCCCTCGGTCCAGAAGCCGCGGATGCGCCACGTGATCGCCTGCTGGATGGGAACCGGGGTGACGACGAAGTACCGCGCCGCCCCGTACGTGCGCGCCGAACGGGCGATGTCGTGCACGTCGATCGGGGTGACCGACGTCGCGACGATCTCGCCTTCGCGGTTGCGCATCGGGTAGTGGAGCAGGCCCACGTACAGGTTAGCCACGGTCTTCGTCCTTCCCGCTCGCGGGCCGCCCCTCGTCGGGCGACAGGCCGAGCAACTCGGGGCGGTTCTTGGCGGTCTTCTTCCACGCCTCGCGGGCGCGGAACCCCTCGATCTTCGTGTGGTCGCCGGACAAGAGGACGTCCGGAACCTTCAGTCCGCGGAAGTCCGGCGGCCGCGTGTACTGCGGCGCGCCCACCCGCGGCTCGTCGTAGAAGGAGTCGGTCGCCACCGACTCGTACTTGCCGACGACCCCGGGGACCATGCGCGCCGTCGCTTCGATGACGAGCGCCGCGGCGGACTCTCCTCCAGCGAGGACGAAGTCGCCGACCGAGACCTCCTCGTCCACGAAGGACAGGATCCGCTCGTCGACGCCCTCGTAGCGGCCGCAGAGGAGGACAAGCCCGTCTCCGCGCGCGTAGCGGACGGCGTCTTTCTGGGTGAACGGCTTGCCCTGCGCCGACAGGAGGAGAACGGTCGTCCGCGGTCCCCACGCGGGCCGAAGGGCCTCGATCGCTCGCACGAACGGCTCGACCTTGAGGAGCATGCCGGCGCCGCCGCCGTACGGGCGGTCGTCGACGACGCGGTGCGGGTCGTCCGTGTAGTCGCGCAGGTCGTGCAGGTGGACGGAGATGTCGCCCGCCTCGATCGCCTGGCCGACCACGCCGATCGACACGATGCCGCCGACCGCCTGAGGGAAGATGGAGATCACGTCGAAGCGCATGCCGGCCTACTCGATGATCTCCACGACCACTTCACGGCCGACGCGCAAGGCCGCCGCGTCGAGGAACGTCCGCAGGGCACCGATGGTCCGGCCGCCCTTCCCGAGCAGGCGGCCGCGATCCGACTCCGCGACGTGGAGAAAGAAGATGTCCACTCGCTCGGTCTCGATGCGGTCGATCTTGAGCGCCTCGGGACGTTCGACGAGCGAGCGGACAACCAGCTCGCACAGGCGGTAGAGCAAGCGACCTCCCCGCTCGGGCGGAGCCCGAGCTTGGCCGAGGCCCTAGCCTTCGGCCGCCGCCTTCGACTTCTTCGCTCGCGGGGCCTTCTCCGGCTCGGCCGCGACTTCGGCCTTCTCGGCGACGGGCGCCGCCTCGGCCTTCTCGGCCGTCGCGCCCGCGCGCTTGGCGGCGTCCCACGCCACCATCACGCCGGCCCGCGACAAGAGGTCGCGCGCCATCTTCGTCGGCTTCGCGCCGTCGAGCAGCCACTTCAGGGCCGACTCGTTGTCGATCTGGAACGTCGCGGGCTCCGTCTTCGGATCGTAGCGCCCGATGTCGGCGACGACCTTCGCGTCTCGCGGCTTGCGCCCGTCGAGGACGACGACGCGGTACGAGGGCTGACCCTTCCGACCTACCTTCTTCAACCGGATCTTCGCTGCCATACCTCACCTCAGATTGGACACGCGCACAACTTACGAGACCCCAAGCATGTCGGGCGGTAGATGCCCCTTGCCGTGTCGTCCCCCAACCCACTTGAGGGCGCGCTTCGCTTCTTCGTAGCGCGTGAGAACGGCGTTCACGTCTCTGACTCTCGTCCCGCTTCCGCGGGCGATGCGCTTCTTACGACTACCGCCAATTATAGAGGGGTTCCGCCGTTCTTCCAGCGTCATCGAGCGCAACACGGCGAGCGTCCGCTTCAGGTCAGCCTCGCCCTCCTCCGAGACGTTGCCTTTGAGCTTGGCCGCGCCGGGCAGGCGGTCGAGGATCTGCGACAAGGGACCGAGCTTGCGCACCTCCTCCAGCTGCTCGAGGAAGTCCTCGAGCGTGAAGCGGTTCTTGCGCAGGTTCTCCACGAGCTGCTCGGCCTTCGCGGCGTCCATCCGCTCTTCGGCCTTCTCGATGAGCGTGAACACGTCGCCGAGCCCGAGGATGCGTTCGGCCATCCGCTGGGGATGGAAGGGCTCCAGGCCTTCGGTCTTCTCGCCCGTCCCGACGTAGACGATGGGGCAGCCCGTGGCGTGCCGAATCGACAGGGCGGCGCCGCCGCGCGCGTCGCCGTCGGTCTTCGACAGGACGACTCCGGTCAGGCTCACGCGCTCGTGGAAGGCCGCGGCGACGGCGACGGCCTCTTGCCCGGTCATCGCGTCGGCGACGAGCAGCTTCTCGGCCGGGTTCGTGGCCGCAGCGATCTCGGCGATCTCCTGCATCATCTCGTCGTCGATCTGCAGCCGGCCGGCCGTGTCGACGAGCACCACGTCGCGGAGGTTCTGGCGGGCCCACGAGACGGCTCCCGCGGCGATCCTGACCGGGTTCGGGTCGGTGCGCGACACGACGGGGATGTCGAGATCGCGTCCAAGCTTCTCGAGCTGGTCGATCGCCGCCGGGCGGTAGACGTCGGCGGCGACGAGCACGGGCTTGCGCCCTTCGCGCTTCAGGAGGCTCGCCAGCTTGGCCGCGGTCGTCGTCTTGCCCGATCCCTGCAAGCCGACGAGCAGGATCACGGCCGGGCGGCGGTCGAGCCGGAGCGCCTTGCGCTCGCCGCCCATCGCCTCGGCCAGTTCGTCGCGGACGATCTTGAGGAGCTGCTGCCCGGGCGTCAGGCTCTCGAGCACCTCGACGCCGACGGCGCGGGCGCGGACTTTCTCGATCAGGTCCTTGGCGACCTTGTAGTTGACGTCGGCCTCGAGGAGCGCGAGGCGGATCTCCCGCAGGCCTTCGGCCACGTCGGCTTCGGAGAGCTTGCCCTTGCCGCGCAGGCGTTGAAACACGGCGGTCAGGCGTTCCGAGAGCGCATCGAACATGACCTCACCTCCCGTCCCGGCGTTCCGAAAGAGCGGCTAGGGTACGAGCGGGCGCGGCGCCCATCAAGCGAGCCCGGTCTTCTCGAGGAATGCGGTCGACAGCTCGGCGTCGCGAAACGCGGCGTGCGCCAGGATGCGGAGCAAGAGGTCGCGCGTCGTCGACACGCCCGTGACGCGGAATCTTTGGAGCGCCCCGATCATCCGCAGGCGCGCCTCTTCGCGGTCCTCGCCCCAGGCGATGAGCTTGGCCACGAGCGAGTCGTAGTACGGCGTCACCGGCATCCCGTCGTAGATCGCCGTGTCGAGGCGGATGCCGTGCCCGCCGGGCAACTCCTCGACGTGCAGGGTCCCGGTGGACGGCAGGAAGCCGCGCGCCGGGTCTTCAGCGTTGAGGCGGCACTCGATCGTGTGCCCGCGCGGCTGGAGCGCCTCAAAGTCGAGCGGCGCGGAGGCTCCGGCGGCGATGCGGATCTGTTCCTTTACGAGGTTCAAGCCGGTTGCCACCTCGGTGACGGAGTGCTCGACCTGAATCCGCGCGTTCATCTCGATGAAGTAGGGAGTTCCGTCCGGCGCGACGACGAACTCGACGGTGCCGGCGTTCGTGTAGTTGACGGCGTGTAGAGCGGCGAGGGCGGCGCGGTGCAGGCGCATCCGCAGGTTCGGGTCGAGCCGCGGCGCCGGCGTCTCCTCGATGAGCTTCTGGTGACGGCGCTGGATGGAGCAGTCGCGCTCGCCGAGGGCGATCGCGCGGCCGCGCTCGTCGGCGAGGACCTGCACTTCGATGTGCCGCGGGCCCACGACGGCCTTCTCGAGGTACAGGCCCGCCTCGCCCGCCGCAGCGCGCGCCTCGCCCGCCGCCGCCCCGAGCGCCGCGACGAGATCGTCGGCGCCCTCGACCCAACGCAGGCCGCGGCCGCCGCCGCCGAACACGGACTTCACGAGGATGGGGTAGCCGATCGCTTCCGCCATCGCGAGCGCGTCTTCCGGCTTCTTGGGGGCCGGCCCGCCTGGCAGCACGGGCACTCCGGCCTGCGCCACGCAGTCGCGCGCCAGCGTCTTGTCGCCGACGATGCGCATCGCCTGCTTGCTCGGCCCGATGAACCGGATGTGGTGCTCTTCGCAGATCTCGACGAAGTCGGGGTTCTCGGCGAGGAAGCCGTACCCGGGGTGCAGGGCGCCGGCTCCGACGAGCTCGGCGACGCTCATCAGGGCCGCCGGGTTCGAGTAGCTCTTCGCCGCCTCGGGCGGGCCGATGCACACGGCCCCGTCGGCCTGTTGCAGGTAGGGCATCGCCTCGTCGGCCTCGGAGTAGACGGCGATCGAGCGAAGGCCCAACTCGCGGCACGCCTCGATGACGCGCGAGGCGATCTCACCGCGGTTGGCTACGAGGACGGTGTCGAAACTCATAGAGGATCGAGGACGAAGAGCGCCTGGCCGTACTCCACCGGCGCGCCGTCCTCCGCGAGCACGGCACGCACGCGGCCGGCCTTCTCGGCCTTGATCTCGTTCATGACTTTCATCGCTTCGATGATCCCTACGGTGTCGCCGACGCGGACGGTCTGGCCGAGCTCGACGAACGGCGCGTCCTCGGGCGTCGCCCGGCGGAAGAATGTGCCGACGAGCGGAGCCTCGATGGTCAGCCCGTCGGGCGGGGGAGGCGCGGCGGGCGCCGTGACGGCGGGCGTCGCCGCTGCTATCGGAGAGGGGTGCCCGATCGTCTGGCGCACGGTGATGGTCGAGTCCCCCTCCGAGACGGTGATCTCGCTCAGGCCCTCGTCCTTCAGCAAGCGGACGATCTCGCGCAGTTCCTCGATGTGCACCCAACCTCCTCCTCGGAACCGGGAGTGTAGCGGCTCGGGGGAGCCGGCGGCAACGCCCCGGTTGCGCAAGCCCTGTTTCCCTCTATAATGGCGACACCTGAGGTGAAGGACGCGTGCATATAGGCGCTGAGATTGGGTTTCTGGTCGTCCTCCTCTTCCTTTCCGCCTACACGTCCTGCGCGGAAACGGCGATCACGTCCCTGACGCACGGACGCCTGCGCTACCTCATCAACGAGCACCCGCGCAAGCGGCGCGCGCTCACGCGCCTGCTCGAGGAGCCGAACGACCTCATCACCGCGCTCCTCTTGCTCAACAACCTGATCAGCGTGACCGCGGCGTCGGTGATGACGCTCATCGTCGTCCAGTCGATGCCGCAGCTCTCCGCCGCGTGGCAGGGAACGATCGCTACGGGCGTCATGACCGTCTCCATCTTGGTGTTCGGCGAGATCACGCCGAAGAACTTTGCCAAGCACAACGCGGAGTGGTTGACGCTCCGGCTCGTGAACCAGATCTTCTGGCTCGCTCGCGTCCTGAAGCCGGTCGTCTCTCTCTTCCGCTGGATCGCCTTCGCCATCGTCCGCCTGTTCGGCGTCGACTTGCGCGAGAAGGAGCCGGTCACGGTGAGCGACGAGCAGATCGAGACCCTGGTCGACGCCGGCGAGGAGAGCGGCATGCTCGGAGAGACCGAGGGCGACATGATTCGCCGCATCCTCGATTTCGACGAACTGACGGTGGAGCAGGTCATGGTGCCGCGGCCGGACGTGCGGGCGATCGAGATCTCGACCTCGCTCGACGCGGTGCGCGCGATCGTCGTAAAGGACGGGCACTCGCGCTTCCCAATCTATCAAGGCGTGCCGGACAACGTCGTCGGAACCCTCTACGCCAAGGACCTGTTGCGCGAGGGAGCCAAGTCCGGGCGGTCTCTGCGCGACCTCGTGCGCCCGGCCGTGTACGTGCCGACGAGCCAACCGATCAACGTCCTCCTGCGCGAGCTGCGGAGGCGCAAGGTGCATATGGCCGTCGTCGTCGACGAGTTCGGCGGCCTGGCCGGGATCGTCACGCTCGAGGACATCCTCGAGCAGATCGTGGGCGAGATCGAAGACGAGTACGACTTGCCCGCCACGCCGATCCGCCGCGTCTCGGCCGACGAGGCGGTGGCCGCCGGCGACACGGCGCTCATCGACCTGAACCGAACGATGGGCATCGACCTCGAGGAAGGCGACGTCGTCACGGTCAACGGCCTCGTGCAGAGCCGACTCGGCGCTATCGCGCGGGTCGGGGACGAAGTGCGCGTCGACGGCGTCCTGCTCAAGGTCGAGGGAGCGACCGACCGCGAAGTCACTTCGGTCCGCGTCCTCGTGCAGCGCGACGCCGAGGAGGATGCGGAGGGCAAGCGCGAGTAAGATCCCCGCGCCGTTCCGGGATCCCCTCTCGGACCAGGAGGTCGTTCATGCGCAAGGCGCTGTGGTCGTTTCTCTTCCTCTTCTCCGTCGGGCTCTCGGTCGCCGGCGCGTCCGCGAGCGGAGTTCCCGTCCAGTCCCTCGATGCGTCCTACGATGCCGAGCGGCGGGAGATCGCGGGCACGCTCGTGACGTCCCTGCCGGCGGGAGGCGCGCCGGACTCCGCGGCAGAGGACACCGTCTACTTTCTTCTCCTGCCGAACCTGGACAGAGAGAGAAACCCGCACCTCTCGGCGCGTGAGATCGACAGCCGCTACCCCTACGGATTCGGGGAGTCGGCGCTCGACATCGACGCCGTCCTCCTCGTGGACGGCGACGCGCGACGGCCGGCCGAGTACCGTCTCCTGTCCCTCGCGCCCGGCCTGCAGACGTACAGCCTGTCCGACGCCGGCCTCGCGGTCGACGTCCAGACGGCGTCTGCCGTGGAAGTCCGCTTCACTACGCGGGCGCCGCGCGTCTCGACCGGCGACGGCGGCGTGACCGACGAGACGTTCACGTGGCGCTTCGGGTGGTTCCCGCTCCTGATCCAGTCGGTGCCCGGGCTCCGCGAACAGGGATCGACGCTCGTCGCGGGAGACACCGACGCGTTTCCCCTCGTCTTCCCGAGGACCGCGATCGAGGCGCGCATCACCGTGCCCGAGGACGTCGTCTTGACCGCCGGCGCGGACGAGATCGAGCGGGCCGACGCGGCCGAGGACGACGACGAGACGGCGACCTACGCGCTCCGCAACGCGAGTCCGACGCGTTCCCTGGCGCTCACGTTCGGGGCGGACCTCGAACGCTACCTGCTCGACGGGCCCACGCCCGTCGAGGTCACATTCCGGAAGGGCCACGAGGACGAAGCTCGCCTCCTCTCGACCTACGCGCGCGATATCCTGGCCGACTACGCTTCGCGGTTCGGCGCCTACCCGCGCCCGATCCTGCGGGTCGTCGAAGGGACGAGCACCGACGGAGACGCCATGTCGGCCGACGGCATCGCCATCCTCTCGTCGCGCTTCTTCACGCACCGCGACATCCTCGTGCCCGGCGTGCTCCACCGCCTGACGGAGTTCGTCCTCGCCCACGAGATCGCGCACCAGTGGTTCGGCATGCTGGGCGGGATCGATCTCGATCGCGACGGCTGGCTGTCGGAGGGTCTGTCGCAGTACGCGTCGGTGGGCTACTTCGAACGGCGGTACGGCGCAGCGGACCCGAACCTCCTCTTCGTCACTGGTAACGGCGTCCTCGAGGACGCGGTGGCGAAGCAGTTCGGCTACTTCAACCTCCGCGAGCACCTGATCGAGCTCCCGTACGCCCGCGAGGTGTGGAGCGGGTTCGACGAAGCGCTCGTCAAGTCCGCGCCGGAGGTCCGCTACGGCAACGCGTCGGCCGTGCGCCTCTACGACAAGGGGTTCGTCGTCGCGCGCGCGCTCGCGGCCGCCGTGGGCGAGGAAGCGTTCGACCGCGCGCTCGCCCGGGTCGTAGACGAGACGAGAGCGGGCCGCCTCGCCCCCGCGGCTCTCCAGCGCGTCTGCGAAGAAGAGGCCGGACACACGCTCGAGGACTGGTTCCAGGCGTGGGTGTACGGCGACGCCTCGGTCGACTACTCGGCCAAGATCCTGACGCGGTCGCAAGACGACGCAACCTACGAGACGACCGTCCTCGTGCGCCGCGAGGGCGGCGTGCCGCAAGACGTCGAAGTGGAAGCCCGGCTCGTGTCCGACGCCACGACGCGCCAGACGTGGGACGCCGTCGAGAGCGAGGGGACGCTCGTCTTCCGCACGCCGTCGCCCGTCGTTCGCGTGACGATCGACCCGGACCACCGCCTGCCGGACAGGAACCGCCTGGACAACCACTCTCCGGCCCGCCTCGTCGTCGCGGCCGACGAGGCGGCGTACCCGCTGGACGCCTACGTCCTCGCCCCCGACACGGCGTCGAGCGGCGTGTCCATCTCGTACCTCGACCGCCTCCGCGTCGGGCTGAGCCAGGGTGGAGCAAGCCTGACGGTTCGCCAGGGGCGCGGCGACGAGGTTGCGGCGAACGTCTCGTTCGCGAGCCCCCTCACGGGGAGCGTGACGTACACCCACACCGCGTACGCGCCGAGCGAGACCGGCGCGCCGGGCACGTCGTGGGAACCGAGCTTCACCTTCTCCGCCGCCGTGCGGCGGGTCCTTTCCGACGCGCTGTCCCTCTACGTCTTGCACGGCTCGTTCGCCGACCTCGCGATGACCGGGGAGTCGTCCCAGGCGGGAGCGGCCGTCGATGTCGCGTCCACGGGCGCAATCCGCCTCTCGGCCGCCGCGGCGGGCGAGATCGGCCTCCTGCCGCAGATCTATCTCGAGGCCCGCGGGTTCGTCGGCTTCGGGCTCGACGAGCTGCCGGCGGCACTGCGGTTCGGGTTCTCCGATCTCCACGCGGTGTCCCTCCCCGCGTCGGACGTCAAGGTGTCGGGCTCCCTCGCGCTCGAGCTTCCGGCGATGGGGCGCGTGCCCTATAACCTGTTCCATCTTGCGATGATCGATGAGGCCGCGATGCGCCTGTTCGTGGCCGGCGGCGCGGGTTGGAAAAGCTCCGACGGATACAGTACAACGTCGGCTGGCGCAGAAGCGGGCATGGAGCAGGTCTTCCAGCTGTCCACCCTGGGCGGATTCCTCCCGTTGACGGTTCGCGTCGGAATTGCGATTCCGCTCCAGGGCGCGCTCAAGCCCGCGCTGTACGCCGGCGTCTCCCTGTAACGAGACGCGGAGGGTGCGATGATCGTCCCGATCCGGTGGCTTCTGGACTACGTGAACGTGGAGACCGACGAAGCGTCCATCGCGCGCCTGGCCGAGCGGTTGACCCTCGCCGGGCTCGAGGTGGAGGGCATCTCGAAGACGGGCAGCCTGTCCGGCGTCGTGGTCGGCCGCGTCGAGACCTGCGCTCCCCATCCTGACTCGGATCACCTGTCGCTGTGCACGGTGAACGTGGGCGACGAGACGCTCGACGTCGTCTGCGGCGCCGCGAACGTCCGCGCCGAGACGCTCGTGCCGATCGCCGTCGTCGGCGCGGTCTTGCCGAGCGGGTTCAAGATCGAACGGCGCAAGGTGCGCGGCTGCGTCTCGAACGGCATGATCTGCTCCCGCGCGGAGCTGGGGCTCGAAGATCACTCCGACGGGATCTGGATCTTCGACCCGCGGCTCGGCCTCGCCGTAGGAACCGACCTCGCGACCTTGCTCGAGTACGACGACACCATCTTCGACATCAAGGTCACCTCGAACCGCCCGGACTGCGCGAGCATCTACGGCGTGGCCCGCGAGGTGGCCGCCGTGCTCGACCGGCCGCTGCGGCCGCTCGACGTCTCGGTTCGCGAGGAGGCGGCGCCGGCGGCCGATCGCGTGACAATCGCCGTCGAGAGCGCGACCGACACCCCGCGGTACGCCGCGCGCGTCCTCGCGGGCGTTCAGGTCGGGCCGTCGCCGCTGCGCATTCAGCACCGCCTGCTCAAGGCCGGCATGCGTCCCGTGTCGAACGTCGTCGACGCGACGAACATCGCCATGCTCGAAGTCGGCCAGCCGCTGCACCCCTTCGACCTCGGGAAGATCGAGGGCACGATCGGCGTGCGCCGCGCCCGAGCCGGCGAGACGTTCCGGACTCTGGACGGCGTCGAACGGTCGCTCGACGACCGCGCGCTCCTCATCACCGACGCGGATCGCCCGGTCGCGCTGGCCGGCGTCATGGGCGGCGAAGCGAGCGAGATCACGGAAGCGACGCGCGACGTGTTGCTCGAGGTCGCCGTCTTCCACCACGACACGATTCGGCAGTCGTCCCGCTCGGTCGGGCTGCGCAGCGAGGCGTCGCAACGGTTCGAGCGCGCGCTCGATCCGGAGAGCGTGCCGTTCGCGGCGGCGCGCGCCGCCCACTGGCTCCAGGAGCTGACCGGCTGCCGCGTCCTCGCCGGCCTCGCCGACGCGTACTCCGAGCCCGCCGCGCCGCGGTCGCTGACGCTCCGCCCGGCGCGCGCCAGCGAGCTCTTGGGAATCGACCTCGACGCGGAGGCGACTGCGGCCCTCCTGCGCCGCCTGCAGATCGGCGCCCGCGTTCGCAAGGGCGAGGTGCTGGTGGAGATCCCGTCGTTCCGCGGCGATCTCGACCGCGAGGCGGACCTGATCGAAGAGGTCGGCCGGATCTACGGCTACGACCGGCTGGAGTCCAAGGCGCCCGTACACGCGCTCCGCATCGGCCGCAAGAACCAGACGGAACGCGGTAAGGACCGGGTGCGCGAGATCCTCGTCGGGCTCGGCATGGACGAAGTGCTGACCGACGGGTTCGACAAGGCGACGTGGCGTGAGGCTCTGGGAGTTCCGACCCAGGACCTCGTCACCGTGCGCAATCCGATGGCGGCGACGCAGGCGGCGATGCGCAACAGCCTCTTGCCCGGCCTCCTGGGCGTGGTCGAGGTCAACCTGAACCGGGGCGTCGACGGAGGCATGGTGTTCGAAGTGGGCCGCATCTTCTCGGCCTCGCGGGGCGAGCGCGACGCGCTCGGCGGCGTGCTGTTCGGCCGCACGGGCCTGCCGCTCTCCGGAAAGGAGCGCGTGTCGCTTGCCGCGACACGCGGCATCCTGGACCGCGCCTTCGAAGCGCTCCGCCTCGACGGGATCGCTGTCGAAGCCGATCCCAGCCGCGCGTTCCTCCATCCCGGACGCAGCGCGCGCGTCGCGCGCGAGGGCCAGCCGCTCGGGTACTTCGGCGAGTTGCACCCGCAGCTCGTCGACCGCTTCGCCGTCCCAACCGCCGCGTACGCGTTCGAGTTCGAGCTGCGGCCCTTGCTCGCGGCGTTCGAGGCTCCGATTCGGTCGCGCCCGCTCCCGCTCTTACCGGCCGCGAAGCGCGACCTGTCGATGCTCATTCCGGCATCCCTGCCCGAGGCGCGCGTGCGCGCCCTTCTGACGGCGGAGCCGGAGGTCGAGTCGGCCCTCCTCTACGACGTCTACTCCGGCGAGCAGGTCGGCGAAGGCCGCCGCAGCCTGACGTACGAGCTGTCGCTGCGAGCCGAGGATCGCACGCTGACCGACGCGGAGATCGCCGCGGTGATCGAACGCATCTCGGCGGGCCTGTCCGAACTCGACGTGCACCTGCGCGCGGCATGAACAAGACCATCATCGCGCGCGCGGCCTCCGACATGGAGGAGATCGGCGTCGGCCTCGCGCCGGCGCTGCGCGACGGCATGCTCGTCTCGCTCGTCGGCCCGCTCGGCTCCGGCAAGACGACGCTGGTCAAGGGCATCGCCAAAGGGCTCCTGATCACCGAGGTCGTCGTGTCGCCGAGCTACATCCTGGCGCGCGAGTACAAGGGTCGCCTCGCCCTGCACCACGTCGACGCCTACCGCGTGGGCTCGCTCAACGAACTCGCCGAAGCCGGACTCGACGCGCTCCTGCCACCCGAACGCGGCGTCACCGTCGTCGAGTGGCCCGAGCGAATCGACGGCCTCATCGAAGCGAGCGACATCCTCGCGTACATCGAGCTGCAGGACAACGGCTCACGACGCATCACGTTGACAACCCGCGCCGTGAGCTAGGGACTTCGGCAATCTGCGTGCGTGCCGAAGTCCGGGGTCCCGGCGCGTTACACTGACGACACACTAGCTGAAGTGGCCAGTCGCCGGGCCCTTAGCCCTCGCTCGATCACTGGCGAGGGCCGGGCTCCACGGCGCGTCACACTGACAACTCACGCCGTGAGCTAGGGACTTCGGCAATCTGCGTGCGTGCTGAAGTCCAGGGTCGCGGCGAGTGACCCTCACAACCCACTGACGCGCGACCCGCTAGCTCTCCGCAGCGCGGAGAGCCCGGCTCCCGGCGCGTCACACTGTCAACCCACTAGGGACCTCGCCAGGAGAAGCCGACACGCGCTCCGGCTTCCTCCCTAGCGGCTCGACCATCGAGGAGCGTCGAGCCGCCTCGCACAACACGGTGCGACGCTACCAGACGCCGTCTACCGTCGCGCCGCAGTCGGGGCAGCGGCCGCCGCGGAGCCGGTTCTCGCGCACGGCGTAGCCGAGTCGCGAGATGAGGCGCGCCCCACACCCGGGGCAGCGCGTGTCTTCCCCGCCGCCCGGGACGTTGCCGACGTAGACGTAGCGAAGCCCCGCCTCGCGCCCGAGGCGCGCGGCCCGCTCGAGCGTCGCGATCGGAGTCGGCGGCACGTCGAGCAGGCGATACGCCGGGAAGAAGCGGCTCACGTGCCAGGGAATCGCGGGCGAGACCGCGGCGACCGCCTCGGCCGCCTGCCGGAGCGCGTCGTCGGAGTCGTTCAGACCAGGAATGACGAGCGTCGTTACCTCGACCCAGACGCCGGCCGCGTGGACACGCGCAATGGAGTCGAGCACGGGGCGCACTTCGGCGCCGACGACCCTGCGGGAGAACTCGTCGGAGATGCCCTTGAGGTCGATGTTGATCGCATCGAGCAGGGGCACGAGCTGCTCGTCCGCCTCCCGGCGGAAGTACCCGTTCGAGACCCAGACGTTGCCCAAGCCGGCGCTTCTCGCCGCGCGCATCACGTCGAGGTAGAACTCGAGCGCGATCGTCGGCTCAGTGTACGTGTAGGCGATTGTCTGGCAGCCGGAGGCGGCGGCTGCGGCGACGATCTCCTCGGCGCCCGCCGCCTCACCCGCGATTCGCCCCTGGTGGAGCTTCGGGTACTGCGAGATCTCGTGGTTCTGGCAGTTCAGGCACGCGAAGTTGCAGCCCACGGTCGCGATCGAGTACGCGTGCGACCCGGGAAGGTAGTGGAAGAGCGGCTTCTTCTCGATCGGGTCGACCGCACGCGACACGACGCGCCCGTAGACGAGGCTGCGCAGCGTTCCGGCGTCGTTCTCCCGCACGGCGCAGAGGCCGCGCGCGCCGGGCGCGATCGTGCAGGCGTGCGCGCACAGTCGGCAGCGCACGGTCCCATTCTCTTCTCGCATGTAGAGGAGCGCTTCCTTCGCCTTGCCCATCGGCCCATCCTAGGCTGCGCGCTAGACGCAGACAAGCTTTCGCCTCTCTCCGAGTTCACGTACCATGGGCAGCATGTCTCTCGTCCAGGTGGAGCAGCTCGAGAAGTCGTTCGGAGGCGACATCTTGTTCGCGCCGTTCGCGGCCCAGATCGGCCCGGGCGACCGCGTCGCCTTGATCGGCGACAACGGCGTCGGCAAGTCGACGCTCCTCCGCCTCTTGTCGGGCGACGAGGCGCCGTCCGGCGGGGTGGTTCGCCGCATCGGCGCGACGCACGTCGGCTACTTGCCTCAGGCGGCGCGCCTCGTGGACGAGGGGACGCTGTTCGCGGCGATGGATCGAGCGTTCGAGCCGTTGCGCGAGGCCGAGCGCGAGCTGCGCCTTCTCGAGGCGCGGCTCGCGGGCGACGCGACGGACGAGGACATCCACCGCTACGACGATCTCCTCCACCGCTTCGAACGCGGCGGCGGCTACGAGATCGAGGCGGCGATCCGCGCCGCGCTCGCCGGCGTCGGATTCGCGGAAGACGAGTTCGACAAGCCGGTCGGCGTCCTCTCGGGCGGCGAGGAGGCCCGCGCCGCGCTCGCCCGCGTCTTGCTCGAGGCGCCCGATCTCTTGCTGCTCGACGAGCCGACGAACCACCTCGACTTCGCGGCGCTCGACTGGCTGGAAGAGCGCTTGCTCGAGTTCCCCGGCGCGCTCGTGCTCGTGTCGCACGATCGCCACCTTCTCGACCGCGTCGCGAACCACACGTGGGAGATCGCCTTCGGGCAGGTCTCCGTCTACCAGGTCGGCTACACGGCGTCGCGCGCCCTGCGCGACGAGTCGCGCCGCAAGCAGCTCGAGGCGTACGAGGTGCAGGAAGAGACGATCGAGAAGTACAAGGACTTCATTCGCCGCCACAAGATGGGGCAGAAGCACCGCCAGGCGAAGGATCGCGAGAAGAAGCTCGAGAAGATCGAAGAGACGCGGATCGAGCGGCCGCGCGAGGCGAAGCGCATCGCGCTGCGCATCGCCGCGGGCTCGCCCAGCGGGAAACGCGTCCTCGCGCTGCGGAACCTGGCCGTGGGCTTCGAGCAGCCGCTCGTCACCTGCGACGATGTCGAGCTCTATCGCGGCGAGAAGGTCGCGGTGATCGGCCCGAACGGGTGCGGCAAGACGACCCTCCTGTGGACGATCACGGGCGCGCACGCGCCGCTCGCGGGCTCGGTCGAGATGGGGCACGGGGTGAAGATCGCCCTCTTCTCCCAGACACAGGAGGGCCTGCACGACGACCGCACGGTGCTCGAGACGCTCCTCGCGCGCACGGCGCTCACGATCAGCGAGGCGCGCGGCCTGCTCGGCGCCTTCCTGTTCTCGGGCGACGAGGTCGACAAGAAGACGAAGAACCTCTCCGGCGGCGAACGCAGCCGTGTCGCGCTCGCCCTCCTCTCGCTCATGGAGGGCAACCTGCTGTTGCTCGACGAGCCGACGAACCACCTCGATCTCGCGAGCCAGGAGATCCTCGAGGCGGCGCTCCTCACCTACGACGGGACGATCCTCCTCGTGTCGCACGATCGCGCGCTCTTGGAAGCCGTCACGACGCAGATCTGGCTCGTGGAAGGCGATCGGCTCGTGCGCGGGACGTACGGCTATGCCGAGTACCGCCGTCGCCTGGCCGAGGGGACGCGCGGCACGGGTCTGAGCTCCAAAGGGGCCGGCCACAGCCGGGCGGGCTCCCTCGCGTCTCGAACGCCTCCGACTCAGTCGGGTCCGGCTAGGCCGGGTCCGACGCAGTCGGTACCGGCTAGGCCGGGTCCGGCTAGGCCGGGTCCGGCTGAGCCGGGTCCGACCAAGCCGCGGGCGGCTAAGCCGCAGCCGACAAGGCTCGACCCGTCGGTCTCGGGGCCGACGAAATGGGGTCCGGCTAGGCCGGGTCCGACTAGGTCGGGGCCGACTACGTCGGGGCCGGCTGCGCGAGTTCGCAAGCTCGACAAGTACGAGCAACGGCGCCGCGAGGAGGCGCGCCGCGCGCTCGAACAGGAGATCGCCGACCTCGAGACGTCGCTCGCATCGCTCGAACGCGGCCTCGAGGAGGCGAGCGCGCAGGGCGACACCGCGCGTATCGCCGCGCTTGGCGCCGAGTACGCCCGCGCCAAGGCCGACCTCGAAGCGAAGCTCGAGGCGTGGGGCGCGTTGCCCTCGCCGGAGGACTAGGGATGACGCACGTGGACGAGGTCGCGATCGCCGAGCGAACGCGCCGGCTCCTGGCGGAGATCCCGCGAACCGTGATCGTCGTCGCGGCGGCCAAGACGCGAACGCCCGCCGAGGTGCGCGCCGCGCTCGGCGCCGGAGTCACGGCGGTGGGCGAGAACTACGTCCAGGAGGCGGAGAAAGCCCAGGCGGTGCTCGGCCGTTCCGCGGCGAAGTGGCACCTCATCGGCCACCTTCAGCGCAACAAGGCCAAGGCAGCCGTCCGCCTCTTCGACCTCATTCAGACGGTTGACTCGCTCCGCCTCGGCGAGGCGCTCGATGCGGCGTCGCGCGCGGTGGGACGCGAGATGCCCGTCCTCGTCGAGGTGAACGGCGGCCGTGAGCCGCAGAAAGCAGGCGTCTGGCCCGAGGACGCTCTCGACCTCGTCCGCGCCCTTGATCGCCTCGGCGCGCTGCGCGTTGTCGGCCTCATGACGATGGGGCCGCTCGCCGCGGATCCCGAGGCGGAGTCCGGACCGCTGCGTCTCGCGTTTCGCGAGACGCGCGCGCTCTTCGAGGCTTTGCGCCGCGCGGCGTTCGAGCGCGCCAAGGTGGAGGTTCTGTCGATGGGCATGAGTGACTCGTACCGCGCCGCGATCGCCGA
>JAKLFO010000033.1 GCA_022711155.1 Candidatus Bipolaricaulota bacterium
CGCTGTTGCGGGGGTCGCCGAGATGCGGCTTGACGAATTGCATCGAGAGGCCGTCTTTGCCGTGCCCCTCGATCGGCGAGACGTCGGCAAACGCCCGCGTGATGCCGTTTTTCACGAACTCGTCGAACGAGCTGCGAACGTCGGCGAGGAGATACGGCGGGGGAAGGATCTCATGAATCCGTCCGTAGGATCTTCGCTCTCGGTACTCCATCTTCTCCCCTTGCAAAGAACGCCCTGCCCTAAGGCGCCGAGCACCTTAAGGCAGGTTGTTCAGGAACCGGCTTCCAGCGTACAGGGCTACTCCAGCTCGACCTCGGCCCCTGCCGCCTCCAGCTTCTCCTTGATGCTCGCCGCCTCGTCCGGGGTGACGTTCTCCTTGATCACGGCCGGAACCTTGTCGGCCAAGTCCTTGGCCTCCTTGAGCCCAAGCCCGGTGATCTCTTTGATCTCCTTGATGACCTGGATCTTCTTCTGCCCGGCCGACTTCATGACGACCTTGTAGGCCTCGGCGGCCGGCTTGCCGCCAGCGTCCCCGCCGCCGGCGGGCGCAGCGGCGACCGCGACCGGCGCGACCATCGCCGCCGAGACACCGAACCGCTCCTCGATCATCCCGACGAGTTCGGCCAAGTCCTTGACCGACATTTCCTCAATCTGCTTGAGGATGTCCACGTTTGCCATCGCCTATGCCTCCTCTTTCACATCGCGTCCGCGCTGTGCTTTCACTTCGTTCAGGACTACCGCCAGTTGGCGTACCTTCGCCTCAAGAACCACCGCCAGCGACCGCATCGGGCTCGCGAGCAGCATGGCCAGCTGCGCCAGGAGTTCCTGACGAGACGGCAACGTCGCGTACTTCCCGACCTCGGCCTCTCGGACGATCGCGCCTTCGAACACGCCGCCCTTCAGGGTGTACTTGGGCGCGTACTTCTTACGGCACTCGTCGCTCAACTTGAAGGCCGCCGCCGGATCGTCATAGCCGATGGCAATCGCAATCGGGCCGGAGAGGAGCTCGGAAAGGCCCTCCATCCCCGCTTCCCGTGCCGCGATCTGCGCCAGCGTGTCCTTGACGACGCGGTAATCCAATCCCTGCTTGGTGAACTTCTCACGAAGCTCGACCATCTCGTTCGCCGTGAGTCCGCGATAATCGGCCAGGACCAACGAGGTCGCCTTGGAGAACTTCTCCGTCAGGCGAGCGACTTCCTCGACTTTCGCTTGGGTCGGCATCTCGCCCTCCTAGGCCTCCGCCTCCGCAATCGCGGTCACGTCGCTCAGGTCCACCGCAATCCCAGGCCCCATCGTGGTGGCGATGGACACCTTGCGGATGTAGCGGCCCTTCACGCCCTCCTCCGGCTTCTTCTCCGCAACGCTGCGGATGAGCGCGCGCAGGTTCTCCTGCAGCGACTTCTCGTCGAACGAGGCCCGCCCGAACACGGTGTGGACGACGCCCTGCCGGTCCGTTCGGAACTCCACCATTCCCTTCTTCAGCTCGCCGATCACCTGGCCAATATCCTTGGTGACCGTTCCTGTCTTCGGACTCGGCATCAGACCGCGCGGTCCGAGGACCTTACCGAGCTTTCCGACCACCGGCATCATGTCGGGCGTCGCAACGACCTTGTCGAACTCGAACCAGCCTTCCTGGATCTTCTTCGCCAAGTCCTCGCCGCCAACGTAATCGGCGCCCGCCCGCTCCGCTTCCGCGATGCTCTCGCCCTTCGCGAACGCGAGGACGCGGACGGTCTTGCCCGTCCCGTGGGGGAGGTTGCACGTTCCCCGCACGATCGTCTGGCTCGCCTTGATGCCCAAGACGAACGCCGCTTCCGCCGTCTCGTCGAACTTCGCCGTCGCGGCCTGCTTCATCCGGGCCACCGCGTCGCTGATGCTGTACGAGGCGTTGCGCTGAACGAGCTGTGCCGCTCCCGTGTACCGTTTGCTGCGCTTCACTCGTCCACCACCTCCACCCCCATGTTCCGAGCGGTGCCCTCGATGATCTTCATCGCCGACTCTAGCTTGTAGGTGTTGAGGTCTGGGAGCTTCCGCTCCGCGATCCGTCGCACCTGTTCGCGCGAGATCTGAGCGACCTTGTTGCGGTTCGGCTCCGCGGATCCCGTCTTGATGCCCGCTGCCATCTTGATCAGCTCCGCGGCCGGCGGCTGCTTGAGCACGAAATCGAACTTGCTCCCCAGATACACGGAGATGACGACCGGAATGACCACCCCGGGCGTCTCGTGCTTCGTGGCATCGTTGAACTTCTTGCAGAAGTCCATGATGTTGAGCTTGTGCTCGCCGAGCGCGGGTCCAACCGGAGGCGCAGGCGTGGCTTGGCCAGCTGGGATCTGCAATGTGATCTTAGCTATGGCCGTCTTCGCCATGTTCTCCTCCTCCCCTTTCCCTCTAGCACCTCAAACGGTGCTAGAGCTTCTCGATTCCCTCGAACCCGAGGCGCACGGGCGTCTCGCGTCCGAAGATCTTCACCATGACAGTGACTTCCTCGGCGTCCTTGTCGATCTCCTTGACCTCGCCGGTGAAGTCTGCGAAGGGCCCTTCGACGATCTCGACGACTTCGCCGACCGTGAAGTCCACTTCCATGCGCGGCTCGCCGCCCGCAGCAGCCGCCACAGGGGCAGCAGCGACGGGGACAGCGAGGAGACCCGCCTTGCGCTGGATGACCTTCATCTCGCGCCCCTCGAGCGGCATGGGCTTGAACCGTGATCCGACGTAGCGCACGGCGCCCTTGACGCTGTCGATCAACTCCATCATCTGCTCGTCGTCCAGCCCGAGTCGGCAGAAGACGTAGCCGGGGAACAACCGGCGCTTCTCGATCCGCTGGATGGTCACGACGCGCTTGTCCTTGTACTCCTTCACCTTCAGGAGTCCCGAGGCGCGGCTCATGATGCAGTCTTCGCTCTCGTAGAGGTCGCCCTCTTTGAGCGTCCCTCCCTGGCGAAGCTTCGTCACGGCGCACTTGTCGAGGACGATCTTCTTCTTCTCCTTGCCGCCGGCGTCGAACGTCACGCGTCGCACCTTGTCGCGAACCACAATCGTGCCGCGGTTCGTGACGGTGTACTTCTCATCGCTGTCCGTGGTCAGCGGCACGCCGTTGCGAATCTTCTCGCCAACGCGGATGTCGCGCCGAACGCGCTTGTCGGTCGGGATGTAGTGCGTTTCCTCGTTGCGGTTCGAAAGCTCGATCACGACGCGCTGCAACGTCTCGACGTCGATGACCGTGGCCGTCTCCTCCATGTGGCGAGGCGCTTTCCTTGCCAAGACGTCGCCGCGCGTCGTCCGCTCGTTGGGCTTCGCGACGAGATCGTACTCGTACGGAATGCGGTACTCGGTCGTCGCGCCGCGCCGGCTGCGCGACGTGATGACTTCCTCCACCGGGACGAGGAAGAAGGTCTCTTCGCCGTCGATCGTGAACTTCTCGGCGGCCTTCTCCCACTGTCTCTTGCGCACGCGGTCGTTGAGGTCTTCCTTGACCTTCAGCTCGGATCCCGCGTACGTCTGGATCGCGTACCACTTCTTCAGCCGCATGGGGTCATCCTCTGGCTACGCGCCCTTTCCGACGATCAGCTTGAGCACAAGGGCGATGAGCCCGTCCACGCCCCAGATGTAGAGAGTGAGAAGAATCGTCATCAGCAGGATGAGGACCGTCAGCGAGATGACCTCGTTCTTCGTCGGCCACGTGACGCGGGCGGCCTCCGCCCGGACGCTCTTGAAGTAGTTCGTCATGCGCTCGATCATCGCATCTCCTCGCTCTTTGCTCCCCTGGCAAGCCCGGGAGGGCTCGAACCCCCAGCCTTCCGATTTGGAGTCGGACGCTCTGCCAATTGAGCTACGGGCTTGTCGCGGTCCGCCTCTTGCGGGCCGACTCGTGCGGCCCGCGCGCGGCTAGACCTCCTTGTGCAGCGTATGCTTGCGATCCCACTTGCAGTACTTGTTCAAGAGCAGCTTGCCCTGCGTGGTCATCTTGTTCTTCTTCGTGTGGTAATTCCTGCGTCCGCACTCCGGGCACGCGAGTGTGACGTGGACGACCGCTTCACCCTTCTTCGCCATGCGTCGGTCCTCTCAGCTACTCGATGATCTTCGACACAACGCCGGCGCCGATCGTCTTTCCACCCTCGCGGATGGCGAAGCGCAGCCCCTCGTTCATCGCGACGGGGTGCAGGAGCTCGCCGACGAACTTCACGTTGTCGCCCGGCATGACCATTTCCACGCCCTCGGGCAGGGTGATGGTCCCAGTGATGTCCGTCGTGCGGAAGAAGAACTGCGGCTTGTAGCCGGTGAAGAACGGCTTCTGCCGCCCGCCTTCGTCGCGCGTCAGGACGTAGATCGCGCCCTCGAACTTCGTGTGCGGCGTGATCGTCTTCGGCGCCGCCAGAACCTGGCCGCGCTCGACTTCATCCTTCTCCACGCCGCGGAGGAGGATTCCCACGTTGTCGCCGGCGATGGCGTACTCGAGGGTCTTGTTGAACATCTCGAGGCTCGTCGCCACCGTCTTCTGAACCTGGTCATGGATTCCGACGATCTCGATTTCCATTCCCGGCGTGATCTTGCCGCGCTCGACGCGTCCCGTGACGACCGTCCCGCGCCCCTTGATCGAGAACACGTCCTCGACCGGCATCAGGAACGGCTTGTCCTCTTCGCGGTCGGGCTGCGGAATGAAGCTGTCGCACGCCGCCATGAGGTCGAAGATGGGCTTCGCATCCGGAGAATTCGCGTCGGTCGCCTGAATGGCCTTCAGGGCCGAGCCACGGATGATCGGCGTCTCGTCGCCCGGGAACTCGTACCGGGTGAGAAGGTCGCGGATCTCGATCTCGATGAGGTCCACCAGCTCGGGGTCATCGACCAAGTCGACCTTGTTCAGGAAAACGACGATGGCCGGCACGTTGACCTGCTTCGCCAAGAGCACGTGCTCGCGCGTCTGCGGCATCGGCCCGTCCACCGCCGAGACCACGAGGATCGCGCCGTCCATCTGCGCCGCGCCCGTGATCATGTTCTTGATGTAGTCCGCGTGTCCCGGACAGTCGATGTGGGCGTAGTGGCGCGCCTCCGACTCATACTCCACGTGCGCGACGTTGACCGTCAGGATCTTCGTCGCGTCGCGGCGGAACAGCTTCGCATCGGCCTTGGCGACCTGATCGTACGACCGCTCCTGCGCCAGACCCTTCGACGCCAGGACCTTCGTGATCGCGGACGTGAGCGTCGTCTTCCCATGGTCGATATGACCAATGGTCCCGATGTTCAGGTGAGGCTTGTTCCTTGCAAATGCTTCCTTCGCCATGCGCCAGACCTCCTTAGCCGACTGTCTGTTCGACTTTCGTCCGTCTCCAATGAAAAAGCAGCCGCCGCGAGCGTGAGCCCGCGATCGGAGTCGAACCGATGACCTCCCCCTTACCAAGGGGGTGCTCTACCTACTGAGCTACACGGGCGTTTCGAACTCCGCGCGCGCGGAGTGTAACCGCAACGCTTCCGCTCTTCCAATTGGAGGGGGAGGGATTCGAACCCCCGTAGGCATACGCCAACGGATTTACAGTCCGCCCCGTTTGGCCGCTTCGGTACCCCTCCGACGAACCAGCAAGAGCCAGCGGCCAGACTCGAACTGGCAACCTACTGATTACAAGTCAGTTGCTCTTCCGGTTGAGCTACGCTGGCGGCTCGCTCGATCGGCGCGGATTGTACAAAACGGCTATGGACCCGTCAACCAGCAATCCCCGCCTACCATCCATCCACGGCCGCGCCGGCCCCGGGGGAGACCCCGGTACGCCCATCTGGAACTCCGCCCGACGTCGCGCGGTGGATGGGGACGATCACGCGTCTTCGCGCAGCCGCGCCTCGAGCGCCTGGCGCAAGGCCTCGCGATCGGCGATCCCCTGGATGCGCAGGACGACGTCGCGTTGCTTGTCATTCTGCCCCGAGGTCGTCAGGCTCACGATGTGCACGTTGTGCTCCCGCAGGACGTCGAGCGCGCGATAGAGGTCGTCGGAGCCCGCGCGCAGCTTCATCTCCATCCGCGTGCCGCTCTGCCCGATCCCAAGTCCCTCGGCCAGACCGCGCAGGACTTCGCTTTGCGTGAGCACGCCGACGAGCCGCTCGTCCGCGACGACCGGCACGAGGGCGAGCCGATTCTCGAGCATGATCAGCGCGGCCTTCTCCAGCGTGTCCGCAGGCGACACGACGAATCGGGCGGAATGCAGGATCGTCCCCACTTCCGCGTCGTCCGCCGCGCCGCGCAGCGACGCACGGGTGACGAACCCACGGAGTCGACCGTCTTCGCCCGAGACGAGCAAGAGCCCGAAGCCGTGCTCGTCCATCACGCGGCGAATCGTCCCCACCGCGGTCGACGGCAGCGCCGTCACCGCGTCCCGCTGCATGTGGCGCTCGACGTTCATTCCTGTTCGGCCTGAGCCTGCGCGACGACCTTCTCTTGGATGTTCCCGGGGACTGTCTGGTAGCGAGCGAACTCCACCGTGAACGTCGCCCGCCCTTGCGTCCGCGACTTCAAGTCGAGCGCGTAGTTCTGCAGCTCCGCGAGCGGCACCTCGGCGTGGATCACGGTCACCTTGCCGGCCGGATCCATCCCCATGATGCGACCTCGCCGACCATTCATGTCGCTGATGATGTCGCCCGTGTTCTCCTCCGGCACGCGCACGTGCACGCTCATGAGCGGCTCGAGCAGACACGGCTCGGCGCTGTCGAACGCCTCACGGAACGCCCCGCGCGCAGCCAGCTTGAACGCCAGCTCCGACGAGTCGACCGGGTGGAAGCTTCCGTCGTACACGGCGACCAAGATGTCGGTCACCGGGAACTTGGCGAGGCTCCCTTCTTCGAGAGCTTCCAGAATGCCCTTCTCGACGCCCGGCACGTACTGCCCCGGAATCGACGCGCCCTTGATCTCGTCGACGAACTTGAACCCGCCCTCGCCCTTGTACGGCTCCAGCCGCAAGTAGACTTCGCCAAACTGGCCGCGCCCGCCGGTCTGCTTCTTGTGGCGGTACTTGGCCTCGGCTTTCCGGCGGATCGTCTCTTTGTACGGGATCCTGGCCAGCTTCATCTCGAGCGCCACGTTGTAGCGGCTCTTCAGCCGGTCGATGACCATGTTCAGGTGGACGTCGCCCATCCCGCGCAGGATGAGCTCCTTGGTCACGGGGTCGCGGTCGACCTCGATGGTCATCTTCGTCGCCGCGATCTCCTTCAACGCCGAGCTCATCTTCTCCACGTCGGCCTGCGTCTTCGGCACGATGGTTCGCCAGAACCCCGGCCGCGGGAACTCCGGGAATGTGAAGGCGGGAGCGTCTTGGGACAAGGCCAACGTCGCGCCGAGGGCCACGCCCTCGACCTTGGCGATGGCGACGACGTCGCCCGCCGCGGCGGACGCCACGCGCTTTTGCTTCGTCCCCTCGAGCGCGTAGAGGTCACGGATGTCCGCCTTGTGCCCTGTCTTGACGTCGACGAGCGATTTGCCTTCCTGCAGACTGCCCTCCAGCACGCGCACGAAGACCAGCCGGCCAACGTACGGGTCGTTCGCCAGGTTGAAGGCCACCGCGCGGGCGGGCGCCGACGCATCGCGGGCGACCGGGGCCACGATCGACGTAAGCGCCTTGAGGAGCTGCTCGACGCCCTTGTCCTGCGCCCCGCAGGCGCAGAACACGGGGACGATCTGCCCCGCCGTGACGGCCTTCGCGAGCGCGGAGCTCAGTTCGGCGTCACTGATCGGCTTCTCATCGAGGAACTTCATCATCATCTCGTCGTCGGTCGCCGCCACTTCCTCGATGAGCGCGGCACGCGCTTCTTCGACGGCTCCGGCGAGCTCGCCCGGCACGTCCTTCTTGCCCTTGTCGGCGAAGTGCGAGACGCGTTGCGTCAAGAGGTCGATGACCCCCGCGTACGCGGGCCCCGCTCCGATCGGCAGCTGCACGGGGAGAAACTTGCCCTCGAGCCTGCTGCGCAGGGAGTCGACCGCCTGATCGAACTCCGCGTTCTCCTTGTCCATCTGGTTGACGACAACGGCTGCCGGGAACTTGCCGCCGGCGATGATGTCCCACGCGCGCTCGGTCACGACCTCGACGGCCTTGTCCGAGCTCACCACGAGGAGCGACAGGTCGGAGACCGGGACGGCCTTCACCATCTCCTCGACGAATTCGTCGCCGCCCGGCGTGTCAAGCAGCGTCACGGACGTCCCATCGGCGACAAAGGCGCCGACGCCCATGTCGATCGTGTAGCCGCGGGCCTTCTCCTCGGGCGACGAGTCGAACGAGACCTGGTCCTTCACTCCCGCTCGCCTCATCAACGCCGACGCGAGCGTCGTCTTACCGCAGCCGGAATGCCCTACAAGGCAGATAGTCCGCGCTTGCCCCATGTCAGTCCCCCTTGGGTGAACAAAGAGAATTCGTCGGCAGTATATCCATGGCCCCGGGGGATAGCAACAAAGCGCGGACCTGATCCACGCTTCCCGGTTCGCCTCCTCGTCCGGCGCGCCGCGCCGCGTGTCCCGCACGCTGTTCCGTCGGAGGAATGCTTGAGATCCTCATGCAGTCCACGTATCCTCATCCGCGTATCCTATGTAACCGCCCGCTCGAAGAGCTACATTCTAGGAGGTCCTCGTGGAGACTCGACTCCTGCTCGGCGATGAGGCCTTGGCGCAAGGCGCTCTTGACGCCGGACTCTCCGGCGCCTACGCGTATCCGGGGACTCCGTCCACCGAGATCACGGAGTACATTCGCCGCAGCCCCGAAGCGCGGGAGCGGCGCGTCGTGGGCAGTTGGGCAACCAACGAGAAGACCGCGCTGGAGGCGGCTCTCGGGATGTCGTACGCCGGGCGGCGCGCGATGGCCAGCATGAAACACGTCGGCCTGAACGTGGCAGCCGACCCGTTCATCAACGCCGCCCTCGCGGGAGCAAACGGCGGCCTGCTCGTCAACGTCGCCGATGACCCGTCGATGCACTCGTCGCAGAACGAGCAGGATTCGAGGCTCTACACGGAGATCGCTCTCGTGCCCTGTGTCGAGCCGGCCAACCAGCAGGAGGCGTACGACGCGGCAGCCTACGCGTTGGAGCTCTCGGAACGCCACTCCATTCCCGTCCTCGTCCGCCTCGTCACGCGGCTCGCCCACTCGCGCGCGCCGGTGACGCTCGGTCCGTCGCGCGGGCAGAATCCGCTCTCCGCTTCGACCGACCGCACGAGGTACATCCTTCTCCCCGTCCACGCGCGCCGCAGCTACGACCGCCTTCTGGAGAAGCAAGAGGAGATGGTCCGGGAGAGCGAAACGAGTCCGTTCAACGTCCTGTCCCTTGGCAGCGATCGCTCCGTCGGCGTCCTCGCGTGCGGGATCGCCCACAACTACCTCCTCGAAGTGACGGACGGCCGCCCGGCTATGCCCGTCCTGAAGGTCGGGCAGTACCCTCTTCCCATCCGCCTCGTCAAGCGCCTCGCCGGCGAATGCCGCAGCCTGCTCGTGCTTGAAGAGGGCTACCCCTACGTCGAGTCCCGCCTCGCCGGCGTCATGGGACAGACGCTTCCCATTCGCGGACGTCTCTCGGGCGCGTTGCCGCGGGCCGGCGAGCTCTCTCCGCGCCTCGTCGCCGAGGCGCTCGGCCTGCAGGCGACCCGCGGCCTTCCCGCCTCGCCCGTCCCCGTTCCGCGGCCGCCCGCCCTCTGCCCCGGCTGCCCGCACGGCGACACGTGCCGCGCGCTCGTCGACGCGCTCGCTCTCGTTCGCGGCACGGGGCGCGTCTTCTCGGACATTGGCTGCTACACGCTCGGCGCCCTCCCTCCGTACAGCGCCATCGACACGTGCGTCGAGATGGGCGCCTCGATCACGATGGCCAAGGGCGCCGCGGACGCCGGCCTGCATCCCGCGGTGGCCCTCCTCGGCGACTCGACGTTCGCCCACTCGGGGATGACCGGCCTCCTCGACTGCGTGAACGAGAGCAGCGCCGTCACGGTCGTCCTCGTCGACAACGCGACGGTCGCCATGACCGGCGGGCAGGCCTCCGCGGCGACGGGGCGGATCGAGGCGATATGCCTGGGACTGGGAGTCGCGCCGGAGCACCTGCGGGTCATCGAGCCACTTCCCGCGAGGCACGCCGAGAACGTGGCCGTGCTTGCAGAGGAGATCGCCTACCCGGGACCATCGGTCATCATCGCCCGGCGCGAGTGCCTGCAGACGCTGAAGCGCCGCCGCGGCGCGAGCGGCCAGGGAGGCGCGGTATGAGGTGCGACATTCTCCTCGCGGGAGTCGGCGGCCAGGGGCTCTTGTCCGTCGCCGCGGTCATCGGCCATGCGGCGCTGTCGCTCGGGCTCCATCTGCGGCAATGCGAAGTCCACGGCATGGCGCAGCGGGGCGGGATCGTGCAGAGCCACATTCGCTACGGGGACGCCCCGCTGTACTCGGACCTCGTACGCGAAGGCACGGCGGATTTGATCCTGTCGCTCGAGCCGATGGAGTGCCTGCGATACCTTCCGTTCCTTCGCCCCGAGGGCGTCGTCGTGACGAGCTCGGTCCCGGTGCGCAATGTCCCCGACTACCCGGATCTCGCCCTTGTCCTCGCCGCCGTCCGGCAGATTCCCCACCACCGCATCGTGGACGCGGCGGCGCTGGCCAGCGAGGCGGGCTCTCCGCAGGCGGCGAACTTCGCCGTCCTCGGCGCGGCGACCCCGCACCTGGGGCTGCCCGTGAATGCGTTGGCCGCGAGCCTCGACGCGGCTTTCGCGAGCAAAGACACGCGCATCCGCGAAGCGAACGCGCGCGCTTTCCGGCTCGGCGTCGCTGCAGCTTGCGACGCAGCGGCGCCTTCGCTAGGCTGAGCGACCACGGGAGGTCGATCCGCATGTCCGTTCGCCGTCTCTTGCCGCTCGTCCTGCTTTTCCTCGCCACGTCCGCCATGGTCGCGGCAGCCCCGCTACGAATAGGCGTCGTCACAGACATCCACGCGCACGACACCAACTCGCCCACCGAGCACAAGGTGATGACGAACTTCGAAGCGCGCCTCGCGGCGTTCACGGACGCGATGACCGCCTGGCCCGCCGACGCGGTGCTCGAGCTCGGCGACCTCGTGAACGGCGCGTTCGTCATGGGCGCGCCGCTCGGCGATCCGGCCCGCATCGCCGGGATCCTCACGAACGTGCTTGCGTCTCTCGACCGTTTCCCCGGACCGACGCACTTCGTGCTCGGCAACCATGACGTGTACGACCTGTCGAAGGCCGAGTTCCTCGCTGCGACCGGAGCCCAGGCGACCGCCTGGAGTCTCGACCTCGGCGGGTTCCACTTCGTCGCGCTCGACGCGCAGTTCTCGAAGGCCGGCCAGGACTACGGGCACTCCTTCTGGGTCGTGCCGGGCACGGTGCCGCCCGCGCAGCTCGCATGGCTCAAGTCCGACCTCGCGTCGACAGCCCTGCCGACGATCGTCCTCGTGCATCAGCCGCTCGACGTGGAGTTCGAGGCCGAGGCAGGCGGTCCGTCCGTCTCCAACAGGCTCGAGGTGCAGGCCGCGCTCCGCGACTCCGGGCGCGTCGTCGCCGTCTTCCAGGGCCACTCGCACGAGAACCGCCACACGATCACGGACGGGATCCACTACGTCACGTTCGCCGCGATGGTGGACTCCGACGTCCCGACCGAGCCCTCGTGGGCCGCCGTGATGCTGGACTCGGAGGCGCGAACGGTGACGGTTGACGGCTTCGGCCTGCAGCAGGATCTCGAGTTCGGCTACTAGGAGCGCCATGCGTCGCGTCCCTGTAGGCGTCGTCTTGTGTCTCCTGAAGCTGTTCGTCGCGCTCGCTCTCGCGGCGAGCGCGACCCAGACCCCGTCGTCGGTGTCGTTCGGCGTCTTCACTGACCTCCACGCGCACGACATCGACTCGCCGCTCGAAGAGAAGTGGATGACCCACACGGCGGAGCGGCTCGCGCTGTTCACCGACGCCATGAACGCGCAAGCGGTCGACTTCGTCGTCGAGCTGGGCGACTTCGTGAACGGCTGGATCGTCTTCGGCGCAGATCCGGGCGACCCGTCGCGCATTCCCGGGATCCTCGCTTGGGCCGATGGCCTGTACGGCGCGTTCGCCGGCCCTCGTTACCGCGTCGTCGGCAATCACGACGTCTTCAACCTAGACAAGGAGGAGATCCAGCGCGTCCTCGGCCTCCCATCCACGTCCTCGAGCTTCGACGCAGGGTCGTTTCACTTCGTCTTGCTCGATGCGCAGTTCGGCCCGGACGGGAGCAGCCTCGCAACCACGTATTCCGGCGTCGCGGGCTTCATTCCCACCGCCGAGCTCGCCTGGCTGCGCGACGACCTCGCCGCGCATGCCGATCGGCCCACCATCGTTTTCGTCCACCAGATGCTGAACGCGTACATCGAGGAATGGGGCCGTCCGCTCGTCGCGAACCAGCCGGACGTCGTCCGCACCCTCGAGGAAGCGGGCAACGTCGTCGCCATCTTCCAGGGGCACGACCACCGCGCTGCGCACGAGGTGGTCGGCGGCATCCACTATATCACGCTCGCGGCGCTCGTGGATCGCGGCACGCCGCCCGCGTGGGCCACCGTGACCCTCGATGCCGCGACGGCGACGGCCCGGATCGAAGGGGTTGGACTCCAGCCGAGCTTCTCGTTCTCGTGGAACGCGGAGGGCGACGCGCCCTAGGGCTGATCGCCGCCCTCTGGGTGGATGACCAGCACGTCGCCCGCGATGTTCGTGGCGTGGTCGCCGATCCGCTCCAGGTTGTGGAGGATCTCCGCAAACAGGATCCCCGCCTCGGGGTCGCACTCGCCGGCTCCGAGACGCTCGACATGGTTCGCCTTGTAGCGCGTCTCCAGCCCGTCGAGGACCTTCTCCAGTTGCAGAGCCCGCTTCGCGCCCGCGGTGTCTTCCGCCTCGAGCGACGCGAGAGAGAGCTGGTACAACTCGAGCGCGCGGTCGAACATGTCGCCGAGCTCCTCGGCGGCTGCGGTAGACAGGCTGCGCTTGCCCGCCAGAAGCTTCCGAGTCCGGACCGTGATGTTCACGGCCTGATCCCCGACGCGCTCGATGTCGGCCACGATGTGTCGCAGGACGTGGAGGCGACGCTCGTCTTTGCCGCTGAGGGTGCTGCCGTCGATCCTGTCAAGAAAAGCGTCGACTGAGTCCTTGAGGTAGTCCACCGTCGGCTCCACCTCTTCCACCTCCGTCGCGCGTTCCTCATCCCGCTCCAGAACGGAGTCCTTGCACGTGCGGATCATCGCCGCCGTCATCTCTCCCATGCGCAGCAGTTCTCGCTCCGCCTGGCGGACGGCGATGGCGGGCGTAGCCAGGAACTCCTCGCCGAGGAACTTGGTCGCCGGACGTGCTGTCTTCTCTTTGCCGCGAACGAGCTTTCGCATGAGCCAGACGAGCGCGCCGACAAGAGGCAACAGCGCAAGGGTCACCGCGATGTTGAAGAAAGAGTGGGCGTTGGCGATCTGCCGAGTGAGAGACGGCGACGTCGCCGCCACCACGCCAGCGTACCACGGCAAGAACGGGATGAACGCCGCGACGCCAACCACGTTCACGAGGAGCTGCGCAACGGCCAGGCGCCTGGCCGAGATCGATGCGCCGATCGACGCGATCTGCGCCGTCACCGTCGTGCCGATGTTCGCTCCCAAGACGAGTGCGATCGCGGCTGGCAGGGTGATCAGCCCGGCGCTTCCCAACCCAATGACGAGGGCCGTCATCGCGGAGGAACTCTGGATGATGCCGGTGACTCCCGCGCCCACGACCACGCCGAGGAACACGTTGTCGCCGCACATCTCGAGGAGGTGCAGGATGCTCGGACTGTCGGCAAGCCCCTTCAGCCCGCTCGAGATCAGGCTCATGCCGAGGAAGAGGAGCCCGAAGCCAAGCACGATGCGTCCCACGTCACCGGCGCGCTTGCCGCGGAACAACTC
Source organism: Candidatus Bipolaricaulota bacterium (assembly GCA_022711155.1). Classification (GTDB taxonomy): domain Bacteria; phylum Bipolaricaulota; class Bipolaricaulia; order UBA7950; family UBA9294; genus CAIOGO01. Next base: position 13,891 of record JAKLFO010000033.1, read on the forward strand.
GGAAACGATGAACCCGATGGCGATCGTGGGCATGTAGTAGATGCCGATCTTGAACGCGACGACCTGCGCGGTAAGGGTCGTCCCGATCTCCGAACCGAGCATGACGCCGATACCCTGCGACAGAGTGAGAATGCCGGCGTTGATCAACCCGATGAGCAGGACCATGGCCATGCTGCTCGATTGGAGGATGCCGGATGTCAGCGCGCCGACCAAGACGCCGCGATAGGCCTTCCCCGTGAGGCGCTCGAGGAGCGTCCGCATGCGATCGCCCGCCGCACGCTGTAGGGATTCGCTCAGGATCCTGAGTCCAAACAGGAAAACAGCGACACCGCCCGCCGTGACGAACAGGACCTCCACCATCCGCATCGCCCCCCCACCGGGTACAATCCCGCGAAGTATAGACGGTGGAAGCGCGAGGCGACACCGGGACTTGCCGGGTTGCCCATGGCTCCGGCGACTCGTAGATTGGATGGACATGGCGGAATGGATCCGGCGGATGCCGAAGGTCGAGCTGCACGTGCACCTCGACGGCTCGCTACGATGGGCGACCGTCGAGGAACTGGCTCGCCGCGTGCCGCCCGAGGCCGGGTTGCCTCCGACCGAGGATCTCCGGCGCTCCGTCGTTCCCGGAGGTTCGCGCCCCCTGGAGGACTACCTCGCCGCCTTCGACTTCACAATCCCGCTCCTCCAGACGACCACGGCCCTCGAGCGGGCGGCCTACGAGCTCTGCGCCGACGCCGCGGCGGAGAACGTCATCTACATGGAGATCCGCTTCGCGCCTCTCCTCCACACACGCCTGGAGCTCAAGCCGCGCGACGTCGTCGCCTCGGTCTTGGCGGGCATGCGCCGCGCCCACGAGGAGTTCGGGATCGAGTCCGGTCTCATCCTCACCGCGCTCAAGCAGGCGTCCACCGAGCAGTCGATCGAGACGGTTCAGCTGGCCGCGCAGTTCCGCAACGAGGGCGTGGTCGGGATCGACCTGGCCGGTCCAGAGCGCCTCTTCCCGCCCCTCAAGCACCGGAAGGCCGTCGAGTTCGCCCACGATGCGGGCATCCACGTGACGATCCACGCAGGGGAGGGCTGCTGCCCCGAGCAGATCAAGGAGGCCGTCGACCTCGGAGCCGAGCGGATCGGCCACGGCGTCTACCTTTTGCAGGCGCCCCGCACCGAACGTCGCGTCGCCGAGCTTGGCATCCCGCTCGAGATGTGCCCCACGAGCAACCTGCAGATCGCCGACTTCATCTCGACCTACCGCGATCACCCGATCCAGCGCTACGACGGCCTCGGAATCCCAGTCACGCTCAGCACCGACAACCGCCTCATGTCGGAGATCGACCTCACGCACGAGTATGAGGTGGTCGCGAAGGCGTTCAAGCTGACGCGCGACGACGTCCATCGCCTCGTGACGAACGCCGCACGCGCGGCCTTCCTGCCCGAGGAACGGAAGGAATCGCTCCAGGCACGCGTCGACGCGTTCTTCGCGCGCCGCCGTTCGTGACCCTGCCGGCGCGGCGTCCCGCTACACGAGGGGGCGGACGGTGCCGTAGACCCCATCGTAGCCCGGCTGTGCCTCGACTCGCCCGGCGCGAACCGCGGCGATCGCCTCGGCGAAGCCTTCGGGAGCCCCGTCGACCAGATCCCCCGTCGGACGAGAGAGAAGGATCTCTAGTTCCGGACCGTAGCGCTCGACCAGCGCGTCGACCGTCTGGACGACGGCCTTGGACGTGGGCCTCTTCCTGAGGATGAATGCCACAATCTCGGCCAGCGTCAGGGTCGGGTAGAAAGGGGGAACCCGCTCGCCGACCTCACGAGCGGCCAGCTCCTCGACGCGCCCGAGCACGCCACGCGTGAGGACCCTTCCGCAGGCCGGGCATCGCCCGCCCAGCGCCCGCGCTTCCGCCGGAGACGCGGCCACGCCGCACGCTCGGTGTCCGTCATGGAAGTACTTGCCGCCTTCGGGGAAGAACTCGACCGTGCCAAGTTGCCGCGCCGGGTCGGCGAGCGCGGCCGCGAAGGCCGGATAGGAGACCTCCTCGAGGTCGAGGATCGTCGCTTCCCGGCCCAGCCGATCGGGCGCATGAGCGTCCGAGAACGAGACGAGCGCCAGCCCGTCGAGCGCGCGCGTGCGACGACACATCCCCGGGTCGCTCGATAGACCTGTTTCTACGGCCACGATACGCTCGGCGTACGAACCCAGGCACTCACCGAGCGAGTCGAACCCCGAGCGGGCTCCGAGGATCGAGTACCAGGGCGTCCAGATGTGCGCCGGGATGATGACCGCATCCCGTGCTGCGCCCCAGACGGCGTCGGCCATCGCCCGCGCCGAGCACGCGAGCGTCGGCCGGCCGTCGGACTCGAGCTTTCCGAGCCGTCCCAGCGCGCGACCGATCCTGGCCGCCGCAGCGAGCGACGGCGCCACGAGCAAGAAGTGAACGCGGCGCCCCCGTCCCTCTTCTCGCCAGACGACCGACACCTCCCCGGTCACGAGGAAGCGCGCTCCCGCGAGTCCGTAGACCCCGTCTCCGCAGGGCCGCAGAAGATGGCGCGCGTGCGCCATCCAGCCACGATGCGTCAAGTCCCCTGTGCCCACAAGCCCAAGCCCCTTCTTCTCCGCAGCCCGCACAATCTCCGGCAGTTCCATGCGCGGTACTTCTGCCCTGACAATGCCGTGCTGATCGTCGTGGGAGACGTCACGGTGGCGGAGATGAAGCCGAAGCTTGAACGTGAATTTGGTGCGTGGAAAGGAACCGCGGAAGCCGGATTGGC
>JAKLFO010000034.1 GCA_022711155.1 Candidatus Bipolaricaulota bacterium
TGGTATTTCGTGCTGCCGGAACTCTTGCCGGAAAGCCTCGGTAATGCCTACAAGCAGTCGAACCCGATGCTGCAGCAATTCCTGGCGTCAATGGTTTGCCTGGCGTTGTTTACCAGCGCCCGGGTCGCCGAGCAGGTGCGCTCCGCGGCAGTCCAGCCACGCGAGGTACGTCGCCTCGACGGACCCGCACGCGATTCCCGGCATCTCGTCGGCGATGAACCGGCGCAGGAAGTTGCGATTCTCTTCCACGTACGAGAAGAGCCGGGCGAACCAGTCCTCGCCGTCTCGATACGCGGCGAGCATTCCGACGTAGCCGAAGACGCTGACGTTCGGGACGAGCCCTCGTTTGGCCAGGATGACTTTCTCGCGCAGCTCCTTGCTGGGGATGATCGCAACCGCGGAGTGGAGCCCGGCGATGTTGAACGACTTGGATGGCGCGATGAGCGTCACAGTCTGTGCCTCGAGCTCCGGCGACAGGGAGGCGATCGGCACGTGGCGCGCCCCGTCGTAGACGAAGTCGCCGTGGATCTCGTCCGAGCAAATGGTCAGGCGGTGGCGGACGCACAGGTCGCCAAGCTGCACAAGCTCCTGCTCCGAGTAGTTCCGCCCCACGGGGTTGTGCGGATTGCAGAGCATGAACATCTTCGTCTTCTTGGTGACGGCCGCCTCCAGCGCGTCGAAGTCGATTTCGTACGTCCCGTCCGCGCCATAGGTGAGGGGGACGGGCTGCGCGGTGGCACGGGAGTTCTTCGGGGCGATGCGAATCGGGAAGTAGACGGGCGGCTGGAGCAGGACGCCGTCGCCGCGCTTCGTCACGCTCTGGTGCACGAGGTTGAACCCGCAGACGACGCTCGGCAAGAAGACGAACGCCTCCGGGCTCACGTCCCACGCGTAGAGCCGTCGCATGCGCTCGACGAGGATCTCCCGCAGCTCCGCCGGCTCCGCCACGTAGCCGAAGATCCCGTGTTCCACGCGCGCCCGCAGCGCGTCGCGGACAGCCGGCGCCGTGAGGAAGTCCATGTCCGCGATCCACAGTGGGAGGACGTCTTTCTCGTAGAGACCCCACTTGATGCTATCGGTCCCACGCCGTTCGATGATCTGGTCGAAATCCTGAGCTCCCGTCAAGCTTTCACCCCCGGTGCACGTGCATTGTGGTGGCGCCCGGGAGGGCGGAAAAGGACAAACGGCCGCAGGACATGACCCACGGCCGCCGTTCTTGGATGGGACGTCTGGTGGAGGTGGCGGGAGTCGAACCCGCGTCCGAGGCAATCGCCGGTCGGCGTCTACAGGCTTATCCTCGCGTTTTGGTCTCGGGTCTCAGCCTCCCACGAGGAGGGAGGAAGCGACCCCAGCTCTCAGGAGTTCACCGCACCGGGGAGAGCACCCGGGGCGATAGACCCGCTAGTCGACGCCTAGAAGGAGCCCGCGGGAGACTCCAACAGACGGCCTTCCCTAGTTAAGGGAAGGAACAGCGAATGCGTATGTCGCAGTCGTTGTGTTCGCAGTTATTGTTTGTTTCGCCGGATTTGGGAGACGGCGACGCTCCGCCTGCAACCTTCCTTTGACGGCTCCGTCGAAGCCAATCACCCCCATGTCAAAGACCACGCGACATTATAGACGATCGGCTTCTCTCTGCAAACCCTGAGGATGTATCCTCCTTACTTCCATGCCACGCGTACCGATGGTCGCCATTCTGTCCGCCTTGGTGGGGGGCTATCTGGCCGCGGCGCGGTTCCACCCGAGCCCGGTTCTACTCTCCGCCTGCGTCCTCGCCGCGCTCTTCGCGTCGCTATTCCTTCGGCGCCGGCGCGCCGTCCGGTCCGCCTTCCTCCTCGCGGCCGTCGCGGCGCTCGCCGCGCTCCGCGCCGGCTCCCCCGTCCAGTTCCCCGACTGGCTCCTGTTGCGGACCCCGCGGATCACCGAGTTGACCGGATCGGTCGTCTCGTACGCCAGCCTGGGCAACGACCGAATCCGCTTCGCCGTGCAGCCCGACGTCCTGCCGGGAAGAGTCCTCGTCACGTGGGAGTGCCCCGGAGCGCCAGCCGGAACCGTTCACTTCGGCGACCGCGTCCGCGTCGCCGGACGCGCGGAACGGCCCGGCGTCTTCGATGGGTTCGACTACGGCGACTACCTCCGGCACCAGGGCGTATTCGCCACGATGTTCGTCGAGGAGGCCGGTCTGTCGGTCGAAGGAAGCCGGCCGAGCGTCGTCCGAGCAGGCGATGTCGTCCGACAGAACCTGCTCCGCTCTCTCCAGACGCGGCTCCGTCCCGCGGACTTCGCCCTGGCCCAGAGCTACGTGTTCGGAGACCGGTACGCGCTGTCCGACGAGACGGAAGAGGCCTTCGCGCGCACGGGCCTCGTCCACATCCTCGCCGTGTCGGGCATGCACTTGACGGTGCTCCTCGCGGGCGCGTGGTGGGTCTTGCGCGCCCTTCGCGTCCGTCCCGCCGTCGCGTATCCGCTCCTCGCCGTCGCCGTGCTCGCCACGGTCTGGATCATCGGCCCGTGGATCAGCTTCGCTCGCTCCGCGCTCCTGTTCGCGTTCGTCGCCGCGGGCAGCGTGCTCGCCGATCTAGGACTCATCCTGCGTGACTCGATCCGCCCCATGAACGCGCTCGCCGCGGCGGCGACGGCCCTGCTCCTCATTCAGCCTGAATCCCTCTTCGACGTCGGCTTCCAGTTGAGCATCGCTGCGACGGCCGGCCTCCTCACGTTCGCGCCGCGCTTCCGGCGGCCGGCCGGCCGCCGCGGCTTCGTCCGCCGCCTGCGGCGGGCCGCGGGCAACCTGTTCCTTGTGTCGCTCGCGGCGCAGGCAGGCGCGGCTCCGATCCTGGCGTGGCAGTTCGAGAGACTCCAGGTGTGGACGGCGGTCGCCGGCCTCGTCGCCATTCCCATCGCGAGCCTGGCGCTCTGGCTCGGCGTCTTGGCCCTCGCCCTGGCGGCGCTCGGACCCGTCGCGGACGTTGCGGCGGCGCTCTTCGGCTGGTCCCTGCGAGCGTTCGAAGCCGTCGTCGTCGCCGCAGATCGCCTGCCGTGGACGACGCTTCCCGCGGACGGCAGGATCGGACTCTGGATGGCCGGCCTCGCCCTCTTCCTCGCCCTGGCTCGTCCCATCGTCCTCCGGCCTTCCCAGCTCCGCGGAGCCGGCACGCTCCGCTTCCACCACGCCCACGATGGCGTCGCAGCCGGCGATCACGGACAATCGCCGGTTGACCGGAGGAAGACGAGCTTCTAGTCTGCTACGCCATGATGCGCACAGAGAGGGAGTGCCTGATCGGGCTCAATCGGATCCCGCAGCTGACGCCCAAGCGGGCCAAGAGGCTGCTCGAGCGCTTCGCGTCGTTCCAGGAGATCTGGGGCGCCCCCGCGGGCCAACTCAGCGCTGTCCTGGGATCGTCGATGCTCGGGGAGGCCATCGCCTCGGCGCGCGACGCAACCGCCGTCGAGGAGGAGATCGGCCAGGCCGAGAAGCGCGGCATTCGCATCGTGACTCTGGTCGACCCGGAGTACCCCGTCCTCTTGCGTCAGATCGACGACCCGCCGTTCGCCCTCTACGTCCGCGGGAAACTGCCCGTGGACACGGCGCGCGCAATCGGCATCGTCGGCACGCGTCGCGGGACCCAGTATGGCAAGCTCGTTGCGGCGCGCCTCGCGAGCCAACTCGCCCTCAAGGGGATCGTCGTCGTCAGCGGGCTGGCGGCGGGCATCGACGCAGCCGCGCACCAAGGAACGCTCGACGTCGGCGGACACACGGTCGCCGTCCTGGGATCGGGAGCCGACGTCTGCTACCCCAAGTCCAATCAGATTCTGTTTGACCGCGTCGCCGTCGAGGGAACCACGCTCAGCGAGTACCCGCTGGGAACGCGGCCGGCGAAGTGGACGTTCCCGCAGCGAAACCGGATCCTGGCCGGCCTCTGCCGAGGCGTGGTCGTCGTTCAGGCTCCAGAGCGCAGCGGTTCGCTCATCACGGCGCGCCTCGCGCTCGAGCAGGGGCGCGAGGTCTTCGCCGTGCCCGGCAACATCACCACGGCGACATCGGCAGGCACGAACGGCCTGATTCGGCAGGGAGCGAAAATCGTCGAGTCGATCGACGATGTGCTCGAGGAGTTTCCGGACCTTCGCTCGATGGCCGATCGCGCGCCGATCGTCGAGGAGGCGGAGGAGGTCTCCCTCGGGGCGCGGGAACGGCGGGTCTACGATCTCATCGGTTTTGACCCAGTCCACGTGGACGATATCATTGCCCGCGCGGACCTTTCCCCCACCGAAGCCTCGCACGTCCTCTTGCTCCTGCAGCTTGAGGATCTCATCGCGGAGACCGACGGTGGGTGCTACGTCCGCCGCGCCTAGGAGGAACAGGATGTCCATACAACGAACGCTCGTCTTGTGCAAACCCGATGCCGTCCAGCGGGGACTCGTCGGACGCATCGTCTCGCGCTTCGAGGAGAAGGGCCTGAAGCTCGCGGGAATGAAGATGCTCCACGTCACCGCGGATCTCGCAGGCAAGCACTACGCCGAGCACGTGGAGAAGCCGTTCTACGGAGAGCTGGTCAAGTTCATCACGGCGTCGCCCGTCGTCGCTCTCGCCATCGAGGGCGACAACGCCGTGGAGGTCGTCCGCAACCTGATGGGCGTGACGAACCCGCAGAAGGCGGGCTCGGGCACGATCCGCGGCGACTTCGGACTCAACCTCACCATGAACCTCGTGCACGGCTCGGACTCGCTCGCGTCGGCCCAGAGGGAGCTCGCTCTCTTCTTCCGGCCCGACGAGCTGCACGACTACGTGCCCGCGCTCCGCGACTGGACCTAGACAATTGCGCGCTCTGGCGCGCGGGATGGAGGAGAGATGGAACTCTCGAAGCGTTACCAGCCGGCCGAAGTCGAAGCGAGGAACTACCGCCTCTGGGAAGAGGGCGACTACTTCCGCACGTCGACCGGCGTCGTTCGCGGGACTCCCTTCTCCATCGTCATCCCTCCGCCGAACGTCACCGGCCGCCTGCACATGGGGCACGCCCTCAACAACACGCTGCAGGACATCGTCATTCGCTATCGGCGCATGCGCGGCGACGCGGCGTGCTGGTTCCCGGGGACGGACCACGCGGGCATCGCGACGCAGAACGTCGTCGAGAAGATGCTGGCCAAGGAGGGCACGGACCGACACGCCCTCGGCCGCGAGGCGTTCGTCGAGCGCGTGTGGGAGTGGAAGGCCAAGTACGGCTCGGAGATCATCGAGCAGCTGAAAGCCCTCGGCTGCTCGTGCGATTGGTCGCGCCTGCGCTTCACGCTCGACGAAGGGCTGTCCGCCGCCGTGCGCGAGGTGTTCGTCCAGCTGTACAACGAGGGACTCGTGTATCGCGGCGAATACCTGACGAACTGGTGCCCGCGCTGCAGCACGGCCCTTTCGGACCTCGAGGTCGACCACCGCGATGTCGACGGCGCCCTGTACTACATCCGCTACGCGCTCGAGACCGGCGGGTTCGTGACGATCGCGACGACGCGGCCTGAGACGATGCTCGGAGACACGGCCGTCGCCGTGCACCCGAACGACGAGCGCTTCGCCCGGCTCATCGGGACCGCGGCCGTCCTTCCGCTCTTGGGCCGCCGACTGCCGGTCGTCGGCACGGAGGCCGTCGACCCGGCGTTCGGCACCGGGGCGCTGAAGGTCACGCCGGCGCACGATCCGGTGGACTTCGACATCGGCAAGGCGCAGGGCCTGGACTCGGTCAACATCCTGAACCCCGACGGCACCCTCAACGCGAACGCCGGGCCGTTCGCGGGTCTCGCCCGCGACGCGGCGCGCAAGGCCGTGGTCGAGCGGCTGAAGGCCGAGGGCCTGCTCGAGAAGGTCGAGCCGTATCGGCACGCCGTCGGGCACTGCGACCGATGCGACGCGCTCGTCGAGCCGCTCCTCTCGACGCAGTGGTTCGTGCGCATGGAGCCCCTGGCGCGAAAGGCGCTCCAGGCCGTACGCGACGGCCGGATCGAATTCGTGCCGGACCGCTGGACGAAGCTCTACAACGACTGGCTCGAGAACATCCGCGACTGGTGCATCTCGCGCCAACTCTGGTGGGGACACCGCATTCCCGTGTGGTATGGGCCGGACGAGCGCGTCTTCGTCGCGCGGTCCGCGGAAGAGGCCGCCGCGGCGGCCCGCGCCCACTACGGGAAGGACGTCGCGTTGCGGCAGGACGAGGACGTGCTCGACACGTGGTTCTCCTCCTGGCTGTGGCCCTTCTCCATCATGGGCTGGCCGGAAGACACGGACGACCTCAAGCGATTCTTCCCGACGACGTTCCTCTTGACGGGGTTCGACATCCTCTTCTTCTGGGTGTCGCGGATGATCATGGCGTCGCTCCACGTGATGGGCGACGTGCCGTTCCGCACGGTGTACATCACGCCCCTCGTGGTCGACGAGAAGAATCAGAAGATGTCGAAGTCGAAAGGCAACAGCGTCGATCCGATCGACCTGATCGCCGAGTACGGCGCCGACGCCCTCCGCCTCGCGATGGCCCACACCACGGGCAAGGGGCGCACCGTCCGCATGCCTTGGTCGGATCTCGCCGAAGGCCGCAACTTCGTCAACAAACTCTGGAACATGGCGCGGTTCGCGCTGATGAACCTGGGCGACGAGCGGCCGCAGATGCCGGCCGTCGTGACGGAGTTGGAGGATCGCTACATCCTGTCGCGCCTCTCCGCCACGATCAACGTCGTGGCCGCGCGCCTCGACGAGTACAGCTTCCACCTCGCGGCAGACGCGCTGTACGACTTCACGTGGCACGACGTCTGTGACTGGTACGTGGAGATGATCAAGCCGCGCCTCGCCTCCGGCGACCCCGCCGCGCGCGGCGTCCTCTGCCACGTCTTGCGCGAGACGGTCAAGCTCCTGCACCCGTTCATCCCCTTCGTCACCGAGGAGATCTGGCAAGTCCTTGGCGAGCGCCCCGCATCGGTCTGCGTGGCGCACTTCCCAGAGGCCGGGGCACGCGATGAAGGCGCGGAGGCCGCGATGCGATCCGTGCGCGAGATCGCGACAGCCGTGCGCAACCTGCGCGCCGAGCTGAGTGTGCCCGCCGCGGCGCGGCTCGACGTGCTCGTGCAGACGAGCGATCCAGTGCTTGTCGCCGCGCTCCGCGACAAGACGGCCGTGCTGTCGACTCTGTGCGGCGTCCAGTCCTGGGATGCCGGCGCGCACCTTCGCCCGGCGCCCGGGTCCGCGCGGCAGATCCTCACAAACGCGGAGGTCTACGTCCCGCTGGCCGAGTGGATCGACGTCGCAGCCGAGACGAAGCGATTGCGCGCCGACCTCGCGGCGGCGGAAGCGGAGCTGGACAAGGTCCAGGCGAAGCTCGCGAACGAGCAGTTCCTCGCGCGGGCGCCGGAGGACGTCGTGGCCAAAGAGCGGGGCAAGGAAGACGAGTTCCGGCAGAAGCGGGACCGTCTGCGGGCCAACCTCGCATCGCTCGGAGCGTAGATGGAGTACGACGCGTCGCGTCGCCTTCTCGACCGGCTCCCGCGGTTCGATGTGAAGCCCGGGCTCGAGCGGGTCAACCGCCTGCTCGCCCGCCTCGGCCACCCTGAGCGGAGCTTCCCCGCCGTCCACGTCACGGGCACGAACGGCAAAGGGTCGGTCGTCGCCATGCTCGCGAGCGTCCTGCGCGCCGCGGGCTGGCGCGTCGGGCGCTACACGTCGCCCGACCTCGTCGACTTCCTGGACCGCATCTGCGTCGATGGAGAATGGATGCAGCGCGCCGCCTTCGCGGACGTCGTGGCGGCGCTCGCTCCCGAGTTCGACGCGAGCCCCGACGTACCGAGCCAATTCGAGGCCTTGACCGCCGCCGCGTGCGAGCACTTCCGCCGCTCCGAGGTCGACCTCGCCGTCGTCGAGGTGGGACTCGGCGGCCGCTACGATGCCACGAACGTCGTCACGCCAGTCGTCACGGTCCTCACGAATGTGGCGCTCGACCACACGGCCCTCCTCGGCACGACCGAGGCCGAGATTGCCTGGGAGAAGGTCGGCATCGCGAAGCCTGGCGTCCCCATGGTCGTCGGCGCGCTGTCCGGCGAGGTCGCGGCCGTGGTCGAGCGCGAATGCGCGGCCGTCGGCGCCCCCCTCGTCCGCGCCGGCACGGATGTGGAACGACGGGGGCGTGCCGGGCGCTTCGCCCTCTACGCCGTCCGCGGCGACGATCTGCCGCCGGAAGTCAGGCTCCCGCTCCTCGGCGCGTACCAGCTGGACAACCTGCGCCGGGCGCTCGACGCCGTGGCCGCCTTGCGCGAGAGAGGATGGCGCATCTCGGCGGACGCCGTGGCCGGCGGCCTGGCCTCGGTCGAGTGGCCGGGGCGCTGGGAAGTTGTCCAGTCGGCGCCGACCGTGATCCTGGACGGCGCGCACAACCCGGCCGGCGCCGACGCGGTAGCGCGCGCCATTGTGGATTGGGAGCCGGATAGAGAGCGGCGCGTTCTCCTCCTCGGCATCCTGGCAGACAAGGACGTAGCGGGCGTGGTCGCGGCGCTTGCGCCCCGCTTCGGCCGCATCGCGGTCACCGCGTCGCGCAGCCCGCGCGCCCTCTCGGCGACGGCCCTTGCCGATCGCGTGACAGAGGCCGGCGGACGGCCGATTCGCTATGATTCGGTCGAGGAGGGGGTGTGCGATCTCATGACCCGTGCGGATCCGCGCGACACAATTCTCGTGACCGGGTCTTTGACCGTCGTCGCGGAGGCCCGCCGCACGCTCCTCCAAGCACGCGGGGGGAGCGCGGCGTGACGCTCCTCGAGCAGGTGCGCAAGGGCCGCCTTCCACAGCACGTCGCCATCATCATGGACGGCAACGGCCGCTGGGCCGAGGCGCGCGGCCTGCCGCGGACGGCCGGCCATCGCGCCGGCGCCGCCGCCGCCGAGCGCCTCATCCGCTTTGTAGGCCCGCGACTCGAACTGCCGTACTTGACTCTCTTCGCTTTCTCGTCGGAGAACTGGGCGCGACCGAGAGGCGAGGTCGAGTTCTTGATGGACCTTCTCTCCGACTTCCTCCGCTCGCGGCTCGCCGAGTTTGCCGAGGCGGGAATCCAGCTTCGCGTCATCGGCGACCTCAGCCGCGTGCCCGATCGCCTGCGGCGCGAGGTGTGCGAGGCCGTCGCCGCAACGCGAGACAACCGCGGACTGCGCCTCACGATTGCCCTCAGCTACGGGGGGAGGCAGGAGATCGCGGCAGCGGCCCGGCGGATCGCCGAGGAAGCGGTCGCCGGCCGCCTCCGACCCGACGCCGTCGATGCGGACGTCTTTGCCGGTTTCCTCGAGACGGCCGGCGCGCCAGACCCCGACTTGGTGATCCGGACGAGCGGCGAAGAGAGGGTGTCGAACTTCCTCCTGTGGCAGTCCGCGTACGCCGAGCTGCACTTCGCGCAGACGCTCTGGCCCGACTTCACGCCGGCAGAGTTCGTGCGTGCGCTCGCGGAGTACCAGACGAGGACGCGGCGATTCGGTGCGGTCGAGGAGGCCACGGCATGAACCTGGTGAAGAGGATCGTGAGCGGCGTCGTCGGATGCAGCGTAGTGCTCGGGATCGTGTACGTCGGCGCGAGGTTCGACGTCCGCTGGATCGCCGGCGCGCTCATCCTCGCCGTCGCCTACCTCACGGCGCTCGAGTACCTCCACCTCATGAGGAAGCTGGACATCCCGCTGGCCGCGCCCGAGTTCCTCATCTGGATCCCGCTCCTCGTCCTCAGCTACCTCGTCTGGGACGGGCGCTACGCCGACGTCGTCCTGTTGTTCGCCGTCGCCTACCAGGTGCTCCGCTATCTCGCCGTGATGCCGCACCGGACGGGCTTCCTCCAGGCGGTGGCCGGCGCTTTCGGGCTTCTCTACATCCCGTGGCTCCTCCACTACTTCTACCTGATCTACCTCGGCTCGCCCAGCCAGACCCCCATGACCGGCGCGGCAAACGGGATCGTCGCCCTCCTGATGGTGTTCGGCTACGACACCGGCGCGTACTTCGTCGGCTCGGCCATCGGCAGGCACCAGGCGTTCCCCAACGTGAGCCCCAAGAAGACGTGGGAGGGCGTGGCGGGCGGCTTCGTCTTCACGATCGGGGCGGTCATGGTCGCGGCGTTTCTCGATCCTCAGTGGCACGACTTCGTCTACTGGCGAGGCTTTCCCCACGTGGTCGCCTCGTCGTTCTTCGTCGGTTGGGCCGTGCAGTTGGGCGACGTGTTCGCCTCCAAGCTCAAGCGGGCCGCCAACGTGAAGGATTCCGGCTTCTTTCTGCCCGGGCACGGCGGCGCGCTCGATCGGATCGATGGACTCCTATTCGCCTTGCCGACTTTCTACTTCTACTACCACCACATCCTGCATTTCCTGTAGCCAACACGATCCGAAAGTGAAGGGCGGCCCAGCTCTCGCCAGGCCGCCCTCTCCGGGTGGTGAAAAAGATGAGGGGGTTCTCTTTCGTGACGCGACTATAGCACAAAGGTCCGCGATCCGTCCGTAATGTACATCACGTAGCCTCCCCGACGCGCGCAACGCCGTGTGGAACGCTAGATGTCGCTCTTCCCTCCCCGAGAGCCTGCCCGCCCTCGAGGTCGGCGAGGGAGACCCCGTCGAGGAGGTCGCGGAAGCGGTCGTTGATGGCTTTCCACGCACCCTTCGTCGGACAGACTCCGGTCAGCCGACACGACGTTCGGCCTTCCAGGCAGTCGACGAGATCGAGACCTTCACCAAGCGCTTCGAGGATCTCCAGAACGGTCACGCGGTGCGCCGGGACGCTGAGCTCGTACCCGCCGCAGCACCCTTGCCGCGACGCGACGAGGCCTCCCCGCTTGAGTTCGTGGAGGATCTTCTCGATGAACGCGACGGGAAGGTCGTACCGAAGGGCGATCCACGAGGCCGATCGGGGGGTGCCTTCAGGCGCCCGAGCGAGTTCCACGGCGGCGATGAGGCCGTAGCTCGCCTTCTTCGTCAGCTGCACGCCGGTGCCTCGCCCTGCTGTGCCTTCGGATCCTTGCTCAGGAACGCCTTGTACCGCTCCTCCAGGGACGCCATCTCTTTCTGGATGCGCTCGTGGCGCACCGCGAGGGCCTGCGGAATGGGGCGCGCCTGCTTTGTCAGGTAGTCGTGGATCGCCTCGTTGAGCGCGTCCGCGGCCAGCGCCGAGCAGTGCATCTTGACAGCCGGCAGGCCGCCCAGCTTGTCCGCGACGTCGCGGTTCGTGATCGCGATCGCTTCGTCCAGCGTCTTCCCCTTGGCAAGATCGGACATCATCGACGAGGTGGCGATCGCGGCCGTGCAGCCGAACGTCTCCCAGGAGACGTCGGAGATGATCTCGCGCCCGCCCGCGTCCGGCTCGACGCGAATGTAGAACCACATGACGTCGCCGCAGAGCATGTTGCCCACGCGGCCGACCGCCGACGGCTCGCTCATCTTCCCCATGTTGTGCGGCTGGCGGAAGTGCTCGACGACCTTCTCGTTGTACATCACTCACCTACCTTGAACGGAGACATCTCTCGCAGCTCGGCCACCGCGCGCGGCAGCGCCTCGAGCAGCCGGTCAATCTCGGCGTCGGAAGTGCCCCGCCCCGTGCTGACACGCAGGCTGCCGTGGGCCATGGACAGGGGAACACATAGCGCCACGAGCACGTGGCTCGGCTCGAGGTTGGGCGACGAACACGCAGATCCTGTCGACGTCGCGATTCCCTGCTCGTCCAGCTTCATGACGAGGCTTTCCCCTTCGATGCCGGCGAAACTGAAGTTCGTCACGTGGGGCAAGCTGTCGACCTGATGGCCGTTCAGCCGCGTTGCCGGAATCTTGAGGACCTCGCGGATCAGCCTGTCGCGCAGCCGACGCATCCTGCTCGTCACCTCGGCTCGCTCGCGAAGAGCGAGGTCGAGCGCGGCGGCGAAGCCGACGATCCCGGAGACGTTCTCGGTCCCGCTGCGCACCCCTCTCTCGTGCCCCCCGCCGTGCGCGAGCGGGGCCAGCCGGATGCCGCGCCGAACGTAAAGGAGGCCGACCCCCTTCGGGCCGTGCATCTTGTGCGCCGAAGCCGACAGGAGATCGACGCTGTCCATCGGCAGATCGACCTTGCCGAGCGCCTGGACCGCGTCCGTGTGGAAGAGCACGCCGCGCTCGCGGCACAGGCGGCCGATCTCGCCGATCGGCTCCAGCGTGCCGACTTCGTTGTTTCCCGCCATGATCGAGACGAGGAACGTGTCGGGGCGCAGAGCGGCGCGGACCTCCTCAGGGTTGACCCGGCCGAACTCGTCGACGCCCACGATCGTGACCTCGAAGCCCATCGGGCGGAGCGCCTCCATCGACCGCAGAACGGCATCGTGCTCGATCTGCGAGGTGATCAAGTGGCCGCCCTGCGTTCGGCGCAGAGCCGTTCCGAGAATGGCGAGGTTGTCCGCCTCCGTGGCTCCCGACGTGAACACGACCTCGTCCGGGCTTGCGCCGAGCGCGCTCGCGAGCGATTGGCGACTCTCGTCGACGGCCCGACGCGCCTCGCGCCCGAACTCGTGCAGGCTCGAGGCGTTCCCGAAGCGGGCGTCAAAGTAAGGCATCATGGCGTCCAGCACCGGCCGAGCGACCGGCGTCGTCGCGCTGTGGTCCAGGTATACACGCTCCGGCATGGGTATCACCGGACAAATCCTACCAATACGGTCCGGATTGTGCAAGGAGAAACCGCCGCGCACACGCGGCGGTCCCGGAACTCCAGACTCCCTCGATCAGCTCGACCCCGCACGAAGGCGGCGGACTTTGGCGCTTACACTTTCTCGAACAGCTCGGCCGCCGCGCCGCAATCCGGGCACGTCCAGCCGTCCGGCAGGTCCTCGAACGCCGTCCCGGCGGGCACGCCCGTCGTCGGATCGCCTGCCGCCGGGTCATAGATGTAGCCGCACACCGTACACTCCCACTTATCCATCACTCGCCTCCTGCGTTTCGGTCGCCGGTTCCGTCACCGGCACGCTCTCGGGTTCGGCCTCCGTCGGCGCGGCGACGTGGAAACGGAACTCGTCGATTGTACTCAGGCCGAAATGGCGAAGGAACTCGTCCGTCACATGAAGGAGGAGCGTGCGCCCGTGCTTCTCCGTCCTCACCAGGCCACGGTCGACGAGCTCGTCGATGTGGTCGTACGCCTTGTTCCCGCGCGTCCGCACGACGTCCGCCTGCGTCGCCGGATGGTTGTAGGCGATCACCGCCAGCGTGCGCAGCACGGGTTGGGGAATGTCCTGCTGCGGGGCGAGATGGGCCACGCGCTCGACGTACGCGGACTTGACGCGCAGGAGGGCCTGTCCGCCTTCGAGGACGAGTTCGATTCCCTTGTTCGCGTCGGCGTAGGCCGTCCGGAGGTCGGCGAGCAACTGATCGACGTAGGCCACGGGCACGTCGCCGAGGATCTTGGCCAGCGCGCGCCGCGACAGCGGGCGAGAGGCGAGGAACAGCGCCGCCTCTACCAGGGCGAGATCGTTTCCGCGTGGTGCAGGTTCGTGCTCCATCAGAGCTCGGCAGAGAGCGTCGCGGCGCTCACGATTCCGACTCCAACCGGATCAAGATATCGCCGAGGAACTCCTTCTGCGTGCAGGAGATCTGGCCGTCCGCCGCGAGATGCAGGACCTCGAAGAACCGCTCTACCCGCTCGTCCTTGTCTCCCTTCTCGAGCAGACGGAAGAAGCTGAGGATCCGCCGCCCGGAGAGAAGCTTCTTGATCCGCGCGAGCACGCCGTGGAGGCGTTCCGTGAAGTCCTCGCCGCCGATCTCGAACCCTTCGAAGGGATCGCGCTCGTCGCCCTCCGCGGCTCGTTCGATGAACCGCTCGGCGCGCCGCCGGCTGACCTTCACCGCTCCGGCCAACGCCTTCTTGAGGTCGGAGAGCGTGACCTGGCGCGACGGCTTGCGCACGACGGGGAGCGCGAAAGCGCCGGAGTCCGGGGGCGTCTCGAGGGCGAACGCCTCGTCGACCGCCTGCTCCAGCTCCGCGACCAGTTCATCCCGCGGCGTTGCCTGTTCCGACGCGAGGAGGACGTCAGACTTCATGCGAAGGAGCACGGAGCACGTCAGCACCATCCGTCCCGGCACCGTGAACTCGAGCTCCCGAAGCGCTTGCAGGTACGCGCGATAGCGGTGGGCCAACTCGGCGATGTCGATATCCCACGGGTCCATGTCGGCCGTGAGCCGGTGGAGAACCCCCTCCCAGCTCTCGCCGACCAGTTCCTCAATCGGAACCGCCGCAATCAACGTCATCTCCACGCTTCCGGTCTCCTCTAGCTCAGGTTCAGGGCCAGCACTTCCGATGCGCCGTGCTTGATTGTCACGCCGTAGGCCCGGTCGGCATGGCGAACTGTTTCCTCATTGTGCGAGACAACGATCACCTGTATGCGCTGGGCGTAGTCCTTCAGCATGCGCGCCAGCCGGTTGGTGTTCATCATGTCGAGCGCGGCGTCGATCTCATCCAGGATGAAGAAGGGCGCCTGCTGGTGCTCCTGCAAGGCGCAAATGAACGCGGTGGCGACGAGCGTCTGCTCGCCGCCGGACAGGGCATCGATCACGTGCGGCTCCTTGTCGGGAGGATTCGCACGGATCAAGAGCCCGGACGAGATGTCGCCCTCGACCTCCAGCGCCAGGGACGCGCTTCCGCCTTCAAACAGCCTGCGGAAGATCTCGTCGAACTTCTGTCCCACCGAGCCGAGCGTCTCCAGGAAGCGCTGCCGCTTCTTCTCCTCGATCTCGCCGATCAGATGCTCGATCTCCCGCTTCTCGCTCTCCAAGGCGTCTACTCGCTCGCGGAACTGGTTGTACTCGGCCTCGTAGGCCGCGTAGTCATCGATGGCCCGCATGTTCACAGGTTC
Source organism: Candidatus Bipolaricaulota bacterium (assembly GCA_022711155.1). Taxonomy (GTDB): domain Bacteria; phylum Bipolaricaulota; class Bipolaricaulia; order UBA7950; family UBA9294; genus CAIOGO01. The sequence goes on from JAKLFO010000034.1 coordinate 14,837, forward strand.
GAGCCGCTTCAGGTCGCGACCCGCCTGTTCCAGCCGGCGCTCCAGCTCGCGCAGCGGCTCGTCGAGGAGGTCGACGGGCGCGGCGTCGGACGCGTCGCCGATCGCTTCCAGCTCCGCCTGCGCTTCCGCCTCTTGGCGTTCGTATCGCGTGAGCGCACGGCGTAGGTTTTCGAGACCCTGGTAGCTCTCGCGCCGCTTCTCACGCAACTGGTGCAGCTTGTCGCTCCGCGCGGACGCTTCGCCCTTCGCGCGCGACGACGTCTCTTGCGCTGCGGCGAGGTCCTTCTCCGCGGTCTCAAGCCGCGTCGCCAGCTCGCCGAGCTCCTCTTCGAGCCTCTCGGCCTCGCGGCGGAGTTTCAGAATGTGCTCGCGCCGCTGCACGATGTCGAAGGCGCTTCCCTTGGGCTTTGTCGGCTCCTCCTTCTTCGCCGCGCCGGGCTGCGGGCGGTACCCGCCGCTCATCGCGCCGCCCTTGCTCTGCATGTCGCCGTCGAGCGTGACGACCCGGACGCCATCGATGTCCTTCACCGCCTCGAGGCTTTCGGCGACGAGGGTGTCCGAGAGGACGTACTCGAACGCGCGTCGGTACTTCTCGTCGAACTCGACGAGGTTGATCGCGTAGTCGATCACCCCCGCGAGCTTGGTCGCCTCGGCCGAGGAGAGGCTCTTGCGCACCGTGACCAGGCGGCGCAGAGGCAGGATGCGCGCGCGACCGAGGCGCTTCTCTTTGAGGAAGTTGATGCACTCGATCGCCGTCTCGCGCGAGTCCACGACGAGATCGGACAGGCTCCCGCCCGCCGCGGTCTCGAGGGCGACCTCGAAGCCGGCCTTGGGAGACGAGAGGGACGCGATCGTGCCGTACACGCCCCCGCGCTTGCGCTCGATGAGCGCCTGCACGGCGGCGTTCTCGCGCCCCGCGCTGCTCGCCGTCGGGACCGGAGCCGCCGCGGCGCGCACGCGGGAGATCTCGTCAATCATCTCCTGGATGTTCGCCATCTGCTGGCGCTTGAACTGGATGTCGGCCTGCTTGTGCAGGGACTCGGAACGGAGGCGCTCCACCTCTTTGACGAGCGCGATCTGCGGCCCGCCGCCGAGGTCGTCCTGCATGCCCTCCAGCTCCCACTCTTTGTTCTCGATCTCGCGGTCGAGCGCCGCGACCTCTGTTTCGAGGGTTCCGATCCGCTCGTCCATTCCCTTTCGTTCGGTCTGCGCCTGTCGGAGCTTGTCGATGATCTTCTGTCGGCGCTGGAAGGCGATGGAACGGCGCAGCCGATCCTGCTCCGCCGCGAGCGCCTCCCGCTGCTTGAAGACGTAGTCGCTGAGTTTCTCCAGCTTCTCGGGGTCCAGGACGCCCTTGGCCATCTCCACCTGCGCGGTGGGGGCG